>CAZLTY010000001.1:0-73913 GCA_964562575.1 uncultured Pirellulales bacterium
CACAGCGGGCAACGATAACGAATATGGGGGCCGAGTTAGGGGTAACGACGAGTATCTTCGCCAGCGATGAGCAGACGAGACAATTCCTGGCCGCCCAGAGGCGCCAGCAGGACTACCGGCAATTGACGGCCGATTCTGACGCCGACTATGACCGCGTCATTGAGATCGACCTTTCCGCCCTTGAGCCGATGGCGGCCTGCCCGTCTTCGCCGGACAACATCAAGACGGTCCGTGACATAGCAGGTATGGGGGCTGGTCAGGCGGTTGTCGGCAGTTGCACAAATTCGAGTTTTGCCGACTTGATGATGGTGGCCGGCGTCCTGAAAGGTCGGCGCATCAATAATATGATCGAGTTCGCGATCGCTCCGGGAAGCAGGGAAGTCTTGAACATGCTGGCCGAGAACGGGGCATTGGCCGACATGATCTCGGCGGGCGCGAGGATTCTGGAATCGGGCTGCGGGCCCTGCATCGGACAGGGCTTTTCGCCCGCTGATGGTGTGGTGACTCTGCGTACCTTCAACAGGAACTTTGCGGGGCGCACCGGAACAAAGGGTGATCGAGCCTTTCTGGTAAGCCCCGAAACAGCGGTCGCCTCGGCACTGACCGGGCGGATTACGGACCCACGCGATGTACCGGAACTGTTTGGATTGTCGTACCCGAAGGTAGAGATTCCGGGCGAGTTTGGCATTGACGACAGCATGATCGAGCAGCCTTTGAGCGAAGCCGAAGCTGCGAAGGTGGAGGTCCTGCGCGGGCCCACGATTGTTGTGCCTGAATCTCCGAGCCCACTGCCGCAGAAGCTGACAGGTAGAGTGCTGCTCAGATGCGGTGACAAGATAACCACAGACCACATCATGCCGGCCGGGACCTTTCTGAAGCTTCGCTCGAATGTGCCCGAGTACGCCAAGGTTGTCTTCAATTGCTTCACTGAAGAGGGCAAACCAACGTTTGCCGAACGTGCGCTGGCACTGAAAGACGAGGGGCCAGGAGGTATCATCGTAGCGGGTGAAAGTTACGGCCAGGGTTCATCGAGAGAGCACGCCGCACTTTGTCCGATGTATCTCGGCGTAAGGGTGGTGATCGCAAAGAGCATCGAGCGCATCCACAAGGCGAACTTGATCAACTTCTGCATCGTGCCGATCGAATTTGCTAATCCGGCCGACTATGATAGGATCGAACCCGGCGATGAACTCCGGATCGATGGTTTACTCGATGCGGTAAAGAGCAGCAAGACAGTCAAGGTTGCCAAGGCGGATGGCTCGCTCGAATTTGTCGGCGGGCTGGGACTTTCCGACAGAGACAGAGATATTTTGCTTTCGGCGGGACTTTTGAACTATACGCGCAAGAAGGCACTGAGGCACTGAGGCACAAAGGCACAGAGGCACAACGGGGCAAAGCATAAGAGAGCTTGGGAATGGGGAAAGAAGGAAAGATTCTGCTGCCCTCAGCAAATAGACCAGGATTTTGGAAGTACATAGAATGACACAAATAAAGACGTACAGAGACTTAGTTGTATGGCAGAAGTCTATGGCGTTAGTCGCAGAGGTATACAAGCTGTCAAAACCGTTTCCCAAAGATGAGGTCTATGGATTGACTTCTCAGATGAGACGTTGTGCCGTTTCAATTCCCAGCAATATAGCGGAAGGTTATGGAAGAAACTCAACCAGCGATTATGTTCGCTTTCTACGCATTGCAACTGGCTCTCTATACGAATTGCAGACTCAAATGGAGATTGCGTTCAAACTTGAGTATCTGAACAAGGCTAATTTCGGGAGACTTTATGAGTCAAGTAGAGAGGTAGAGCGAATGCTCAGCAGCCTAAGCAGGAAATTGAACAATGGGGAGACGAAGTAACTTTGTGCCTTTGTGCCTCTGCTCCTTTGCCCCTCAGTAATAGAAACAATGACTGAAAGAATAGTAACAATTTTCGGCACCAGCAGGGCCAAGGCGGACGATTCGACCTTTGCGCTGGCCCTGGAGACGGGCAGGTTGTTGGCACTGGCCGGTTTCACTATCGCCAACGGGGGATATGGCGGGACGATGTTGGCTGCTGCTAAAGGGGCAGCCGAGGCGGGCGGCCAGATCGTCGGCGTCACATGCTCGGTCTTCAAGTCGGCCACGGCCAACGAATATGTTAGCCGCCAGATCCTTACCGGTTCGCTCGACGAACGTCTCGATACGCTGATAGAGCTGGGTCAGGCGTATGTCGCGTTGCCGGGCGGAACGGGAACTCTCCTGGAATTGGCGAAAGTCTGGGAGCTGAGGAACAAAGGCTTCCTCAAGGGCGACAAACCGATTATACTGGTGGGCGAGTTCTGGAAGCCGCTGGTCGAGCTTATCGGTGTCGACGATTCCGAAAGCAGCCGGCATGTGGAGCTGGCAGATGATCCACAGCAGGCAGTTGAAATGATTAATGATGATTGATTATTGACATGAGCAGGATACCGGCATTCTTGGTTTTGGCATTTTCTGTGAGCGCTGCTCTGGGCGTATCAGGATTCGAGGCGACTATCACTCGTGAACCACCGCTGCTGCGGGACGGCTTTGTCCTCCGAGGCGTTGACGGTAAATTGAGCGGCCCCGACAGTAACGACCTCTGGCATTTTGAACTCGCATCTGATGTCAACGATTACAGGGCGGTCATCAGGGCCGGGACAAAACTGGAATTGTTGCCCTCGTCGGCGCTGGAAAAGATGATTGCCGATGCAAAGGTGCGCGACGAAGTGACGTATCGTCTCTGGAACGGCAGAGTCACAAGGTACAAGGGCCGAAACTTCATATTCGTCACGTTCTTTCTGCCGTTGAGCCCGGTCAAGAAGCCCGAGCCTCAGCAAGAACAGATCGAACCAGTTGAGGCGCCGCGTGCGGCCGAGCGTGAAATCGAACCGATCGTCCGGGATCCGAACGACGTATTGACCATACCGCCGGATATATTGGAGAAACTCAGAGCCAGGCGAGAAGAAATGGCGACGAGCATGCAACCGGTAGTCGACAGTAACAGAGTTTCGGTAGATGACCCGAACCTTGCGGCCGAAGAGCACTACAGCCGGGGCGCCAACTCGGTCTTTGTCGACAGGACTGCCTTCCTTCTCGACCAGGATGACGGCCAGCTTGTCTTTGCACTTGATGCGCTTGGTCGAAACATTCAGCAGTTGTCTCTGCGTCTGTTGCCGTGCGAAGTGCTGGAGCTTGCCGAGCAAAAGCGATCTGCCGAGCTCGAGCCCGTGCGATTCAAAATAGCAGGCATCCTGACGAAATACGAAGACCAGGACTACCTCCTGCTGCAAAAAGCGACGCGGACTTACGGCCATGGCAACTTCGGCAGATAAAGGATCAATGTATGCCCCTCGAACTCGATAAGATCCTCATCTCCTGCTGCGACGCCGATTTCGAAAAGAAGATGCAGAAGCTCCGCTCAGAGCTTACTCGCGCGGCACGGTTCGCAGACTATGGAAGCCGGGAGAATCAGCGGGTCGTTAACATCCTTCGCGATGTTGCCGATCACGGTGACAAAGCTCTCGCAAAGTACACTGCAGAATTCGACCAGGTCGAATTGAAACCCGATCAATTCCGAGTCGGTGAGGAAGAGCTGGAAAAAGCCCGCCGAGAAATCGACAATGATGTTATGGCCTCGCTGCGCCAGGCGATTGACAATGTGTGGGCATACCAGCGCGACATTATGGTCAACAAAGACAACGTGCCGCGTGGGGTCAAATACACACCGATAAGAAGGGTCGGCATTTGTGTGCCGGGGGCATCGGCCCCTCTGCCCTCGACCGTTATCATGACAGCCGTCCCAGCGCAGGTGGCTGGCGTGAAAGAGATCGCGGTCGTTTCGCCGCCGAAGCATGAAGGAAGTATCCATCCGGTGATTCTGGCTGTCTGCTGCGAACTGGGAATCGGCGAAGTCTATAGAATAGGCGGAGCCCAGGCAGTCGCCGCTCTGGCGAGCGGCACAGAGACGATAGACAAGGTCGACAAGATCGTTGGCCCCGGCAACAAGTGGGTCCAGTCGGCCAAGAAAAACGTCTCGGGTGACTATGTCGGGATCGATTCGATTGCCGGACCGAGCGAAGTGGTGATCATCGCAAACGAGCAGGCCAACGCGGCATGGATTGCCGCCGACATGTTGAGCCAGGCCGAACATGCAGCCGACAGCAGCGCGATTGTTGTAACCGATTCACAGCAGCTTGCAAAAGAAACGCTCGCAGAGCTGGAAAAACAGGCGGCTGAACTGCCGAGAGCCGACGCTGCAACAAAATCCCTGAAGAGGTTCGGCGCCATTGTGGTCACCGAGGATATCGCCGCAGCAATTGAGATGGCGGACGAATTCGCCCCCGAACACTTGGAAGTCCAATGCGGCCAGGAAAGCAGAGAAATCGCCGAGAAGATAAGTAACGCCGGGGCGATATTCATCGGTTCTTATACACCCGTAGCGGTCGGAGACTACTGGGCCGGCCCGAGCCATACTCTGCCCACCGGCACGAGGGCGAAGTTCGCAAGTGCGCTTACCAGCAATGACTTTCTGAAGTCTACGAGTATTATTGAATACGATGCAGAAATGCTGGCCGCCAGTGCCGAGGACATCATTCGGTTGGCGCAAATCGAAGGGCTCGATGCCCATGCAAAGAGCGTGAGAATCCGCCGGCAGGGATGAGTCGGCGTCAACCCTTAAACCTCCCAGTTAAGCTTCTCCTGATACCGCCAATAAAAGCAGCCGAGCAAGTGCGCTACTACAAACACCATATAGATCAGCAGACAGGAGAACACTGCGCCCAGAATCTTCGCACCAATTCCCATCTGTCTGGCCTCTTGCGGTTTGCCAATACCGATCAGAGCGAGGGATGCCAGAACGATGCCGCTGACAAACAATACCAGCCCGCAGTATTGGAAGAAAGTGCTGAGTATGGATGCGATCCACAGAATAGGGTTGAAAGCAGAGCTGGTGTCAAACATTACGACAGCCAATAAAGCCATCGGAAAGAAGAAGACACCGTAGGCCGCAAGAGACCAGAAGATCCTGTCTGTTCTATTGGCATAGGTGAAGTAGAAGGCGGCGGGTAGCACAAAGATCGCGTAGCAAGCGGCCAGGTATAGGCACTGTCCGAACATGGTGCCTATATCGGCATCTGCAAAGACCTCCGGAGCCCGGACACGGCCGGCGGCACTGTCGCGCACACATTCGGCAAAGTACCAGCACATATAGAAGCCGACCAGGAGATTTATGATAAGACCCGGGAACAGCAATATTAGACCAAGTGGTCCTAATAGGTGCCGTATTAGATGGATTAGAAACGGTACTCCGATGAAGATCGCAAGATGTGTCAGCCCCGGCGCGCTGGTCGGATACAGGAATATGTCGATAATCCACGGTAGCTTGCGCCCGCTATCGGATTCAGCTTCTTCTTCAGATTCCTGCTCCTGTTCAAAGGCTTGCTCAAGCGTGCAGGATTGACTCGCCTGCTGATCCTGAAGCCTATATTGCTCGGCGACGTCCAGAAGAGTCAAATCATGTGCGGCTGGAACGACAAGCGTATGCCTGCATTTCGGGCATTTGCCTTCTTTGCCGGCTCGAGTGTGGACAGCGCTGATTTTCTCACCGCAGTTTTCACAAAGGAAGTTTACGAGAATGGTCTTTTCCGGCACCGTTGTCGCGCCGCCACATCCGGGGCATCTGGCCCGTTTGCCCGCATGCTCGTCCTTAGCGCCGATCTTGTGGCCACAGTTGTCGCAGCTAAACTTAATCATGACGTCTGCTGCCCTGCACTTTCGACTCACACGTTCCCGGCTCACGCCCGGCAGTCCTCTTAATCTCAAGAACTGCAGCACAGATGCGTTCCATTAGACAAGACGCCCGGCGTTCGGACTTTCTTCAGGAAGAATCGTCGGCGAGCACGAATTTCCTGGAAATCTGCTCGTTGATAAGGCCGATCAACCGCCCAGTTTTTCTTTTATCAATTCAGCGGCTCTGGCGAGCGCATCGCCTATTCTCTTGGGATCTTTCCCGCCAGCCTGGGCCATCTGCGGCCGGCCTCCGCCGCCTCCGTCAACGATCGGCGCGATTTCCTTGACGATGTCTCCTGCCTTCAGGCCCTTCTTAATCAAATCATCAGTGACACCGGCCAGAAGCGTTGCCTTGCCGTTATCGTCGAAGCCAAAAACAATCACCGCAGATTTTGCCTTCTTCTTGAGCATATCGACGGCTTCTCGTGCTTGCTGCACCGAGGCCGCCGAGAGTTGATGTGTGATTATGGAGGTCTCGCCGATCTTCTCGCACTTTTGAAGGAGCTGCCTCGCCTCTCCCATAGCGTCCGAGCCGGACTTGCGGGCGGCCGCCTTGAGCTGCTTGGACAGCTTCTTGTTGTCCTCGATCAACTGGTCCACCCTCTCGATTAGCGACTCGGATGGAACCTTCAGCATCGCGGACAACTCATCGACAATGTCCCTGGCTTTTTCGAGGTAATCGACGAGTCCAGCGCCCGTAAATGCGGTGATCCTGCGCACTCCGGCAGAGATGCTCTCTTCTTTGACGATCTTGAAGCCGCCTATCGAGCCAAGCCTGTCAACATGTGTGCCGCCGCAGAACTCCCGGCTGAAGGCTTCGTTGATCCGGTCCTTGTCTTCGGCGCCTAGAGCCACCACGCGAACTTGGTCTCCGTACTTCTCGCCGAACAGTGCCATCGCGCCAAGTTGCTGAGCCTCATCTATCGGCATCACCGTCCAGGTCGCCGGAAGGTCCGCCGTGATCTTCTCTCTGACCAAACGCTCCACTTCTTTCAACTGCTCGTCGGCGGGCGCCTTATGATACGTGAAGTCGAATCTCAAATAGTCCGGGCCCACAAAACTGCCCTGCTGGATGACCGAATCGCCGAGCGCCCGCTGTAGCGCCCATTGGAGCAGGTGAGTCGCCGTGTGGTTCTTCTTTATGGAGTCTCGGTCCTTGCTGACGACGGCCTGCACGGCCTGGCCCACATCGAAAGCGCCCTCGGCAACCTTGCCCTGGTGAACGATGCAGTTGGCGATCTTTGTGGTATTGTCCACGACGAACTGGACTGTGTCTGTTCGGATAATGCCGCAGTCACCGACCTGGCCGCCCGCCTCGGCGTAGAAACAGGTCTTATCGAGAACAATCCCGACCTGGGCTCCCGCTTCAATGCGGCCCTCTCTTCTGAAACCGCCATCATCAATCACACCAACGACCACAGCCTCACATTGGTCAGCGTGATATTTGTGCAGGTCTTCGGTCTCAGGCAGAACCTCGCCGCTGACCTTGTCCATAATTGACAGCGAATCCCGGGCCGAAGCCGCCCGAGCCCTTTGTCGTTGCTGTTCCATCAGCTCGGCAAACTTTTCTGTGTCGACTTTCAGACTGCGCTCATGTGCCATCAGTTCAGTCAGATCCAGCGGAAATCCGTATGTGTCGTAAAGCTGGAAGGCGTTCCGGCCGCCGATGATCTTGTCTTTGGATTTCTGCGCCCGTTTGGCGGCGGTGTTGAAGATTTCTATACCTCTGCCGAGTGTCCTGCCGAAGCTTGCCTCCTCGGATTCGATCACTGTCGAGACGTAATCCGCCCGCTCTCTTATCTCGCCGAATGCATCTCCCAGGAAATCAACGACTACCGGCACGAGCTTGTATATGAAAGGCTCGTGCATTCCCAATTCTCTGCCGAACCGTGAAGCCCGGCGCAGTATTCGTCGAATCACATATCCCCGACCCTCATTGGAAGGCGTAGCGCCGTCGGTTATCGCAAAGACAAGGGCACGGATGTGGTCGGCTATCACTCTGAAGGCATTATCTGTTTTGTTACCGAGTTGTGAGGTGTACTCGTGACCGGCTAGCTTGCCAGTAGCATCGATAATGGGCATGAACAAATCGGTGTCGTAGTTGCTCGTTTTGTCTTGCATCACCGCAACGATTCGCTCCAGCCCTGCGCCGGTGTCCACGTATTTGGCTCTCAGCGGTGTCAGAGCGCCGCCGCTCTGGCGATTGAACTGTATGAAGACAAGATTCCACAATTCGATGTATCTTGCGCAGCCTGCATTGACCCGGCATTGATGGGTCGGGATATGTTTCATGTCACACCTGTCGGGCCCAAGGTCGATGTGCACTTCACTGCATGGACCACAGGGGCCTGTCTCACCCATTTCCCAGAAATTATCTTTCTTGCCGCACGCCAGGACTCTTTCGGCAGGCAGCGGTGTCAGTTTGAGCCACAGTTCCGCGGCCTCCTTGTCTTTCGGCAGACCATCGGCCTCGTCGCCGGCAAAAACCGTTGCCCACAATCGGTCGGGGTCGATGCCCCAGACCTCGGTAAGAAGCTCCCAGGCCCACTCGATGGCCTCGGCTTTGAAATAATCGTCGAACGACCAGTTGCCCAACATTTCGAAGAAAGTGTGATGGTATGTGTCCTTGCCCACTTCTTCCAGGTCGTTGTGTTTGCCGCTCACGCGGAGGCACTTCTGGCTGTTGGCCACTCGCGGGTACTGGGCCGTCGCCAATCCCAGGAAGACATCCTTGAACTGGTTCATTCCCGCGTTGGCAAAAAGCAGGGTCTCGTCATCGCGCGGGACTATAGGCGAGCTGGCAACGAACTCGTGCCCTCTGCCCTTGAAAAAATCCACGAACTCACTTCTCAATTGCTTTGCAGTTTTCATCTCGTATCTTGTATTCTAGTGCTCCTGATTGAAAATCCCCGTTCTTGCGCGGGTAAGTGGCTTTACAATAACATGTCATGGTTTTGCTCGCGAGAATTTACTACCCTTCAAGGGTATCTCTGTGTCACTGGATGTTCACCAAGACGCACTTCGCACTCACACAAGGCCTTTGGCGACGAGGACTTTGCCTTTTATCTCTTCGGCCAGATCTTTGTTTTCAATAAGGAATTTCTTGGCGTTTTCCCGCCCCTGCCCCAGCCTGACGGTGCCGTAATTCAACCAGGCGCCGCTTCTTTCGACAACATCGCAGCCCGCGGCCAGATCTATCAGGTCCCCCTCGTAGCTGATTCCGCTGTCGAACATAATATCGAACTCGGTATCGCGGAAGGGCGGGGCTATCTTGTTTTTCACCACTCTGGCCCTAACTCTCGAGCCTATAGCGCCGGTGCTGTCTTTTATGGTCGTTATTCGTCTCAGATCGAGCCGCACAGAGCTGTAAAACTTCAGGGCCCTGCCGCCGGTCGTAGTCTCCGGATTGCCGAACATGACGCCGATTTTCATACGGATCTGATTTATGAAAATAAGGGCCGTCTTGCTCTTTCCGATGACGGCGGTGAGCTTGCGCATAGCCTGACTCATCAATCTGGCCTGCAGTCCCATGTGGCTGTCGCCCATCTCGCCTTCGATCTCCGCCTTCGGTGTCAGTGCGGCAACAGAGTCCACGACTATGACATCCACGGAATTGGAGTTCACCAACATTTCGACAATCTCGAGGGCCTGCTCACCCGTGTCGGGCTGGCTAACGAGCATGCTGCTGACGTCGACGCCCAACCTCTTGGCCCAGGTAGTATCCAGAGCATGTTCGGCGTCGATAAACGCAGCCACGCCGCCGGCGCATTGAGCGTTGGCGATAACGTGCAGCGCAAGAGTCGTCTTGCCCGACGATTCCGGCCCGTAAAGTTCGGTGATTCTGCCACGCGGGATACCCCTGCCGCCGAGTGCTATGTCCAAAGATATCGAGCCGGTGTCGATGCCTTCGATCTTGGCATACAGGTGCTCATCCATCTGCATGATGGAGCCTTGGCCATACTGCTTTTCGATTTGTGAAATCACACGTTGCAGGGCATCCTCGCTGCCGGTCGCTTTCGGTTTTGCAACTTTTTTTGTTTTTGCCATTTCTACCTTTCTCCTATTATAGTAGCCAGCTTCAAGCCTTATGTTTTTCGCATCACAATAACGGGTAATTTCCCAAAGTTGCATAAATCGGCCCTTGCGGCGTCAGTTCGCTCTGGTACACCGTGACCGAATCAGCCCGCAAGGTGCCAAGCTCATAGTCTTGGTATTGGGCGCTAACCTGGGCCAACTTGATGCCTGCTTTGGCGTTTCTTATCCGGCACAGTGTCAGGTGCGCCGAGAACCTCCGGGCCTCTCTGGGCCAGCCGGCGGCGTCCAACTGTTGCTCGATATCTTCCTGCAGTCGCAACAGCCTGTCGCTGTCCTGTCCTGCGCCTATCCACAACACCCTGGCACTTCTGCCGCCAAAATAGCCGACCGACTCGACATCCAGATCGAATCTCTTGTGCCTGCTCGCAACATCTTTTGTTATGTTACATACCTCGACGACCTGCTCGTCTCTGATCTCGCCGAGAAACTTCAACGTCAGATGCGTTACGTCGGGGCGCACCCACTTGACGTCGCCTTTTCCAATATCAACTTTTTTGCGCAACTCGTCCTGCAGACTGCTCAGACCCTTTCTGATTGTCTCGCCGATATCTATCGCTATGAAGCATCGCATTGCAGAGTCAAACCGCTAAAATCGTGTCATGTTCCACAGCATCTGAAATCTCTTGTTCACACTGCTTCTCTTTGTGAGAGTCAAACCACTCAGTGAAAAATCGCTGATCGAAAAGGAAGAGACGACGGTTCCGTAGGCAACCGCTGTTTTCAATGTCTCAAAATCGGTGTTGCCGCTCTTTGCCAGATAGCCCATGAATCCGCCTGCGAAACAGTCGCCCGCTCCGGTGGGGTCCTTGACGTCGGCGGTCGGAAAGGCAGGCAGAATAAACATATCGCCGTCAGTGTTGCACATCATTGAGCCTGATGCGCCCTTCTTGATGACTACGACACTGGGGCCCATATACAACATTTTCTTTGCCGCTCTGGCCAGGTTGTGGTCGTCGGCCAGCATTCTTGCCTCATCTTCGTTTATTACCAGGCAGTTAATCTTCTTCAGCAGCGAATCCAAATCATCCCTGTGCTCGGCAATCCACAAGTTCATCGTATCGGCGGCTACGAAGATCGGCTCGTCGACCTGCTCGAGCAGTTGGTGCTGAAGCGCCGGCGCTGTGTTTGCAAGGAAAAGAAATTTACTGTCCTTGAACACACCGGGCACCTTGGGCGGCGCTTCTGCGAGGACATTGAGCTCAACGTAATCCGTCGTCCTTTCGTCCAGGTTGTCGCTGTACGTGCCGGCCCAGCGGAATGTCTTGCTTTCTTGTCGCACTTCCAGACCTGTCAGATCAACGTCCTTATCGGCAAAAACCTCAGCCAGATCAAACGGACAATCCGAGCCAATAACGCCTACGAACCTGACCGGCGAAAAAAGGCTTGCCGCCATGCTGAAATAAACTGCCGAGCCGCCGAGACAATCCTTGCTGACACCGTAAGGCGTTTTAACCGTATCAATTCCTATAGAGCCTGTTACAAGTAGTGACATATCTATGTTTGCTCCCCATTAGTGTGTGTTCCAAATTCCCTCAGTGTATTGGCAATTCTTGCCAGGACGTTCTCTTTGCCCAGCATTTCAACCGAATCGAAGATCGGCAGGCTGATGGTAGTCCCACAGATAGCCACGCGCAAAGGCTGAGCGACTTTGCCGAGACCTACCTGCTTTTCCTCGGCCAACGAGCGGAGCATGTTCTCTATAGCCTGCTCTGTAAGTTCATTCATCAAGGCGAGCTTATCGCGGACAATTGCCAAGATGCCCAGGCCATCTTTCTTGAGCAGAACCTTCTTGACTGCTTTGTCGTCATATTCAATCTCATCGTTGTTCAGAAACAGGAATCTGCACTTGCGCTCGATATCAGCCAGCGTACGTGCCCCTTCGCAAAGTTTGACGATTCTTGAAAGGAACTGATCATCCGCCGAAGCCACGGGTGATTCGACCTCTTCGAGATAATCCCTGAAATGCCTCAGGAGCGTCTCGCCTGGAACCATCCGGGCGTGTTCGGTGTTGAAGGCCAGAAGCTTCTGGCGGTCGAATAAGCTGTTGGCTTTTGTCAGACGCCCAAGATCAAAGGCCTCGATCAGTTCGTCGAGCACCATTATCTCCCGATTGTCACCTGGATTCCAACCCAGCAGCGCAAGGAAATTCACCATCGCCTCGGGCAGGTAACCGCTCTTGAAGAAGTCAACGATGTTGATCTCCGGCAGGGCGATGCCGAGATACTGAGCCATCGCGTCAACGATCGGCATGTCCGGTGTAGTGTCCCCATTGACGAAAGAATCGAGCTGCTCACGGGCAATGTCACCGGCCTCGGCGAGTCTGGCGAGATCAACCCCTGCTTTCGCAGGCTTCGCCCCTGCGGCTATGCTCAGGGCATGCTTGATTGCGCTGCGCAGGGCCTTCGGACGTTCGCGCTTGGAGAGTTTGCCACCGGTGTCACTGACGGTGACGGACATGTGAGCGTATTTGGGTAGCGAGGCATCCGGAAACAGGGCCTGCCACAGAGTCTGCTGGCCGGGCGTATTGTTGAGATGTTCCTGGCCGCGAATTATGTGCGTGACATTCATCAAACGATCATCGACCACACAGGCAAAATTGTACGTGGGAAAGCCGTCGCTCTTCTGTATGATAAAGTCGCCAGTTTCGCCCGCTGCAAAGGTAACTACGCCGCGCACCATATCCTGCACTGCTACAGATTCATTCGGCACGGCAAAACGAACAGTTACAGGCCGACCTTCGGCGCGAGCTCTTTCGGCATCTTCGTCTCCGGGGAACTCTGCCGGCCGCCGATAGACAAAACCACGTTTCTGCGCCTCGGCTTGCTTGCGGAGCGCATCAAGCTCCTCGGCGGTCTCGAAGCAGTAATAGGCCTTCTTCGCGTCGAGCAATTCCTTGATGTACTTGTCATAGATGTCTCTTCGCTGAGATTGGAGGTACGGCCCATTGTCTCCGCCGGCGTCGGGGCCTTCGTCCCACTGGATCCCGAGCCATTTCAGGTCGTCCATGACCTGCTTTGCTGCTGTCGGCGTATTTCGTTTCTGGTCCGTGTCTTCGATGCGGAGTATGAAAGTACCGCCGGTGCGCCGCGCCCAGAGCCAGTTAAAAAGGGCTGTCCGGGCGCCGCCCACGTGCAAATAGCCCGTCGGCGACGGTGCAAAACGCGTTACAATCTTCTCCTGCATAGTCTAAAAGTCCTCATTCAACAGAAAAATCAAAATGTAAAGTGCAAAATTAAGGAAGTCATCCGCCTACGGCGGATTCCGCAATTTTGATATTTGATGTTTGGTTTTTAACCTTTCCATGAGATGTTGTCAAGCTTCAGGACCATCCAGGGTCAGAAAAATCAAGAATCAAAGTGGAAAATGCAAAATTGCCGAACACAGGCACAAAGGAACATAGGCATAAAGGCACGAGAGACGATGGACGAGAGACGATGGATGTTTCGTCCCTCGTCTTTACTCGTCCCTCTTCCTTTCGGTTGTGCCTTTGGCCCTTTGCCCCTTTGTGCCTTTATTTTGATTCTTGATATTTGATCCTTACATTTTCTCAAGCCCCAGACAAGCGGGGCCTGCACCGAGTCGATCAGTGCAGGCCCCGAATTCCTGCAAAGAAATTCAAAAATCAAAATGTAAAATGCAAAATTAAGGAAGTCATCCGCCTACGGCGGATTCCACTATTTTGATATTTGATTTCTACATTTTCTTATCTTACCGAATCAGCCCAATCTCGTCAAAGTACATTGTTCCTGTGCCTCCGGCAGCCGGGCTGTTCTTGGTGCCGATGCCGATGGTGATCGAATTTACATTGGCAAGGTCCAGGCCGAAAGTCCCAAGGTCGATGACCCACTCATTCCATCCGGAAAGCTGGGTTGCGGCAGCATCGTCATGGTACCGCACGGCTGTGCCGTTGAGAGCGACGAACACTCTGTCGGCGGAATTGCCCGATCCGCCTCTGAACCACAGGATGAGCTTCGTGACCCCTTCGGTGGTCCAGTCCCCTTTGGCCACCGTCAAAGTCGCCTCGGAGGTCTTGCCGGTATTGTCGTACGCGTACACCATCGACTGGTTGCCGCTCTGAACGACGCCATGCTCGGCATAGGGTGGCAGATCGTTGCCGACCAGCGCGCCGTTTGTCGTTGTTCCAAAGCCGTCGATCCAACTGTCGAATATCCTGTTACTGCCGTCGTTGGGTGGGTCAATGTTATTGTAAGACTCGAAGTTGTCCACAATCAAATAGTCCGGGACGGTAAACTTCCAGATCGTTCCGGCATTCACGGTCCCGCCGGCCTCGATCTCGTCGATGCGCCAGTAGTATTCGCCGCCACCAAATTCTACGAGACCTGCCAGAGACAGGCTTGTCCCGGCCTGATTACCCAAGAATTCCGGTGAGCTATTGTCGGCGCCGGCGACAGCGTCTCTATCGGTGCCGAAGTACACGTCATGTGAAGAAGCCGCGTTGCCTGCCGACCAGCTCAACGAGCTTATGTCGCGCATGTCCAGCAAGGCATCACGATCTGGCACGGGACTTGTGGCCATCTTCGTGTTGCCAAGCATAACATCCGCAATCTGAGCATCTGTCAGTGCTTTGCTGTAAACCCGCACGTCGTCGATCTTGCCGTGGAAGTATCTGTCGTCAAGGTGGCCGTATTGCCTTCCTATATGGAAGAAATCCGCACTTGGAACGAAATCCGTCGTTGTCGTTTCGCTCTGCATGACCCCGTCCACATAGAGCATGTTGGTTCGGCCCTCACGAACACCTGTAACGTGGTGCCAGTTGGTATCCGTGTACAGCGCGTCGCTGCTGGCCCACCCATTGATTTGTGCCGAGTCGCCATCGGAGACCCAGAGGCGAAAGACATTAGTGTTATACCTGACAATCGCGAAACCATGATAATCGGCTCCGCCGATTCTTGTCAGTTTTCCTGCGATGCCGCCATAGTGGCCGGCATTGCCCGGTTCGAGCTTGACCCATGCCGAGATGGTGAAATCGGCTGTGACGCCTGCGCCTGCTTCTTCGCCGCAGTCGACGTAATTGCCACTGCCGCTGAATTCCAGCGCTCTACCCTGATATCCGTCGGCCCACTGTGGCTGGCCGACGAAACTGCCGTGGCCGCCGTGGCCGGACCAATCCACCGCCGTAGTGCCCTCGCCCTCGTCCAGCGTCCACCAACCCAACAGATCCGGGTCTGTGACCGCGACCTCGGGCACAGTTGTGAAACTCCAGACATCGCCCTTGTGAGTGGCGGCACCATCAAATTCGTCGACGCGCCAGTAGTAAGTCTTCTCCATATCGAGCGCTCCGGGGGTGAAAGTCGGCTCCGGCAGCGGCATGGCGCCTGCGGCATTGCTCACATCGTCGAGGTTATCACCGAAGTAGACATGGTGCAATTTTGCGTTGAAGCCTCCTGTCCAAGTTAGCGTCGGGTCGCTGAGGACAAAGCTGATACCGTCAGCAGGGCTGGGATGATAGGCTGTTCGCGGAGGGATTGAGAAGCTCCAAATGTCGCCTTTCCACGGGCTGTTGGGATCGGCGTCGATGAGGTGAACGACGCGCCAGTAGTAAGTCGTACCAGGCTGCAATCCCTCCGGTGCGGGAAAGCCGGGGAAACCGACCACTTGCTGAGTGGTCGCCAGATTTCCGACGAAGGTCCCCTCGGCGCCGCTGTCAATATCTTCAGAGCTTGTTCCAAAGTACAAATCATGCGAAACCGCGCCATCTCCCGGGCCCCAGGTCAGACTCACCCATGTTTGCTCAAGTGTCGCACCATCGGCCGGGTCGGGTCTGCGTGCGTGCGGCAGCCTGCCTGCCCCGCTGACCATGATCGTCTGAATCTCGTCTGCTGTCAGGGCATGATCGTAGACTCGAAGCTCGTCAATTGTAGCGGCCACCCAGTTTGTGTGGTTCCTGTTGAGGCCGATGGCGAATTCGTTGAACGTCCTCTGCGAATCGCTCATCGTCGCGGTCGTGGCTTGTTCGCCGTTGTAGTAGAACGTCGCATTGCCATCCTCGAAGGTCAGAGCCAGATGAGTCCAATCTAAAGTGGCCGGGCCAAAAAACTGCCCGCCGGGATTCAGGCGGAACTCTCCGGGAGTTCCCCCATTGACATCTAACTGAATGCCGGCACTATTGGGGGTGTGGTTGGTGAAAGGGCTGCTGTACTGGTCCTGGCCCAGGCTGTCGAGCTTGACCCATATCGCTATTGTGCCGGTTTCCCAGACCGTTGGCCCGCCAGGCAGGGTATAGACGACATAGTCTTGATCAGAGTCGCCACGGACGTGCAGACCCCCGCCGATCTTGCCCTCGACCCACTCGGGAGCGCCGTTAAACGTCCCATCGTTGCCATTGCCGGAGGAGTCGGTCGCAGTTGTTCCCGAGCCCTCGTCGAGCCCCCAGTGCACAACCAGATCTGCGGAGGCGCCGCTGAGAAGGCCCAGCACCAGGGCAATTACGGTTGAATATTTCAGTTTCTTACACATAGTGATCCTCCTTCGAGAAAAGCGTACGCTAGAACAACACCAAGACGATTCCTCGCCATGACAATACTTCGCAGGGATTTGCCGGGGCTCTTCACCATAGCCATCAGGCCGCCTCCATCCGTCGCAGGATCCCGCTTGTTGGAATATCCTTGAACTTATTAACTTCACCGATACTAAATTCATACCACATTAGGTACATCCACGTCAAGGAAAATATCGGTTTTTTCCGGCCCAAAGGCCCTAATAGGCGTCTTTTTCTCAATTGACACGGGGGGTCAATTGCGTGATCTGGCGTTGATCACAGCGGCCAGGAGGATATGTCTCAACCTGTCCACGCTGAGGCGCTTTAGGTAGTCTTCTGTGAAATCCAACTTAAATCGACCTCTGAAATTCTTGATTCGTCTTTCAAGTTCGTGTCTGCGTAAAGCAGCAATCGAAGTAGCTTCTCTCTCATGACATTTGCTCACAGCCATCCCCATCACCTTCGAAAAAGTCTTCTGTTTAAGTTGGATTCATGTCATCTGTATCGTCCCGCGCATAGGAACACTTCTGCTACAAATTCCGTATCGTCCGAACTGGCTTGTTATCCGGTCAATTTTTTTTTGTCATTTCGTTAGTCGTCTGATAACGTCTGGTCATGAAGACAGAGAAGTTAAACTACGACTTGCCGCACGAGTTGATTGCTCAACAGCCTCTGAAAGTCCGAAGCGACTCGCGATTGCTTGTACTGAATCGCTCCGGAGCCGGCATCCTGGACAGTCGTTTTCAGCGGCTCGGCGATTTCCTTTTCCCTGGCGATTGCCTCGTGCTAAACGACACGAAAGTCGTGCCCGCCCGCTTTCTTGCCCGGCGCAGCAGCGGCGCCCGACTCGAAGGATTGTTCCTGAACGAAAACGCCGGTGGCGTCTGGACCGTGTATCTAAAGGGCGCCCGCAAGGTTAAACTCCACGAGCAACTGTATTTAAAGGACAGAACAGACGACGATTCTTGCACCGCTGAGCTGCTCGAAAAGACAGATTCCGGCAGATGCAAGCTCAAGCTCGCCGTCGACGCCGACGCCCGGACGGTGCTTGAGAGAATCGGCTTTCCGCCGCTGCCTCCATATATCAAGCGAGACCCCGGCGCGCCGGCCTTGGCGGCCGACGACGAACTGCGATATCAAACGGTTTACGCCAGCAAAGCCGGAGCAATCGCGGCGCCGACCGCCGGGCTGCACTTCACCGAGACGCTGATCGAGCAACTGAAGCGCGCCGGCATTCGTTTCGCATTCATCACGCTGCACGTCGGAGCGGGGACCTTCAAGCCGGTTGCCGCCGAATACCTCGAAGATCACCAGATCCACAGCGAGCAATTCAGCATCGACGAAGAAAATGCCGGGATAATAGAGACGGCCGCAAATGAGGGCGGGCGAATAATCCCCGTAGGCACGACTTCAATGCGGGTCCTTGAAACGGTCGCTGCCGGCTCAGGAATTAAGGCCACCAGCGGAGCGACGGAGTTATTCATAACGCCCGGCTACGAATTCAAGATAGCCGACGCGATGATAACGAATTTCCACCTGCCCAAATCCACACTATTAGCACTGGTAGCGGCCTTTGCAGGGCTGGAAAACGTACTCGCCGCCTACGACCACGCTATCGAGCAGCGCTACCGCTTCTATTCCTACGGCGATGCAATGCTTATCATTTAGAGGGTGTCCCTCTCAGTTCATCGCGCCTTGCCTGCAACGCAGAACTGATTGTTGCAACGCCGAAAGGAAACATATATGTTATCAAACTCGGACCTGTTTGTCACCGGGTTTTCCGGGGTCCTTGGGCAGTCCCCGATTTCCCTCTCCCCGAAATTCCCGCTGCAAACAACACATCAAGGCGCAGGGGGCAGGTATCAGCAGCGGCGAGCAGCGTTGGCAAGACAGATTCGGGCGTTTCTTTTCAGGCCTTCGAGGCCTAAACGCTTGATCGGAGAATCAGCGAATCTGGCACCGAACGATTCGCCGTCCATGTTCAGAATCTCGCGGAGGTCGAGATTCGCCCTGTCACCGTGAAATTTGAACTGCTCGTTGGTGCAGGCCGGTGCGTCTTTTTGATAAGGGCAGACGCGGACACATTCGTCACAGCCGAAGAGTCGGTTGCCTATTTTCTCCGCCAGCCCCGGCGGGATCGGGCCTTTGTGCTCTATCGTCAGATAATTGATGCACCTGCCGGCATCGAATTGCCCGTCGCCCCTCAAGGCGCCTGTGGGGCAGGCATCGATGCACTTGCGGCAGTCTGAACAATCGCCTGCGATCGGTTCATCGGCTGGCAGCTTCAGGCTGGTGACGATCTCGCCCAGGAATATCTGGCAGCCGAGTTCGGGATTTATCAGCATGTGGTTCTTGCCAATAAAGCCCAGCCCCGCTCGGACGGCCAACGCCCGCTCGGCCAGCGGCGCCGAGTCAACGCAAATCTTGAGATTCAGTTCGGCATCGACGAGCGAGTCTATAAAGGCGGCCAGATCGCGCAGCCGCTCTTTGACAAAGTGATGATAACCTTCATACAGGGCGTAAATGACCACCCTGCCGGTCGGCGCCACGCCGGGATGTCCCGCTCGCAGTTTCGGCGGCGTATAGTTCAGGCCGACGACAATCACCGATTCAGCACCTTGCAAGAGCCTGGCCGGGTTGAGGCGCTTTTGCAGGTTCCGGCCCATGTAATCCATATCACCTGCAAAGCCGGACTCCAACCACCGGGCGAAAGCCTTTGCCTGCCTGGCGTCTATCGGCGCCACATCGGTCACGCCAAGAAGGTCGAAACCCAACTCGATGGTTTTGTGCTTTATGTCTTGAGATAAACTCATAAGAGCGATTATACTAAATGCCGCTGAAAAAACGTAGATGCAGGTGGGCAGGTTTCCTGCCCACGCGGATCTGTGGACATTGCATTGACAGCTACGAGAAAATGGAGAATGCAAAAACATGGGACCAAACTCGAATGAATTGCCCAGCCCGCTGCGGGGCATCATCCCCCCGCTGGTCACGCCGCTGCTGGATCGTGACACGCTCGATGAGGCCGGCCTGGAGCGTCTGATCGAGCATGTCCTTGCCGGCGGCGTTCACGGCTTGTTCATCCTGGGGACAACCGGCGAGGCACCAAGTCTCAGCTATCGCCTGCGACACAAGCTTATCGATCGCGTCTGCCAGCAGGTTGCCGCCCGTGTACCGGTGCTGGTCGGGATAACCGATACATCTTTTGTGGAGTCGACAAACATCGCCCGCAAGGCCAGAGACGCCGGGGCGCAGGCGGTTGTTCTGGCGCCGCCTTATTATTTTCCCGCGGGGCAATTGGAACTGCTCGAATACCTCAAGCATCTGACAGCCGAACTTCCACTACCGGTATTTTTGTACAACATGCCGAGCCACACAAAGCTGGTCTTCGAGCCTGAGACTATACGGGCCGCCGCCGACTTTCCGAACGTCGCGGGCATAAAGGACAGTTCGGGCAACATGAGGTACTTTCACCGGCTCCAGGGGCTGCTCAGGGATCGCCCGGACTTTTCGGTCCTGATGGGCCCGGAAGAACTGCTGGCCGAGGCGGTTCTGCTGGGCGGCCACGGCGGCATTTCCGGCGGGGCCAATCTCCTGCCGGCGCTTTACGTGGAACTCTACAACGCAGCGAGTGCGAAGGATCTGCCGAGAGTCGAAGAGCTGCACGCAAAAGTCATGGAGCTTAGCACCTGCATTTATCATGTGGGACGCTATTCGTCGAGCTTTCTGAAAGGTCTCAAGTGTGCCCTTTCGTGCGTCGGGATTTGCAGCGATTTCCTGGCCGAGCCGTTTCATCGTTTCCGCCAGGCCGAGCATGAGGTGATTGAGCGATACGTGAAGGAACTCGGGATTACCCCTTTGGGGAAAAATTAAATATCAAAAGTCAAATCTCAAAATTGTGGAATCCGCCTTCGGCGGATGTCGTCCTTAATTTTACATTTTACACTTTGCATTTTGATTTTATGGGGTTGAATGATTATGCAGACAAGCCTTGGCACAATTGATGTCACGATCCTCATTCTTTACCTGGCCAGTCTGCTGCAGGGTCTGATATCGATCGCCGTTAGCATTGTCGTAATCAGTTGGGGAACGTTTGCGCGCGATCTGCCCGATTCGTGGCAGTGGGCGCAGTGCAACCTCGACGGGATCATCGTAGGCGCCGTGGGAACCATCGCGCTTATGGTGGTCGCCGGCATATTTGCCATGGTGAGCCGCAAGCAAGGAATTGGGACGTAAGGTACGATGTATCGCACCGATAATGTCCGAGCATGCAAATGGTGCGATACATCGCGCCCTACGATTGAAAGGATGACTCTTCCATGTCAGTCAACAAACTTCTTGCCGTTATAGCGTCACTCTCGCTGTCTGCTTCGGTCTCCGGCGAAGCGGTCACCGAATGGGACTTCAGCGAAGGGCTGCATGGCTGGATTGGAAACAACAAAGTTGAGAAGCTCTCATACTCATCGGAAGGTCTAATCGTCAAGGCCACGGCAGATGACCCCTGGATCGAAGGACCGGCAATAGAGTTGCCGGGCGAGAAAATAATCAGGGTGAAGATTCGCATGAAATCAAATGCCGATGCAAGCGCCGAGCTGTTCTACGGCCCGACATTCAGAGCGGGCCATTCGGTCCGATTCACCGTGCGAAATGACGGCCAATGGCATGATTACTCTCTCGTTATCCGCGAAGATTTGGGTCCCGGTACACGTTTTCGCCTCGATCCCTGCCTGAAGGCCGGTGACGTCACGGTCGCTTCTATCAACATCGAGGCAATCACCAGAGTGGTCGTTCCCTCTCTACAGAAACCCAGAGCATTCGGCAGAATGGGGCCCAGCCTGGCGTCGGTCAAGTCGGGGAGCCTGGAGTTCGAGCACTTAGGAGGCCGATGGGGAAAACTCACCTTCAAAGTCAACGGCGCGGAAATGGCGTCTGGCCACGACAACGAGCTGATCGGTCTGGTGCTCAACGAGCGCCCCGAGTGGCTTAGTCTCAAGAATGCCGAGGTTACGTTTCAAAACCAGCCCGAGCGCAATGTATCTACAACCACAGCAGCCATCGAAGACAGCGGAGGTGGAAAATGGCAAATTCGCAGAACCGTAAGGTCTGCAAAACAACAAGGAACGCTTATAGTCGAAACCGAGTTGAGAGTAGATAGAGACAGAGACATCCTGCACGTCCCCTGGCTGACGATCTTCCCAGGCCTGGGCACGTTCGGGCCGAGCAAATCCCAGGGTCTGTTCGCCGGTCTTGAGTATCTCTCTGACGAGCCGAGCAGCAGCGAAGCGGATATTGCCGCGCCCAACCATATCCGCCGGGTTCCCGATCCGGTCAAGATAACGTTTCCCCTGATGGCGATCTCACAGGCCGGCAACTATATCGGCGTAATCTGGGAGCCCTCGGAGACAGTCGCGGCGACCTTCGATTCGCCCGACAGGATCTACAATTCGGCCGCACACGTCCTGGCGCTGTCGGCCCCGGGCGTGGGTGAGCTTCGTTTCGAAAATGATTTCTCCGCCCACACGCCTCTTAGGCTCAAGGCAAACAAAACATTGAGAACTTCTGTATTGGTGATCGGCGGCAGAGGAAGAACCGTTGTGCCCGCTGTGAAGCATTACGCAGCTCTCAAGGGACTGCCCGCATTGCCCCAATTCGCAGGTGGCCTCGACGCAGCGGTCGCGCGGCTCGCCCGCGGTTGGCTGGACTCGCAAATCAATCACGACGGTTTTTTCAGACATGCTGTGTGGGGCGACAGCTTTCCACCGGTTCCGGCAGCGGATGCTGCAATGTTTATCGACTGGCTCAATAACCACACCAAGAACAAAGAACTTTGTGAAAGACTTAACGGTGCGAAGGATCAGACGCTAAGAAGAATACCTTCAGGACAACCTTTCTCGAGCAGCGTCGGTCACGCGCATTTGCCGACAGCACCTTTTGTCTTCGGGCGAACCTTCGACTTCGCACGGCAAAGGCACGACGAGGCATGGCGCATGATCAGGAGCTTCGATGCAGCCGGCGTCAAACGCTACAGGCCAGGTAAGGCGGACTACT
Organism: uncultured Pirellulales bacterium; assembly: GCA_964562575.1. Classification (GTDB taxonomy): domain Bacteria; phylum Planctomycetota; class Phycisphaerae; order Sedimentisphaerales; family Anaerobacaceae; genus SG8-4. The sequence continues at coordinate 22,427 of CAZLTY010000001.1, forward strand.
CGACGACGCATTTCGCAAAACACGCTAACGGCCTGGCCGGTCGGGACATGGCCGGGATTCTCGAAGGGGCGAGCCTCTCAGCCGACAAGGAGCTGATCGACGAGGCGCTCAAATTGCTCGACAAGCAGACTGCTCTCTACGGCGACACAGTGCCGCGTGGCGCGCAGACATGGGAAATCCCCCTGCACACACCGGACATATTGGCCTCGGCCCACATGGTCAAGGCCTACGCTCTGGGCTACATTGTCTCGGGCCGAGAGCAATATCTCGAACAGGCGAGATACTGGGCCTGGACGGGCATACCATTCGTCTATCTCCATCCGCCAACGTCCGAAGCCGTAGGATCGTATTCGACAATCGCCGTGCTGGGGGCAACCAATTGGACGGCGCCGCTGTGGCTCGGGCGCCCTGTCCAGTGGTGCGGACTAGTTTACGGCTCGGCTCTGCACCTGCTCAGCGAATGCGACCCACACGGCCCCTGGGAGAAAATAGCCAAAGGGATTACGCTAACGGGCCTGCAAATGACCTGGGATCTAACGGATGCCGAACGCCAGGGCCTCTTGCCTGATTTCTATGACTTGAGAGGGCAAGTAGGCGCAGGACCGGCCATAAATCCCGGCACCGTGCAGGCGCATCTGGCAGAGCTTTATGGAAGGGACACAATCTATGATATGAAGAAACTTCCCCACTGCGGGTGGTTCATTCACGCACCATGCACGATAAGCAATATTCGCCAAGACGTCGATTCGGTCACGTTGACGACCGACGGCTGGGGTGAGAAACGCTACTATGTTTTGATTTCGGGAATCGAGCATGAGCCGAGAAAGGTTCTCGTGCGTGGGATTGCCCAGGAGTCGGCAGGTCCACCTGTGTTTGAGTCTGCTGAAAAGGAATTTCACGCCGAGTACGGAAGCCTGGTAGTCAGACTCCGGGGTAGATCGGAAATCAGGATCAGGTACTGAGATGTCACAAGAATGGAGTAGTTAGAATTAAGAAAGACAAAGCGGTGCTGAAAACAGATGCATAATTTGAGAGATTCTCCTTGACGGGAAGGTAGATAATCTGATATACATAATATTATTGAGGTTTGTGCCCGGGCAATCGCGTATCTGCGGCTTTGTGTGCTTCCAGCGGATATAATTTCCTGGTTTTTCAACAGAGGAGGAGCTATGTGTGTTACGCAAGGCACAGAGTTTTTGAGTGAGGACTTTGTGCTTCGCAATGAAGATACTCTACATTTCAATTAACGGCTAATATTGGGTTTTTGCTAGTCCGGTGAAGGTCGGCCGGAGTCGGAAAGGAAGGAACTAATCTCAAAGCGCAGAATATCTTCGGTTTCCATACGTAGGGATCTTGATCGCCTGTCGAAAACATCGAGTGTTTTGGTGTGTAGCCAAAACCTAATTAATCCTAACTTTCTTAAGGGAGGACCATCATGCGTAAGAAATTGATTCTTCTAACTTCTTTTGCTTTGCTACTGGCTCTGGCCGGTACAAATGTGACGCTTGGCGATGTGTGGGAGGGCCGAGTCATCGATGATAATGACGACACCGAAGAGTTGGACCCGAGCGGAACTCCTGAAGCCGGCAGCGGCGACCTGGAGTTCCCCTATGAAGACGCGGGTATGGGCGATAAGCAATTAGTAGCTATGCGCTGGCAGGATGTCGGTGTTCCAAAGGGTGCCGCGATCCTGGCTGCGTGGATCGAGTTCACAGTGGATGAGATAGAAGAGGATCTGCACGTTAGTGTCATCATCGAAGGTGAATTGAATCCCAATCCCCCTGCGTTTGATGAAGACGCCCCCTCTGAAATTGCCAACAGGCAGCCCAGAACCACAGCGCAGGCGATATATGAGCCGGAACACTGGGCTGCGGTAGGTGACAAACATCAGACCTCGGATATCTCTCCTGTCATCCAGGAGATAGTCAACCAGGGCGGTTGGGCCAGCGGCAATGCCCTGGTGCTGATAATTCGCGACAACCCGGCCAATCCCTCGAGAGGTAATCGAACTGGCGAAGCTGACGCCGGGGGTACGGATATTGCGACGTTGCTGCACATAGAATACACGCTTGGAAATGCCGGGGGACCCAGCCCGGCCAATGGAGCGATAGATGTGTCACGAGATGTGGTCCTTAGCTGGATACCGGGAGCGTCAGTCGCGTCAGTTAATGGGCACAAAGTTTACTTCAGTGAAAACGTCGACGACGTCAATGGCGGTATTGGCGGCATGGCCCAAACTGACAGCAGCTATACTCCTGGACGCCTCGACTTCGGCACGACTTACTACTGGCGCGTCGATGAGGACAGTGGCCCGCCAGACAATATGCTATTCAAAGGTTATGTCTGGAGCTTTACGACCGAGCTTCTTGCTTATCCCGTCGAGAACGTGACCGCCACGGCATCCAGCGCGGGCCAGGCAGATCTGGGCCCCGAAAACACGGTCGACGGCTCGGGACTGGATGATAACGACCTGCACTCGGCAGAAGCGACGGATATGTGGTTCAGCGACAGTGAACCGCTGGGAGCCTGGATCGAATATGAGTTCGACAAGGTTTATAAACTGCATGAGATGTGGGTATGGAACTCCAATCAAATGGTTGAGCTTTTTGTCGGTTACGGATTAAAAGATGTGACGATCGAGTATTCAGCCAATGGCACCGACTATACAACGTTGGGTACTACTCACCAGTTTGCCCAGGCGCCTGGCGAGGACGGTTACGCTCGCAATACGGCTATTGATTTTGGCGGCGCCGCTGCAAGGTATGTCAGGCTCACAGCTAACAACAACTGGGGAGGCATCTTGCCCCAATATGGTCTCAGTGAGGTCCGCTTCTTCTACATACCTGTGAATGCAACACAGCCCTACCCGGATTCCGGCACAACGGGCGTGGACATAGATGTGGTCCTTGGCTGGCGTGCAGGAAGAGAGGCAGCCGTGCACGATGCGTATGTTAGCACAGACGAACAGGCTGTGATAGACGGTACTGCCCCGGTCGCTACCGTGACCGAGACCAGCCACGGTCCCCTGGCTCTGGATTTAGATGCGACTCACTATTGGAAAGTTAATGAAGTCAACGAAGCCGAGACCCCAACTACCTGGGAAAGTGTCATCTGGAGCTTTACTACAACCGACCATCTTGTCGTGGACGATTTTGAATCCTACAATGACCTTGACCCGCCTGACCCGGAGAGCCACAGGATATTTGAGGCGTGGATTGACGGTTTCGGAATCCCGACAAACGGGGCGCTCGTTGGCAATGACCTTCCTCCTTATACCGAGCAGACTATCGTTTACAGAGGCAAGCAGTCGATGCCGTTCTTCTACAACAACACCGGCGGCGCAGCATTTTCGGAGGCTGAGCTGACGCTGACGCCGGCTCAGAACTGGACCAGAGCTCAAGCCAAGACGTTGGCGGTGCACTTCCACGGCGCTGAGGGCAACACCGGGCAGTTGTATGTGAAGATCAACGGCACCAAGGTTCCTTACGATGGCCAGGCCAGTAATTTAGCGATACCGGGGTTGCATGCATGGAATATCGACCTTGCATCGTCAGGCGCGAGCCTGCAGAATGTCACGAAGCTGGCTATTGGAGTTGACGGCAATGGTGCCAGTGGTACATTGTACGTTGACGATATCGCCCTGTATGCTCGTGGTCGTGAGTTCATCACACCGTCGGCGCCCGACGACAGTCGCCTGATAGGGCACTGGAAATTTGACGGCGACACACAGGACTATTCCGCTAGGGGTAACCACGGCACCTCCGGCGTTACTCCTGCGGCTTTCGTAGCCGGTAAGGTTGGCTCGAACGCCATGGACTTCCGTGGCGCCGATTATGTCGCAATTGACGGTGTAGTTGACGACATAACAAGCACCGATATTACGATCAACATCTGGGTCAAAACCACGCAGAGCGATGAAGGAGAATTGGCTGCAGCTAATGATAGCGACAGCGGTCACCCCTTCATGTTTGGCCTTCAAAGTGGCAATCCATATGTGAATGATGGTGGCGACACAGCGTTCGCTGCGCCTGTCAATGACGACCAGTGGCATATGTTGACATATGTCAGGGACGGGTCCACTGGATATGTATACGCCGATGGAGCTCTGCGAGGCACGTATCCAGCAAGCTTTGGTCTGGACTCGGTAACACGGTGGTCGATAGGACAGGAGTGGGACACTAATCCAAGCGACTTCTATACGGGCGCGGTGGACGATACCCGCTTCTATGACTATCCTCTATCGGAAGGTGAGGTTGCCTGGCTTGCCGGCAAGACCGAGCCGTTTGACAAGCCGTTTTGACATGCGTCATGACGGTGAGGATAACGGCCCCGTGGTTCTGCCTGCCTCGCACCTGCGGTGACGCCAGTGCAGGCGCAAAACGAAGTAACGAGGTAGCGCGATTGTGGTATGTTGGGACTGTGGCCAAAAAAAAGAGTTATCTCCATTTTTTTGAAGGAGGACTGTTATGTGTAGGAAATTAGTTCTTTTGACTTCTTTTGTTTTGCTGCTGAGTGTGGCTCTGACGAGTCAAGTGGATGCTGCTCTGCCTACTTGTATTGGATGGTGGAGGTTTGACGGCGACATGCTAGACTATTCCGGTTTAGGTAACGACGGCACCGCTGTTGGCAACCCGACTTTCGTGCCCGGTAAGGTTGGCTCGGGAGCCATAGACCTTGATGGCAGAAGCGACTATGTGGTAATAGATGCTGTCGCAGATGACATAAAGGGCAACAATATTACGCTTAGCGCATGGCTCAAGACAACAAGTGATATGAACACAGAATGGTTCTCCTGTAATACCTCAGATCGCGACGACGTGGTTAAGTTTGTTATTCAGAGCACCAAGGCTGCTTTCAGAACAGAAGGCCTATTTGCGCTGTCCACCACAACGGTCAATGACGGCCAATGGCATTTCCTGACGCTCGTCCTGGACGGACTCATCGGACATGTATACGTCGATGGAGTTGAGGAGAATTCACACGAGGTCGATCTCACTTTTAGCGCCGATGACCTGTGGTCAATAGGCCAGGAGTGGGATAGCGGTGGCCCGGGCGCCCATTTAGCCGGCACTGTAGACGACGCCCGGATCTATAACCGGGCACTAACTGCCGAAGAAGTTCGGAAGGTCATGATGGGTATACCGCCTGGTGCGGCTTTTGACCCAAGCCCTGTTGATGACGCGACAGATGTGCCACGAGATGTGACCTTTAGCTGGACGCCGGGAGAATATGCAGCACTGGTGAACGGGCACAAATTCCACCTGAGTGATAACTTCAACGACGTCAACGATGGCACTGGCGGTATCACCCAGAGTGCCACCAGCTATACTCGGCCCCAACGCCTTGATTTCGGCACGACTTACTACTGGCGCGTTGATGAGGTCAACGAGCCACCGGACTCTACGGTATACGAGGGCAAAGTCTGGAGTTTTGCGACCGAGCTATTTGCCTATCCCATCGAGAATGTAGCCGCCACAGCTTCCAGCGCAGGCAAAGCAGAAATGGGTCCTGAAAATACCATCAACGGCTCCGGGCTGGACGACAATGACCTGCACTCGAACAAAGAAAGGGATGTATGGCTCAGCGGCACCGAACCGCTGGGAGCCTGGATCCAATACGAGTTCGACAAGGCTTACATACTGCATCAGATGTGGGTATGGAACTCTAATCAAACGGTTGAGTCTTTTCTCGGATTTGGTCTCAAGGATGTTACGATCGACTGTTCGACCAACGGCACCGACTATACGACATTGGGTACGACTCACGAGTTTGCCCGGGCGCCCGGCACGGCAGATTATGCTCACAATACAACTATTGATTTTGCCGGTGTGCGAGCAAAGTACGTCAGACTCACAGCCAACAGCAATTGGGGAGGTATCATGCCCCAATATGGTCTCAGCGAGGTTCGCTTCCTCCAAATACCTGTGAGTGCAAGAAACCCCTATCCGGATTCCGGCACAACAGGTGTGGACACCGATGTGGTCCTTGGGTGGACAGCAGGAAGAGAAGCAACCAGGCACGACGTGTACTTCAGCTCTGACGAGCAGGCTGTGATAGACGGTACTGCTGCCGTTACTACCATGACCGAAACCAGCTATGGTCCCTTGTCCCTCGATTTAGATACGACTCACTACTGGAAGGTTAATGAGGTCAATGAGGCCGAGACCCCAAGTACCTGGGAAAGTGCCATATGGAGCTTTACGACAACCGACCATCTTATCGTAGACGATTTTGAATCCTACAATGACCTTAACCCCGATGACCCCGAGAGCAAGAGGATATTCAGCGTATGGATAGACGGATATGAGGTGCCGACAAACGGCTCTCTCGTTGGCTATGACAATCCTCCTTTTTGCGAGCGAAGCATCGTCCACGGAGGTAAGCAGTCGATGCCGTTCTTCTACAACAACACTGGTGGTGCAGCATATTCAGAGGCCGAACTGCCGCTGAGTCCGCCGCAGGATTGGACCAAAGCCGGCGCTGCGACATTCGTGCTGTACTTCCACGGCGCCCAGGACAACACCGGTCAGTTATATGTGAAGATCGACGGCTCCAAGATAATCTATGGCGGTGATGCGGGTGACATAGCGAAAGCAGAACAGAATCAGTGGAGTATCGACCTGTCCGCCTTTGGCGGATTAGGCGTGAACCTGCAGAATGTCACGAAACTGGCTATTGGGATTGACGGCAATGGTGCCGGCGGTACGTTGTACTTTGACGACATCGGGCTGTATCGCACGGCACCGTAAGGCACTGTAGAAATTGCATCGTCCTGCCGACGATGGCTAAACGGCAGTTGCCATTAAAACCTTGTAAATGGGCACAGAAGGCGTTAGACTCTGTCGGCAGTTATTTCAAAGGAGTGAAAGACTTATGACAGAAGAGTTGGTCGGCATAATAGCGGGGTCGGGATTGGGCGATGCGCTGGCCGAGCAGATGACGGGCGCCGAACGTCACGATGTCGATACGCCGTTCGGCAAGCCGAGCACGGCGATCCTGGTCGGTAAGTTCGGCAAAAAAAGAATCGCATTCCTGAGCCGCCACGGGGCCGGGCACACACTTTCGCCCAGCGAGGTGCCGTTTGCGGCCAACATTTTCGCCCTCAAAAAGCTCGGCGTCCATGCGATCATAAGCAGCGGCGCCGTGGGATCGCTCGCCGAGAGAATCGCTCCGGGGGACCTGGTCATCGTCGATCAGTTTATTGACAAGACGTTCAGGCGGACAAGCAGCTTCTTCGCCCGGTTAGGGGCCGTCCACTGCGAGATGGCCGATCCGACCTGCGGGCGGCTTCGAGAGATGCTTGTTGACGCTGCAAAAGGAATCGCTCCCCGCGTGCGCGGGGACAAGCTTGCCCCTGCCCAAGCAGGGGTAACTACACATCCGAACGGCACGTATGTCTGCATGGAAGGGCCCCAGTTTTCTACGCGGGCCGAATCGCTCATGCACAAGGCATGGGGCGGCGACCTGATCGGCATGACAGCTATGCCGGAGGCTAAATTGGCCCGTGAGGCGCAAGTTTGTTACGCTCTGGTAGCGCTGGCCAGTGATTATGACTGCTGGAAGCCGCACGAGGCAGGCAAGGACAAACAGACACTGCTCAAGGAGATCATCGGGAACCTGCAAGCGGCGACGAGCAACTGCCTGGAGTTGATTAAGGCCGTGCTGAGCAGCGAACAGAAAATCGTCGGCGAAGATTGTCACTGTCGAAAGAGCCTCGACCTCGCCGTCTGGACCGAGCAGAGCCGGATCGATGGGGGTGACAAGGAAAGGTTGAAAGTGCTTTTCGAGTAGTGTGAAGATCGACATGGAAGTAGCCTCTCGGTAATCAGGGTAACAGCTTATCAGGATGTGGGTATCAGGTTGTCAGGTTATCAGGAACAGGGAACCAGGATCACAGGTTGTCGGGGGCTGTCAGTACCTGATAACCTGGTCTCCTGATCCTCACTGCCTGGTCCCCTGATGCTCTGATCACCTTTGAAAGGATGACGAAATGAAGAAACCGGCATGGAAGTCATTGATCATATCAATCGGTCTTGGCGCGGTGCTGATCGCAGGCTGTGGTCAGAAGGAGGCACCCAGTGTGAAACAGAGCAGGGCAATAGCGGCCGAGAACATGGAACTGCAAAAGCAACTGGACCGCAGCCAGGCGCGAATCGAAAACTTCAAAGAGCAGTACGATGAAGAACTCGAAAAGCAGCAGAGACTGCTCGAAAAATGTCAGCAGGAAAGGGACCAGTGGAAGGCAAAGTCGCGGCAAAGCGTCAGAGACCAGGTAAAGAGCGTCCTCGACTCCGTGATGGCGGATAATACACGACTGCGCGAAGAGAACGCCATACTCAAGGCGCAGATAGAGGGGCTTCAAAAATAAACGCTGGCACTCCGGCCTCCTCTACAACTTGCATACCTCACGGACAGCTTTCAAGCTGTCGGGCAGTTTTGAATCGGGGCAGCCTTTCTGCATCGCCGCTGCGACGAGTCCCACAAACATTGGCTGCGGTTTGAGCGGCCTGGACGTCAGGCACGGATGGGCCTGTGTGCCAAAGAAGTACCGATGGCAGGGCAATTCCAGGATTTGCATGATCGGCTGATTCGGCGCCTTGCCGGAGAATACCAGGCCGGCTTCTTGGAGCTTCTCGATATATCGGGGGTCGACCTCGTAACGATGTCTGAATCGCATTCTAACAGAATCGGTCTTGCCGAAAAGCTCCCACGCCATCGTCTTGGGCTTCAATTCTATATCCCTTCCGCCCAGACGCATGTTCCCGCCGAGGCCTTCTATCTTCTTCTGCTCGGGCAAAATGTCGATCACCGGCTCTCCGCAATCAGGTTCGATCTCGGTACTGCTGGCCTTCGTTAAGCCGCAGACATTGCGGGCAAATTCTATGACAGCCATTTGAAACCCAAGGCACAGCCCCAGATACGGCAGATTGTTCTCTCTGGCGTATCTTATGCAGGCGATCTTGCCCTCGGCGCCGCGCGTGCCAAAACCGCCCGGGACGATGATACCGTCAACGCCCTTGAGATGCTTGGCCGTGCTGGCGTCCGTGACGTTGGTTGTATCGATCCATTCGATCTTGACATCGCAGCCAAGGGCGATGCCGGCATGTTCGAGGGCGTTGATTATCGAGGCATAGCTGTCGCGGACGGATGTGTACTTGCCTGTTATGCCGATGGTTATGTTCTTGTCGGCCGAGCCGATCTTGTCGGTGAAGTCGCACCACCGGGCCCAGGCCTTGCGCTCGTTGCGCAGGTCGATCCTGTCTTCTATTTTCAGCAGCCGGGCGACCTCAAAATCCAGGTTGACTTCGCGAAGTGCCGCGGGGATCATATAGATGCTTTCCGAGTCGGGCAGACTGATGACCCTCTTAAAGGGGACATTACTGTAGACGCTTATCTTCTGGCGCACCTTTTCGGTGGCGGGCGTCGAAGCCCTGCACGCGATGATGTCGGGCTGAATGCCGCATTGCATGAGTTGCTTGATTCCCAACTGCGCGGCTTTGGATTTCTGCTCGCCAAGCGTTTTGGGCTCCAGGATATACGTCAGGGCGACAAAGCAGCAACTGCCCGGGCCTTCCTCATAGGCCAGCTCCCGCATCGCTTCGATGTAGTAGGCGTTTTCCAAATCGCCCACCGTGCCGCCGATCTCTACGAAAACGATGTCGGCATCAGTCTCCATCGCCAGTTGGCGCAGTTTCAGCGTGACCTCACCGGTGACGTGGGGGATCATCTGAACGTCCCTGCCGAGATAATCCCCATGGCGCTCCTTGTTCAGAATGGAACTGAAAATCTGCCCGCTTGTGGTGAAGTTCGCCTTGCTCAGATTCTGGTCGAGCATTCTCTCGTATGTACCCAGGTCCATATCGCATTCCATTCCGTCATCGAGGACGAACACCTCGCCATGTCGAAAAGGGTTCAGTGTCCCGGAGTCGATGTTCAGATAGCCCTCGAGCTTGATCGGCGCGACTTTCAGACCCTTGTCCTGCATCAGCTTAGCCAGGCAGGATGAAAATATCCCCTTACCCAGGCCGCTCATGACCGTCCCCATGACAAAGCAATAGCGGGCCTTTCCCTTCCTATAGCCCTTTGGCATAGGCGAGAAGAACTCGCTCTCATCCGAGGTGTCACTGATTGATGCTAATAAATCCTTATCTTTCGTCATTTACTCTCCTCTATGTCATTCCCGCGAAAGCGGGAATCCATAAGAGGCGCTGCGTTCTTGGATCCCTGCTTTCGCAGGGATGACAGCGCGAATCGGTTACATTGAGTTATTCACGTTTCCATTCAAAATCAAGGTTCGCAACATCATCCTCCGTTCCATACAAGCCGTCCCAACCGGCTGAAAGCAGAATGTACGTGTTTGCCCTGTGTGGCCTACTTTCTGTCGCAACCTTGTCGTTCTTTGTTATCTCATAGAATATCTTCGGATCTTCATAGAGCGGATGCTTCACGCCGGGTTTGCCGGGAACGCCCAGAGCCAGAAGAGCGTGATTGTCCTTGTTGTCGTAGATATTCTCAGGATTGTTCGGATCGTCTACATCATGAGCCGTTTTCGACGTGTCCGCCTTATAGTAGAGTATCGGCATACCGATTCTGCCGCCGAGGCTTTGGTGGGTGACGCGCCTGTACTCATCGCACAGTACGAAATGGTTTGGCCCGAAAGACCCCGTATTGCCCTCGCCGTACAAATCGGCCAGCGAGTAAGCGTTGGCGTTGTCGAGCGGTAGATATGGGCCTTTTCTCGCGCTCAGGTTGGCCACGTGCCTTTCTGAGTGTACGCCAGTAGGTGGTGGCCCAGGATAGAGTACATTACCCTTGCCGTCGGTGCCATCACTTATGAAGACCGAATCGGGATGATGCCCGAGCAAATCCCGGCCCATCACGGCTTCACAAAGCTTCATCGCGCCGCAGTAGTCCATCCCAGCCTCGTCCAACGCGCCGGATGGCGGATACTTATCAAACTCGCTGTTGAAAAGCTCGATTGCGGCGTCGATGCTACTGAATTGAGCCCTTTGCTTCCGATTGACGTCGGGAGTATGGGGGCAGTTAAACAAGGGTAACAATAGGCCGATGGCAATCAGAATGGACACAACAACCAGGAAGACATCCGCAAGAGATTTGCCTCGACACCTTGAGTGGCCGCCCGCAAGGAACGAAATTAACCCCGGTCTTGACACGGCTTTCATTATTTGGCTCTCCCTCTGCAGCGCTCGACGAATTCGGCGTACTGCTCGGGTGTGTCTATTCCGTCGCAGGTGTGTTCTACCTTGCCGACCAGGATCGGGTATCCGTTTTCGATTGCTCTTAGCTGTTCGAGTTTTTCAATCTTTTCCAGCGGCGTCTGGGCCAGAGATGTAATCTGAAGCAGAAACTGCTTGCGATAGGCATATATCCCAAGGTGCCTGAGATACTGTCGCACGTCTCCCACGCCGGCCGCGTCTCTATCGTAGGGGATCGGATGACGAGAAAAATAAATCGCCCGAGCGGTTTCGTCCCTCGTCCCTCGTCCCTCGTCTCTCGTACCGGCATCACGCGCAACGCACGACGAGACAATCACTTTGACGATATTCGGATCGGCAACCTGCTGGCCGCTCTGGAAATCCGCCGAGAGTGTGGCCATCGGGCAATCGGGGTTGTCCATCAGCAGCTTCGCCAGATAATCAATGTTGCCGGGGTCGATTTCCGGCTCGTCTCCCTGAAGGTTTATTACTATTTCAACATCCATCTCGGCGACGGCTTCGGCGATGCGGTCCGTGCCGCTCTGGTGATCGAGCGAGGTCAGGACGCACTCGGCACCGAATTCTCTCGCGGCGGCAACGACTTTCTTGTCATCGGCGGCTATTATCACCTTCTCGGGCAGCTTAGCTAAGCAGGCCTGCTCATAGGTGTGCTGGATGAGGAATTTACCCGTATCTTTGGCGAGAACCTTACCGGCAAATCTCGTGGAATCATAACGCGCCGGTATAACAGCTATAACCTTCAATACAATCAAGCCTTTACGTTAGCAAAGTCATTTTGCCGGGTAAGTTTACGTCTTCAGGGAACTCAAAACCCGCGATGCCTGTGCGAGCTCGAAATTCCAACTGGGCTTTTATCGTAAAGGCAAGAGAGAGGATTGTCAACAGGTCATTCGGAAATTTTGTGTTTTTAGACCATATTGTCCGCCAAAGAGTTTCTTTTCAAGAGCGCGGAATTGGGTTACGCTTTATTACATCGTATATCAAGGAGAAGATCTATGAACATGCTCAGAGGTTCTGTTCTTGCCGCCGCTTTGGTACTAGTCTGTTGTCAAGCAGTTCTTCCAGCGGACACCACAGCGGATATCGATGATGCCCTGGTCATGGTGATTATGCGTTCTTTTGTCGGAAGGGGCGCCGGCAACGGCTTCGTGATCGGTGACGGTACGCTGGTTGTCACTGCGCACCATTTGGTCTTCGGCGGGTCCGAGAAGGGCCAACATCAGGAGACCGGACTCGTTTCAGTCGTCAGTCCCTACATCGGCGACGGATGCGAAGCCAGAGTCATCGCCGCCGATGAAGAACTCGACCTGGCAGTGCTCAAGATTCCCTGGGCCGGACATCCCGCTCTGAGATTGGCAGACGAGGCAGACCTGATGTCGGCCGAATGCTTCGTCGTAACGGGTATCCCCCAGACGATCCGAAGCCTTAGCAGGGGTGAGACTAAACCGATGCAGGAAGGCCTCGATAGTCAGACTGAGAATCTGGCGGTTGATTACGTTGCCGTGCGCCGGCAAGTCCCCCGGTTTATATCACTGGGCGAGACAGGTCGACTGGGACACGGATGGAGCGGCTCGCCGATGCTGTTGCCAGATTCGGCTATTGTCGCAGGCTGTTTCACCGCGTTAAACACAACCAGAGGCGACGAGCGCGTTCGAGCCAGAGGCCCGGCAATTTCGCAGGTCAGACGCCTGCTCGAAGACAGCGACGCCGGTGAGTCTCTCAAGGCCGGCGTTACGAGATTGCCAAGGCCGGAAGATGCGGTCGATGCTTTTTTGAGTTTTGCGCAGGGCTACCGTCATTATCTGGAGGATCAATACGGCTGGGCGTCCGACAGAATTGCCGATTTCATACGCATGCGGCCGGAATCTTCGTTCGCATACATCCTCGCAGCCAGCAACGCGGCCGGACAGAAGGATTTCGACTTGGCCGATCAGCACTACCGCAAGGCCATCGCCTTGAATCCGAAAGCTCCTGCATTACGCCTCTACTACGCACAGTTTCTTGCAGACCGTCAACCGGACAAAGCCCTCGAATTGCTCGAAGGCCTGTTGCCACTGAACGAATTCAAACAATCTGCAGCAGCAATAATGTTCAACTTCCTCTCAGGACGCGGCGAATTCCAGCAAGCCTCTGACTTGCTGACCGAAGCTCTGGAGCTGAATCCCAGAAATGGAAATCTATGGGTATCTCTGGGGGTATGTCGGCTCCAGTCGGGCAATTTGGACGGTGCGATCGCAGGTTTTGCCAAGGCGGTTGAACTGCTGCCGGAAAGAGGTCCCTTCCGTGGCCAGCTCGCCCGCATGCTCGAAAAGGCGGGCCGACTCGACGAGGCCGAGAAGCATTTTCGCGAACTCCTGAAGATCGAGCCCCGAAACCCGGTCGTGCATTTCTGGCTCGCCGAGTTCCTGGCGAAACATCACCCTCAGGCCAAAGACGAAGCACTGAAAGAGGCCCAGACTGCTCTCGAACTGCCCCAAAGGAAAGGTTTGCCAAGAGAGAAAATCAAACAGCTAATTCAAGAACTGAGTTCCAAAACCACGCCTGTTCCCTGAGGCCGATTTGAAACGATATCCTTGTAACCGGGGGCAAAGCAGGTATACTTTGTTGACTATTTGCCGTAGAATCTTTACCATTACCGCCAAAATGAGGTTTCAGGGAGCCAGAATTATGAAAAAGATCTTTGGAATTATTGCCCTTGCAGCTCTGACCGTTGTCGTTGCTTCGATCGGCTGCAAGAAAGAAGATGCGCAGAACGAGCAAACAGGCACCGCCAAGTATCAGATCGCGGTGATTCCCAAGGGAACGACCCATGTATTCTGGAAGTCGATTCACGCCGGTGCGGTCAAGGCCGAGCAGGAGCTAAAGGCGTCCGGTCTCGATATCGAGGTCATTTGGAAAGGCCCACTCAAAGAGGACGACAGGGAATCGCAAATCAGAGTCGTGGAGGATTTCATAACGCTGGGCGTAACCGGAATAGTCCTGGCGCCATTAGATGATGCGGCGCTGCGCATGCCTGTCAAGGATGCCGTCAATAACGGCATCCCCGTGGTGATAATCGACAGCGGGCTAAAGAGCGACGATTACACCAGTTTCGTCGCAACGGACAACTACGTAGGCGGTAGAAAAGGCGGACAGCGCCTGGGCGAGCTTCTGGGTGGAAAGGGCAAGGTAATATTGCTGCGGTATCAGGAAGGCTCAGCAAGCACTATGAAGCGGGAAAAGGGCTTCCTGGACGTACTCAAAGAGGAGTATCCCCAAATCGAGGTGGTCAGTTCAAACCAGTACGGCGGGGCAACCACCGAAAGCGCCTACATGGCCAGCGAGAACGTGTTAGCGCCGTTTCGCACGCCCGACGGAGAATTGACAGTTGACGGAATTTTCTGCCCGAATGAGTCAACGACATTCGCAATGCTGCGCGCGTTGCAGGAAAGCCGCCTGGTCGGTAAGGTCAAGTTTGTCGGCTTTGACAGTTCCGAGCGACTGGTCAAGGGACTGCGCGACGGCGAAATTCACGGACTGGTCCTCCAGGATCCGATCAACATGGGATACCTGGGCGTCAAAACGATGATGACGCATCTTCAGGGCCAGGAGGTGGAGAAACTAACCGATACCGGTTCGGATGTGGCGACTCTGGAGAACATGGACGATCCGAGGATGAAGGATCTGTTAGAGCCGGACGTCAAAAAATGGCTGAACGAATAGACTCTCAGGCAGCAACGGCCCGGCTCCGGATGCAGGGAGTCAACAAACGATTCGGGGCCACAATCGCCCTTCAAGACGTGACGATTGAAGTAGCCTCGGGGCAGATTCTTGCGCTGGTGGGCGAAAACGGCGCCGGCAAGAGCACGTTGATGAAGGTGCTCTCGGGCGCTATCAAAGCCGACGCCGGCCAAATGTGGCTTGATGGCCAGCCGTATAGTCCGAGCAATCCGCTCGAAGCCCGCCAGGCCGGGGTGGCGATGATCTACCAGGAACTTTCCCTGACGCCGCATCTGAGCGTCCAGGAAAACATCATGCTCGGCGCCGAGCCGTCGAGAATGGGAATCGTGCGCTGGAAAGAAGTACGCCGGCGGGCGATCGAAGCGATCAAGGAATTCGACAACCCCGAACTGGCGCCGGACGCCCGAGTCAGCAAGTTGTCGGTGGGCTCACAGCAGTTGGTGGAAATTGCGCGTGCCCTAGCTACCGGCTGCCGCGTGCTGGTCCTCGACGAACCGACGAGCAGTCTGACCCGACAAGATGTCGAGCGACTGTTCGAGATCATAGAGCAGTTGAAGCAACAGGGCAAAGCCATCGTTTACATTTCACATTTTATCGAAGAAGTCAGGCGCGTCGCAGACAAAGTGACAGTCCTGCGCGACGGACAGGTGGCCGGTGGCAGCAATGTGGACGCCATAAGCAACGAGCAGATCATCGCCATGATGGTTGGCCGGCAAGTCGAAGAGCTCTATCCGAGATCGCAGCGCAAACGCCGAGAGGTTGTTTTGGAAGTCAAGGACCTGGCGGGCGCTGAGAAACCGCAATCGGCGTCTCTGGAACTGCACAGAGGCGAAGTAGTTGGCATCGCCGGGCTGATCGGAGCCGGGCGCACGGAATTGTTGCGCAGCCTGTTCGGACTCGATCCCGTTCGCAGCGGGCAAATCAAGTTGGGCGTCTACACTGGAGAGGCTTGCCCCGCTCGGCGATGGGCGCAGGGCGCGGGCATCCTCAGCGAGGACCGCAAGGAAGAGGGACTGGCTCTGGCTCTGAGCATCGCAGAGAATGTCACGCTTTCCAGACTCAAAGGCTTCGGCCCGCTCGGGGTGGTCCTGCCGAGCCGACAGAACGCCGCTGCCGATCGCTGGATAGAAAAGCTGGGCATCCGGTGCCGAGATGTAAGACAATCGGTCCTGTCTCTGTCGGGCGGCAATCAGCAGCGGGTCGCACTGGCCAGACTGCTCCAGCACGACGTGGACGTGTTTCTGCTCGATGAGCCCACGCGAGGCATCGACGTGGCAGCCAAGGCGCTTATCTACAAATTGATCGATGAGCTGGCGAGCGGTTCGCCCGCCGAGGGCCGCCAACCCAAGGCGGTGCTGATGGTCAGCAGTTATCTGCCCGAACTGCTGGGCGTCTGCGACCGGGTAGCCGTAATGTGTCGGGGCAGATTGGGCCCGACTCGCGCGATCGACGAAACCGACGAACACAAGCTCATGCTCGAGGCGACAGGACAGAAGATTTGAGAATTTGGAATGTAGAATGAGGGCAAGGAATACATAGAATGAAGATCGAAATGGGCACACACAATTCTCAATTCTCAGTTCTCACTTCTAACTTCATGAGCAACTGGCAACGGTGGCTCAATACGTTGGGACCGGTCCTGGCTCTGCTGGTGGTCTACGGGATTTTTGTATGCATCGCGCCGGCGAGTTTCAGATCGACCCGAACGCTCGAGATGATCGCCAAGCACACGACTATCGTCGGCATGGCGGCGCTGGGCATGACGCTGGTAATCATCTCAGGCGGGATAGACCTGTCCGTCGGCTCGATCGTCGCTATGGTCACGGCGGTGATTGCAAAGTTGTTGCAGGATTACGGTGCGGGGCCGGTTGCCGCCGCGCTCGGCGGCGTCGTGGCCGGGGCGCTCGCCGGCCTGGTAAGCGGGACACTGATAACATCTCTGCGCGTCGTTCCATTTATAGTAACGCTGGGCATGATGCTTATCATCCGGGGTACGGCCAAGCTGATAGGCCAGGAGCAGAAGATAGACGTAGATACCGAAAAGCTTAGATGGCTCGACGAGTTGATGGCCTCGGTCCCAAAGGGCCAGGGCTGGCCGTGGCTGCCCGTAGGGGTATGGCTCTTGATCGTCATGGCGCTGGCGGTCGCCTTTCTGCTGCGCTACACGCGTCTGGGCCGACACATCTTCGCTGTCGGCTCTAACGAACAGACGGCGAGGCTGTGCGGAGTGGTCGTTTGGCGCGTCAAGGTAATGGTCTTTATGCTCTGCGGCGCCTTTGCCGGCCTGGCGGGGCTCTTGCAATTCTCAAGACTCACCGTTGGCGATCCGACCGTTGCGGTCGGTTTGGAGCTTGACGTTATCGCCGCGGTGGTAATAGGCGGAGGCTCCCTCTCGGGCGGCGAAGGCTCGGTCCTCGGCACGCTCGTCGGCGCCCTGATCATGACCGTCATCGCCTCGGGCTGCACACAGATGGGACTGCCCAACTACTGGCAGGAGATCATAACCGGCGTGATCATCATAGTAGCGGTAGCGCTCGACCGCCTGCGACACCGCCGAGCTGCATAATGTAGAAGTCCAAGCTATCATTGCAGATGACAGCAAGGTTCTAGGTGAAATCAAAAACGCCGAAGTCCGATGACGCTGAGCCTACTTACCGTACACCTGCAACCTATCTACTGCAATACAGAAGACCTTTCGTCAGCAGCAAGAAGGTAGACCTGCACCTCTTCTCTTCATCCGCCCCCTGTAATTCAGCCGCTAAGTCCGCGGGACTTCGTCGACTGAAGTGAATGGTCACGCATTTATCTTGCCCTCACTTTCTGAGCGTCCGTGATATGTAGACCCGAAGGGGACATTGGCAATAATACCCGGAGTTGCCAAATGTCAGAGAGAATTTGCAGTGCCGTGCGTCATCTTCGTCGCATTCGAGATAATGCTCCAGGCCTATATTCTTTGCTTTGCAGAGGCGTTCAAACCCGGAATTGGCACACCGAAAACCTCTGGGGCATTGCATCTGACCAATGATTTCGTCGATCTCCTTTTTAGTCTCTTCGTCCATGAGTTACTCTTTTCGATGCATAACAATATATAGTTCCGTATAAGAACCCAGCAACTGAATGTTCATTCAACCGCTGGCCACTGTCTATCAAGAAGATACAGGAATCTCTGCGATCTATCCAGTGGTCTTGTGCAGATCTGTACAGGAAACCTCTCCAGGGCCGCTCTTGAGGCCGTCCAGAGGCACGCCTTTGCCGCACCTGTTGAGAACATGGGCATAGATCATCGTGGTGTTGACATAAGACTCACCTTGCCAAGGGGGGATTGGGTTGGTTGGGATCATTCGGAATCATGAGTGTGACGTCAAATGTCTGAACGGGCGATTGCGAGGTCTCCCAGGGACGTTGGTAGCCCAAGCGGATCTTGGCTGTCCCGGATTTGACGACCTCAAACGAGGCCTTGAACAGCCCGCCTGCACCGACAAGCGACTGCGTTAGAGGAGTCGGTGTATAGTCAATGGGACCGATGTGCTTGACTGCGTTACCCTGGAGCGAGACCAATGTCCACGCAAACCCGGTCGTGGCATTGCCCGGCAATTGAATCACCACCTGGTGCTGACCGGTGACTGTGACGGTCTTGCCGTGCATGTCAGGACCCAGATACAGCGGTTTCTCCCTGTCTTGTATTTGACACACCAGGAACAGAACCAGGTCACCACCTATGGTAGCGGGGAGCGTACACTTGAGGGGCTGGAGCGTTTCGATCTGAGGTGACAAGCGGACGATTTTTGTCTTGGGCCCGGCCGTAAGATCCTCCAACATGGTCGAAAGCTCCAACGTAGCCGCAATATCCTCCAAGGAAGAGGGCCTGGGCGACGTGTCTACAGTCAAGTCATTTCTGCTCTGACACTCCAGAGCGGGGATCAGGCTTTCATTGGGATCTGCCCTGCGAACCGTCAAACTGCCCCAGCGTTTGGTGTCATGTAGCGTGACCAGCTTTTGACCCATTTGGAACCAGTCTTTCTGGATATGTCCCTGGGTCAGGCCGAACGGCTTAAGTGCCTCCAGCACGGCAGGATCCTGTTCCAGCCTGTCCGGGGTGGCCAGCGTGTCTTGAGTGAGGACCTTCACCCGGATCACAAAGCGCGCGTGGGATGCGATGGCGGGATCCATCATCGCCTGGCCGACCGGTTCCCGTGCCAGCGCTTTGGGCATCCATCCGTGGGCACCAAACAGAACATTAGGTTTACCCACCCAGTAGAGACGCCCCCAGGGCGTTTCATAGAAGTCATTGATATGGACTGGCGCCGACAGCTCAGTCTGACGATACGAGAGTACGCCGTGAGTGCCCTCACTGCGAGAGCCTGGATTGGTGATCGAATAGACATAAGCCCAGCCACCGGAGGCGTATTGCCCGTTTTTTGTAAGGTCAAGATTGGCCGGAGTAGCCTCCTGAGTGCAACCTGGCTGTGAGAGACAAATGGTGAGTGCCAAGAAGGCCAGACAGAAAATCCAATGGTAACATCGAGATGGTTCAGGGTGACAATGTTCTGGCGCATGTGAGCACATGGTGACTCCGATCTCTTCCTTTAAAGGAAGGCGTAAACAACTGACGTTTTTTTTAAGCGTGAAGCCTCCGGGCATTTACCATTTTGCCTTAAGTATTTCGTTCCGCTTCTCTATATACTCATCTTCGGTTAGAAGACCGTCTGTTTTGAGGGCTTTGAGGTCACGCAGCTTCTTTGCAAAATCATTGTCTGCTTCAGCCGGACCGCGTATCTC
Organism: uncultured Pirellulales bacterium; assembly: GCA_964562575.1. Classification (GTDB taxonomy): domain Bacteria; phylum Planctomycetota; class Phycisphaerae; order Sedimentisphaerales; family Anaerobacaceae; genus SG8-4. The sequence goes on from CAZLTY010000001.1 coordinate 42,163, forward strand.
GGCGACTTCTATTTTACCGTCTCGTATTCGCTTCAATGCCTTTACGGCATTCACCAGAATGGCAACACACACGGCTTCCCATATGAGAACAAATAGGGCCAAAAACACCATGACTTCTCTGTCCGCCACAAAGAGAAATAAGAAACCGAGCGCCATAAACAGTGGGACTATGACCATCTGCGCTACAAATATTGTCTTCGCAGGTTTTACATACAATTTTGTCGACATGGTTGTATCCTTGTCCTCGGGCAATGATTGCATAGGGTTTGCTTCCTTTTCTAATAGCGTTTCCACGTACCTTCAATTACTCGAATCCATCTCCGGGTCTCCCGATTCTTTTTTGCCTTCAAATGTATCGATACGACTCAATCATCAATTATTCTGTATCCCTTTTTTTATCACTATCTACCGGCCGCAAATAATGCCGCATCTCCCAGAGATTTGGGCCCCCTTCCTGCACCCAGGTATAGGCTCGAGGGTCAAGTTTAGGAATTTCAATAAAAACGTCGTCCTTGAAATTGTAATTGCCGACGAATCTCATCACCTGTATATACAGTGTCTTTGTTTTAGAAAAAAATCCATTTGCTTGTGGATACATTATTCCAATCTCTTCCGGGTAAACTCTTTTTGAATTACTGAGTCCAAATCCAATCTCAGGGGAGGTACTAAGTTTAAAGTTATGCATTATGATGGCTCTTTGAGACTCTTGCGATAGTTTGACTGGCCGCGGCGAGACCGCCCCCCTATCTGCCATGACAGAATTGCCTGGAATCAAGAACAGGCAGGTGACTATCAACATCAAAAACAGCTTTCTTAAAATGCCCATCATCAAATTTACCTCTCTGCGTTGTAATGTGTCTCTTTTGCCGCTTCTAATGATTCTTCTTGCTGTAGTATTGGACTTAATGCATCTGAGACCTGTTCAGCGCCCACATTCGCCAGGGCGGCCTTGACGAGATCGGGGCGGAAAAAGTTCTCACTGCTGTTTTCAATGCCATAGACATCTAGGCCGATCCTCACACTGAGGTGTTTTTTGCCATTGGGTGATGCATTGTAATAGCCTTCGGGGGTGATCACGATCCATTCACCGTCAGTGTAGTGGATAAATTGAGCGATTTCCTGATCCGTTTTAGAATCGTAAAGTTTAACCGTACCATTGAACATTTTCGCGTGATGGTTCTGGTCTGAAGAGGTTGCATTACTACTCATCATAATGGTTTTTTCTTCGTTGAATGAGTTTTTGCTGAAATAGGGCAGTATTTCTTCTTTTGTAAACTCTGACTGCTCAACTGGTGCCCCTTCGTGAACATCCCAAAATATCCAGGTGTCGTTTGGAAGAGTGGTTATATATCTATCGAACCCCCTGGCCATCCATTTTTGATTCTCTTGTTCAGCAACTATAGATAAAAGTTCTTTAGCAGTAGCAATATCTACAAATTTCACACTTCCATCTTTACCTCCTACCACAAGTTGACTCCAATCAGGCGAAGGTGCTACAGGCGAAGTAGAAAAAGGTAAATCTATGTTGTCCGGTAACATAATATTGCTTATATTCTCGCCGTTACTAAATTTCCATACCCTAAAAGAATACTTATGTGGAAGTTCATCGGATATTTTACTGCCATCTACAATAGCACCGACAAATTCGCCATCCCGGGAAATGAACAATTTCATCGGTCTGCCCGTTATTTTTATGGTTGCTCTTTCACCATTCTTAAAATTAGACAAGTAGATTTCACCAAAGTGAGACATCCCATTAGCGGCATAAACACAATTGTCTGAAAAAGCTGGTAATTCACCAGCAAATGATTTTACTCTTTTGACTGGGTCTCCAGTTATGGCATCATAAATAATTACGTCATCAGAATTTGACGAGTCATGAGCAAAAACATATTTATTATTATTCGAGACCATATTGTCGATGTCACGAAGGTTTGTAATTGTTCTAATTTTGGACCCGCTGGAAACCTCCCATATGTCAAGGGTTTTAGAGCCAAAGACAGAGATGGTTTTCCCTTTTAGAGAAAAAGCAGCCCATACCGGTCGGTTTTCAGGAATGGGAATTGTCAGGATGACTTTTCCTTTGAATATATCCCATGCTTTTAGATTGTCGCTATCGAATGCCAGCGCATATTTGTTATCTGGCGACATAGTTACAAATTGTACGCCACCCTTTAACCCCGAAAATGTCCTTATTTCTTGTCCAGTGCTATCCCAAATTTTCACCAACCCATCAGACATCGAACCCGCGCCGGAAATAACATATCTGCCATCGTGGGAAAAAGCGACGGCTCCGACGCCGGTGCAATAATCGTCGCTCATATGACCCAACTGTGCAAAAACCTCCGGTTTTTCGGCAGCCAATTTACTTTGCCTATTGGGAACCATCTTGTTGATATGAAGATTCATCCGGGACAGATCGTCGATATGATCAAACGCCAGTACACCAAAATCATCTTCAGAAAATACATACAGGGAGGTTTTATTGAGGGCCATTTGTGTGCGTGCTCTGCTGTAGAATTCCAGATGGCCGTTTTTTCCGACATAACCGATCTTGTCATTTGTCGAATAGAATAGGCCTGACTCGGTGTTGTATTGAAGTTGTGTGATTGACTGATTGGGATGCATAAAAACGGTTTCTGCGGCCTTGATGTCTGGCCGGACACTGAGTATGGCATTTCCCGTGGCAATGTAGGTCGTGTTTCCGTCGCCTGAGACAGCGTTGATTGTTTTGGGGCTTGAGAATATGTGTTTGTATCCCGCCAGTGTTTTTCTCTTCTGGCCATCTGCTATGACGTTCTCCGGTCTAAGCAGATACACTTCATAAAGGGATGTGCTTTTGTTGAGACCTGAAAAATAGAGACAATTATCTGCGCCTCTGAACATCCGGCAATTGGGGACGGGGAGCCGAGAGATTGGCTGGACTGCGACAAGAGTTGAGGACCTAGCTTTACGCCGTTTCGCAGCTACCATGAAACCAAATTCTGTGGGCTTGGAAATGAAGATTACGCCGTTTTCAAGCTGAGTCAGGTCCTGGTAGCTCTTCAAGACCTCAACCCAAACTTGTTTAACCGGATTCATTAGATACTTCTTGTTGTACCCAATCCAGGGTGTGCCTTCAGGCCCCACCACGAATTTGAGATGACGGCGATTGCGGCGGCTCTTCTCTATGGCGTCATGGTCGAGGGGCGGGATGACCCATCGAATGGTGATTTCACCGTCAGATGGCAGCACGACCTGTGCATTTTCGAAAGACTCAACTTCACTGCCCGAAGGACCTGTGACCGAAGATTGACACGATGCGATCAACAGGAGACAAAACAGGCACAATATTATTGTCAGATTACGAATCATTATTGAGCCTTTCCTGGTGTCACAAAGTTTAGGGTTAGTTTGTTCTGGGCAGCAAGGAAGTCAACTGCATTATCAATGTCTTTCAAGGAGTTCGTTAGTACGTCAAGGGTGAAATCTGAATAGATCTTTCCCCCTTTAAGTGCAATGGCTGCCCGGGGATTCTGTACTGAGGCGATGATGAAGTCCTTCACTTCAGATATCGCTTCCGACTGTAATGTGTCAGTGACCTCTGCAACCAACCGGGACACGTTATCAAGGCCCGGCACGTCGAGATCGACGTCTGGATCTTGAGACCCGTCGCTGTTCGTATAGGACGACGAGGTTCTTGCATTAAGCCCCCCTGCTTCAAGGGCATGGGGGGCGGTATTGTTTCCAAACGTACCACTGAAGCGAAATTCTTGTTCACTACGGGCAGGTTGAGGCTGTGTTTTCTTTTCTCTTCAGGGGATATCGCATCATGAGTCAGGATGCCTACAAAGAGCGCATTCTGCTTATACAGTATCTCATTCACATTGGTGTCTGTTGAAGCGTCCAGGTCCACGGTAGCAGTGGCTTTGTGAAAGCGTTTCATCATATCCAGTGCATTGGCCTTCCTCTCCCTGTCCTTTTGTCTTTTCTCTGCCTCCAGCTTCTCTTTTCTTTCCTTCTCAATCCGTTTTTCCTCTTTTTGTCTCAGAGCTTCAGCGTCAGCTTGCTGCTTGCGTTTTTTTGCATCTGCCTTTTTTTCTGCTGCGTCCTGCGCTCTCTTTAGGCGAAGCTGTCTGGCCTCTTCTTTTTTTCGTGCGGCTTCCGCTCGTCTCTCTCTCCAGCCGGGGTGGGAGATATCCCACGACCGTTCGGTCCCCTCCTGGTCTATGACGGGAGGAGGAACCGGAGGGATCTGGGCGGAAACGCGCGGAATAAAGAACGAACAAATAAACAGCATCATTAACGAAAGAACGTTGTTCTGAAACATCATATCATAACTCCCATAAAAAGGTTTCACCACACGTGACGAACTCCATGCTCGCCATTTGTACTTATTCTATCCCTACCGGAACCGCTGTCAGATGTTCGATGTGGCCGCAGGCTGCGCAGACATCGGCCAAGAGGGGTTCTGTACCAATGAGGAGCCGGCCATCTTTATGTTTGAGGCCGATCCAGCCGGTTTCGGCACTCAGACCGATCTGCGTGCCCAAGGTCAGTGTCGTGCTTTGGCAGTGAGAACAGGTTTTAGAAAAATCACTCTGAGTCATAACGGTCCTTTTAATGCTATATTATATAGGTTTTACAATCCCATGGATTTCCTGATCGCCTCCGCGTCTGGTGCGTTGGGCGCCAACGTGAGATACCGCTTGAAGTTATCCTTGGCCGCTGAAATCTGTCGTAGCTGAGCATAGAGCAAACCCGTATTGTAGTAAATAAGGGGACATTGTGACTCTATCTTCCAGACCTGGGCGCGGGTTTTTGCCTGGTCGCACAAGGCCAGTGCGGCTTGGTAATCCTGCCTGGATGTGGCGGCCGCGGTCTTAGCTCTGGCCATCTCAAGAAGCCTGGTAATAGTAAGAAACTGAATCTGTGAATCCGTCACGTCACGAGCTTCCGATACTGCCCGATCATTTCTCTTGAGCACGTCGAGGATAAACTCATGCGGCAGCCATCCGTGCAGTCGCTTGTCCGCCGCCAGAGGTTCTTCCGCAGTACGAAGCATCGCACCTCGCTCAAGCAGCATGAAGAAAATGTCCTTTGCTTTCTGGGCCTTGATCCGATCCTTATCTGCGTACTCGATATAGGACGACAGGGCGCCTCGCAGCGGGCTGCCGATCTTTTGGTTGACACGGCAATCCGTAGTCAATGAAGCCCCGTGCTTTAACAGAATCCAAACAGAGGTCGGATCGGCTTCTTCGATCGCGTTCGACAAGGCTGTATATCCAGGGGCGTTTTCAACGTTTGGATTGGCTCCATGAACGAGCAAAAGTTCAAGTATTTGGGCTGAGTTTGAATTGTAGCAACTGATATTAACCAAAGGATATCGCTTGTCACCATCTTTATCGATATCCGGCTTATTGGGATTTGCCCCATGTTCAAGCAATACGCGTGCAAAGCCGGCTTCACCGGCCAATACGACTCTCCTTAGCAAACTTTCGCCATTCTCGTACGGCAAGGTGAAATCTGCGCCCTGTTTGATCAGGCACTCGACGATTTCCTCTTTTGTGAATGGAGAGGTGAAATGCGCATGGACAAGATTGGCGAGTTGCGTTCGGCCCTTATCATCTCGGGCATCTGCCGACGCTCCGTGTTGAAGCAGCAGATCCACAAAATCGGCACGCTCCACTGGCTGAAGATTGCGCAACGACCAGTCAAGTACACTATAGCCGTCACGGTTCTTGGCGTCTACATCTGCGCCGTGTTTGATCAGAAGCTTTGTCACTTGCAGAGCCTTGGCGGGATTGTCCGAATAGCCGAGGACAGCCTTGAATAGGGGTGTCAGCCCACTGCGGTTTTTGGCATTCACCTGTGCCCCATGTTTGAGCAATAACTCGACTGCTTCGGTACTGCCGTGGTCCATGGCTATTTCCAGGGCGTTTAGACCATCACTATTCCGTTGGTCGGGATCTGCTCCCTGCTCCAGCAGAGTCTTCAGTAAAGGAATATTATCCTGAAGGGCTGCCTCAACGACCGTGGTCTTGCCGGTGACCTTGAAATACTCGGTTTTCACCTCAACACCGTCAAGCAGGACCTTCATTGAGTATTCACCGGGATAAAACATGTAGGTTGGCCTGAACCGCCACTGTTGGTCCTGGCCGTCTTTGAAATGCAGAAAGAAGTCCACCACTCTGCCGCCCAGCATAAAACCATCCTCATACAGATCCTTGGGGCCATCCCACACGACTGTCAAAACCGCATTTATGGCCTGTTTGCTCTTGGGATGCAGAGACACTATCCCATATACCTGACTGATACCGGACCGTTCGAACTCAGTACCATAGAACATCTTGCCATTGGGATCGACCGGCTGTGCACGAAACCGGATACCCGTGACCTCCACCGGCAGGGACGGGCGGGCTTGCGGGGTATATTCACCATTGGGTGCGTATTTTGCCAGGTCTGAGATGTTATCCAGGGCCAATACACCTAATGTATCAGACAGGCAAACGTACAGGCTGTCACCACGGAGCGTAATTTGGGCATGATCCAGAGAAAGAAAATCCCACGTTCCATGCTCTCCGACAAAACCTACTTTCTGATCGGTAACATAGAACAGTCCGGCCGTTGGGCTGTAGGTCATCTGTCGGATCCTGCCTGTAGGATGCACGAGAATATCGGCTTGAGTCTGACCATCGTGTTGTATTTGCACGATGGTGCGGTCCAATGCAATGAATGTTGTCCAGCCATCGCCGGTCACAGCTCCAATAGGTTTCTGAGAGGCAAATAGTTTACGAAAGTGTCTTACGATCTTTTGATTGCCCTGCGAGACTGCCTCGGGCTGTAACAGATAGACCTCGTTATCCCCGTTGTCCGCAGTATTGACTATATACAAAGCATTGTTTGCGCCGGAGTAGATCCTGCAGTCCGGCAGCGGTAGAGTAATAGCAGGTTGGAAAGGGACCACAGCGACTCCGCCCTCAACAGGGAAGATCTCCGGTGAACTGATAAAGCCCAGGTCGTGGTCTGTGTGGAACAGCAATGCACCGTTGTCCAGGCAGACCATGCCTTTGAAAGGATGCGACAGTCCAAAACGGCATTGCCGGATCGGGCTGAATACAATCCCTTTTCGGTTATACTGATCGGGGACGGCAAACCAGGGCTTTCCGGCTGCATCCACGGCAAAGCAGAAGGTTTCATGCCAATTGTAGGTGTTATACCATTTGGCCTCTCTTATTGTTTTAGAATCAAGCGGAGGACTGACCCAACGTAGCTTTGCACTGCAATCGCTTGGAAGGGCTATCGTAATCCCGGATACATCCACAGCATTGAGAGAGGTCGTACAAAAAAGCAAAATTGCCGCTATCAACCAAATATTATTTGTTCGGGCCATAATCAACAAACTCCATCACGGCTTTTTGCCATACACTGAGGTCATTTTTGAAATCATTCCAAAAGGCGTCAGCATCAAAGGTGCCGCCAGCAGCCGTCATGGCGTCGGTCATGAACCGGTTGGTGGCTTGGAACGCTACCTTCGAATAGACACGCCCTCCTTCTACCGCCAGGTTAGCCTGGGGAAAAGGTATCTTACCCACAACAAAGTCGACAGCACTCGAAAGACCGCCGGAGCTATCGCCTTCGCTGGTGGCCATGGCAATTTTATATAGCCCCACAAAATCGCCAAAGCTGGTGCCGGTCTCAGCGGCAAGGGAAGGGTCTACGCTCTGCGCAGTGGGCAAACCCTGTATACAGTCCAACAGCGTAGAGGCAATCTTACCTGAATGATCCTTCACAAGGATTTCAGCATTCTGTATTCCTTCGATATCCTGCCTTCTCAGCCTGAGTACGGGAAACTTGGACTCGGTAACGGGTAATTTCAGGGCCAAGGCTTCACGGGCATCGTCCGGTAATCCAGGTACATTGACCGCCTTTTTCCAGAGAGCCGCACGCCTGAGTTCGGCCATCTCAAGGATAGCCTCGTCCAGTGGTGTCATCTCAGGCGAACGTTGCAGTGTATTGATTAAATCCTGATACTGTCGGGCCTGCTGCCATTGCTGTGGTGACAGCCCGCCAGAACTCCCCGGTGTGGCGATGGCAACCATACCAAAACATGTTGCCGATTCAATATATCGATTCGTCACCGCACCCTTAACTATGCCATCTGAATTATTAGAATGACCTGATTCAACCGGACTATCTGGAACTCTGAAGTTGGCCAGCAGATCTTTCTTGGTCTGTTCGAATATCTTTTGTTGCTGGCTTTGCTGCAATTGCTGCTGGATTTGCTGGGCCTGCACCTGCTGCCAGAACTGCTCCAATTGGGCTTGACGCTGCTGTTCTTGTCTTTTCTTCTGCTCCTCGAGTGGATCAGGAAGTGGCGGTTGGCTGGACTGGGGCTGGTTTGTAGCCGGTTTTGTCTCGGCAGGTTTCTGCTGTGACTCTTTATTCCAGGTCCGCCAGCCGGGGTGAGAGAGATCCCACGCCCGTTCGGTAGCCTCCTGGTCTCGGGCAGGCGGTGGGACCGCAGGTATCTGGCCATAGGCCCTTTGTGCTCGTATCAGCAATATCATGGTCATGGAAAGCAAAAATATAGTCTTCAAAGGTTGCATCAGCACAATCCTTTCACCTCAACTGAAAACAATTTCGATACAGGTTTTTCAAGTATTTTATCGGCAGTTCAGAATCCATAATTTAGATGTAAATATCACACTTGCCAAGCTTCTGACGTCTGTCATCTAAGAGAATTAAGGATGTCAGGCTTATCTTTTTGCGGGTGGCAAGTTTACGCCACGCCTTCGGTGCCTCCTTGAGGCCGCCGCCAAAAGACGTCAAACCACGAATTAACACGGCGCGGCCTTTGGCCGCAACCAAAGAACTCTAAGCCACGAATTAACGCGAACAAACACGAAATTGAAACCGCGGATTGCGCGGATCTTCGCGGATTGAATATGTGCATAAGATATTCTTTCATAACAAGTTAGAACACAGCCTTTTAAGAAACACGCATAAGAAACAAGAAGATGAAAGATTGTATGACGGATTCTGGGCCACAGAGGGCACCGAGAACTCAGAGAAATAATCAATTACAAAGGCCGCCGATTCTCCTGGGCCACTAGGCTTACTTGCCGTATACCTGCAACCCTTCCACTACAATACAAGGAACCTCTTGTTAACAGCAAGAAGACAGACCTGACCCGTTCTCTTCACCCGCCAACAGAAGTACGGTATACCTTTGATTCCCCTTGATTTGACGGCCTTCCGGTGTATATAATCACAAAGTGCATGAGGTGTTCCAAAACACCAAAGGAGATGCCAAAATGAAACGGCAATCAACTCTTGTGTTGCGAAGCGGCGTACATAGTTTCTCCCAGCTAAGGGGTATTTCTATGGACAAACAAAAAGGCTTTACCGCATTGGAAGATAAGATTCATGATCAGGAAAGCAGAGGATTCATAGCGGGGTTTACCTTAATAGAGCTTTTGGTGGTAATTGCCATTATCGCGGTTCTGATGGCGATATTGATGCCGGCACTGAACCGAGTCAGGGAGCAGGGCAAGCGTTCAGTGTGCCTTAACAATTTAAAGCAGTTAACGCTTGCATGGATTCTGTATGCGGATGATAACGACGACAAGATTGTTAACGGTATGGGAGGTGTTGACCGCTTAAAAGAGAAGGCCTGGGTAGGCATGTGTTGGGCCCAAAGTTATGACCAATTACCAGAGGACCAACAAATAGGAGCAATCAAGGAAGGTGCACTCTGGTCATATTGTAAGGAGTTAAAACTCTACCGCTGCCCGACCGGTTTTCGGGGAGAACTGTTAACATACGCGGCGATGGATGGCGTCAATGGTAAGCCAAGAGCAGACAGCAGAAAGCCGGGCGTGTGGGTCAAGAAGAAGGCGGAGATTCGCAACCCGTCCTACAGAATGGTTTTCATTGACGAAGGTTATGTAACCCCGGATAGCTTCGCTACTCATTACATAGAAGAGAGATGGTATGACGACCCCACCGTCAGACACGGTGACGGCACGAATTTTAGCTTCGCTGACGGCCACAGTGAGTACCACAAGTGGAAAGGCGTCGAAACGATTAAGTTGGGTAGATCTCAGATCCGCATGCATATCGGCAGCAGGCTCTCGCCTCAAACAGACGAGGGCAAGATGGATTTGCACTTCGTTCAGAAGGGTTGTTGGGGTGGATTGGGCTACGAGCCAACCGTGTGGTACTAAGTCGTCGTGCAAAAATAACTCATCGGTTTTACATCTCATCTTCACGCCATCTTCGTGCGTTCCTCAATTGGCTTATCTTGCCCTCACTTTCTGAGCTTCCTTGATATGTAGACCCGGAGGGGACATTGGCAATAATACCCGGAGTTGCCAAATGTCAGAGAGAATTTGCAGTGCCATGGGTCATCTTCGTCGCATTCGAGATAATGTTCCAGGCCAATATTCTTTGCTTTGCAGAGGCGTTCAAACCCGGAATCGGCACACCGAAACCTTTTGGGGCATTGCATCTGACCAATGATTTCGTCGATCTGCTTTCTAGTGGATGTGGGTGGGCACAGGGACCCACCCCTACGGGGTTAACTGCAATAATGCCATGAATATGTTCGGCATGATTTGAAACATATCCAATTCAATGCCTGCATAATGTTGTCGTATCTGACGCCATGTGTCGGTAACCAGGTGGCCTGCGTTGTTTAACAACATGTCACCTTTGACGATATCGCCAAACAAACACAATTTGTTTTGGGTACACAGGGTAACAGAATAATAACCTGGTTGAGAATAATCGTAATCCTTCTTGCGCTGTGATTTTCGGTTTAAAGGCATTGGACAGAACAGCGCAAAGCTCACCTGCCGCAATGGAGCGCGGCGGAATGGCGCTGAGGCGCAGCGACTCGTTGGGGCTATCTTCGCACGACTGGCTTTATCGCGAACACATACGCCCTTCTGCTTTCGTACTCCACTGTTAGGTACGGTTCTCTCTCGATTGTCTCGATATTCTCAAATCCAATCTTCTCTAGACAACTATAAATAAAGTCTGTAGCGAAAAACATGAACTCTATATCGATATTCTTGCCGAGGAACTCTTCTACGCTGATTGTCTCGGCACCAATGTGGTAGGTGAAAAGGAATATTCCACCCGGCTGCAATACACGAAATGCTTCACGAAAGGCCATTTCCACTTGTTCTTCTGTAAAGTGAACAATGGCATAGAAAGCTACAACACCGCCTATTGAGTCGTCGTCAAATTCGAGTTCAAGAATGTCTCCCTTTCGGAAGTGTATCTCCGGGTGAATGATTCTTGCCTGTTCCAGTATTCTTTCGGACAGATCGAGCCCGGAGATTTCAATTCCAAGATCCTTCAGGTATTTTGCAGTTTGACCTGGACCACAGCCGAAATCCCAGACAGGCTTTCTGTCACCGATCTCCATTGAGAATCTGCGGAGCATTTCTTGGTCTTTGGGTTTCTTTTCGTGTTCACCAGAGAATGTTTCTGCGTATTCCTTTGCTACCGTGTCGTAGAAGTTCTCTACCTTGTCCAAATCCTGTCCCATCATCATGGCCCCAACAACGCATATGTGGTTCCGTATAAGAGCCCAGCGATTAAATGGTGATTCAACCGTCAACCTCTGTCTGTCAGAAAGATACAGAAATCTCTGCGATCTATCCAGTGGTCTTATGCAGATCCGCACAGGAGGTCTTTGCCTATCCTGCAGCCCACTTCATAGAAAGCTTGCGATGCGCGGCCATGCAATCCTGGAGATAGAGGTTGATGAGACTTTGGTATGGGATACCATTTTCTTCAGCCATATCCTTGAAATACTCAATGACGTCAGGGCGAATACGCAAGGTAACCTGCTTCTTGAGACGCTTGGCATAAGGATTGGGGCGAGATTTCATCTTTGTAAGGTCGTATTCTTTTTTCATAGTATCACCTGCGATAGAGCTTTGACTCATTCTTGGTTGCTTTGCGGGCAGATATAATCCGGATGACTGAATCGCTTTCTCTATAGCAATGGCAAACAAGCAAGAGCCGAAGTTTGGTGCTACGGCCAAGAAGCAACATGCGGTCTTCCCAGTCAGAGTGGCTGTCGTCGTAAAACTCAATTGCACGGTCATCAAAGAAGACGGTGGCAGCCTCTTCAAAGGCGACTCCATGTTTCCTTTGGTTAGCCTTGGCTTTTGCCGGATTCCATTCGAATTGTATCTTAGCCATAATTACAGTGTAACTACATTGTCGGCAGATGTCAACTGGCTATTTTGATGTGCTTTGATTAAAACGGGGCGGATAAGCGGCCGACGTAGGAGGTCCGGCAGGATTCAAATGTTGTGTGGATCTCTCTTCTCGAGAATCCGCTTCAGGTTCTCCCCCTCTTCTTTCATATGCTTCCTCACGCTCGATAGTCCCTGCTCAAGCTTGCTTTTCGCCAGCAGCTTTGCCACACGGCCTACACGAAGCACGCCTGACGCAGTGAACACGCATGAGCCGTCCCGCGGCTCGATCAAGAGCGTATTCCGGGGGAAGTAGATCCGAAGGAAGCGGGAGAGTGGCACCAGTTCGATCTGCCGATTCGCGACGACCTTCTTGATGAGGAATTTGAACTTGTGCAGCTTTCCGTGGATGTATTCTTCGGCATACGCCACAGATCCCTCCTGCCACGGTTTACCTTTGATCCAGCGAAATGCCACATGGTCCTCGGGATGCCAGGCTCGGTAGCTTGCATCATCAACAATCCGAAGGAAGAACCCGAAAACCTTCTCAGGTGTCGTATGGATTTCGATCGAGTCGGTCAGGACGATGTCTTCCAGTAGCTTCATTCCTTCCTTTCACGTAGCGTCGCGAATCAGGGGCGGCCTTCAGGGCGTCCCTTTGCATTCGCTTGTTAGGATACCAACCTTCATGTCTACGTCTCTGGCTAGCTGCTCTGCAACTTCTCGATTGCACTCTCGATTACGCCGATTTCGGTAGCCTGTTGTTCATCAGGTATTTCATCGTTCTTGATGAAGAATAGGGCTTCTTGGTATTGATCAATGGCCTTCTTCTGGTTGCCTTTGAACTCGGCTTTCCGTGCTGCCTCCAAGAAACCATCTAGAATCGCCCTATGTGTGCCTGATTTCATTTCGGCAAGAATGGCCGCTCCCGATCCAGGTTCGCTGCTTTGCTCTAAGATATCCTTAGCCTTTAGGTAACCTGAACTGAAAGCGTTTGACTTCGCGCGCGATGTTGTCGCCACATCGGCCTTGTCTCGCGCTGTCTTGGCTACTTGCTCGGCTGACTCTAGAATGATCTCATTCCGCAGTTCGGCGGCATGGCGCAGGAGTTCTGAAGGTGGAGGGGTGATCGTCGGTATGCCACGTTGCTCAAGTGGCAATAGCTCGGCTGCGCGCTCTGCAAGTAGATCGCACCGGGACAATCGAGTCTTAAACGTTTTGCCTTGCTGTGCGAGCTTCAAGCTTTCCACTACGACGCGACCGGTTGATTGGATTTGCAAAATGACGGCAGGTGCACATTGAGCACAGAGACCATTTGCGTCTGTAGATGAAAACCACCCACCTTTACCGCAGTATCTACATTTCGCCACAACTCATCCTCTCGAATTGAGGTTCGTGGTTATCCTAACAGTGTATATATGGTTTCCGTATAGAAACCCAAACAACGCTGGTTTTGCAGCATAAGAACCCACGGGCAGCAAAAAGAAGAGCGAGGAACGAACGGAGCTTTTTGCTGTCCGAGTGCATTTGTCTTGTTAGCCATTTTTTATTGATCCTTCTTGAATTTCATTAGCGGATTAAAACTTTTCGTGCTTTCACCAAAAACAACTACAAAAGTCTTCCAGTCATTTTTTGATATGAAGTTGCTTTCTTCTAAAAAGCCATGCTGGGCAAATGAAAAATCGATTTTATTGCATACTTTCCTAACTGTTTTTATAGCTTCATCATACTGCCATCCAATTACACCAGAATTGCAATCATGTTCGCCATAGCAAATAGTCACTAACACACCTAAATTGTAATATTGATTGAGAGTTGTTCTTAATTTGTCTATTTCATTTTGCTTTTTATATTTTCTAATTAATGCCCTGAATCTTTTTCTTTCCTCTGAAAACACGGCAGGATTTGGATCATCAAATGCACATAAATTAAAGCCACTATCCTGCTCAATATTGCCTAATTGTCTATGTGCTTTTGATAAAATAGAATTTAAATGCAATGGCATATTGCCATCATTTTCTAAATCTTCGAGAATCTTAATACCTTTCGAAAGATTCCGAATAACTTTTTCTTCTATTAGTAATCTACCAAGCTCTGATTTTGCATTAATATTATTCGGAGCTATAAATAGTGATTCATTCAAATAGAATACACATTTTTCTAGTGGTATCCGCCTAACAGCATGTAACTTATATAGCAGCAAAGACCCGACTTAAAAAGGCCCCTGAACTGTGATTCACGTTTTTATACTGTAATACGTGGCTCATTCTTATGTGTTGTGATATCTGGCGGATACCACTAGGTATTGCTTTCTATTATCACCTCGAACAAACCATGCACAGTAATTGCGATATGCAACAGCAATTGAATAGAATAGCTCAGAACTCTTCAGTTGCATGTTGGTTTTCTCAATTTCTGTGATAGTCGATAGCATTTCCAGTGCTTTTTCATTCTTTTCACTCGGATTTTTCTCATTGAATGCAACCGATGCGTATTCGCCTAAACCATTTGAAATATTAGTAAGCAAAGCTATCAGCCCTTCAGCATCATTGGCTATTGGGGTTTTTACAGCATCATTAGAGAATAATGATTTGAGTATTCTAAAAAGCATATAAATAGAACCTTTGGTGGCTAACAAGTTATTGTCAATAAAAGGCGATAACGCCGGATTCATCCTATTTTTGCGCTGAGAGTGGCCTCTCATAAGACAACTACAATCTACTCATCCAGGCGGGTCTTGTAAAATAGTCAGTAGCATATCCGGGGCTACCATACCGAATTCCAGTCGATGTCTGCGTTGCTCCCGTCCTAGGCTTTGGTGGTTTGCTTAGCAATAGGTGTCGAATATCTGCGCCAGTTGATCTTATCGGCCGAACACAGGTGCGGGATAAGCAGGAATTGACTATCTGCTATTGATTATTGACTATTGTATCTCTTCGTGGTGAATCGAAAACCGTGTTAATCAGCGTTAATCCGTGTCCAATTCAGTTGGTTGTTGATCTTTTCTCGACAAACCGTAATACAATCTTTCATCTTCTTGTTTCTTGTGCGTCATTCTTCTTAACTACAAAACACGCGAAAATACGCGAATGTTTGACCCTTCTTTTTCGCGACATTTAGCGTCTTTCGTAGTTCAGTCTTTTGGTAGCGGCCAAAGGCTGCTCTGGGAAATCTGCGTCTGATTCACTTTTTTTTCTCGGATTCCACTTGTTGGAGAAGGTAGAATAAGTTCGATGTCTAATCTTAGTTGCTCAATTCGTTTCGAGGATCGAGGATGATTATCGGTGTAATGACAGCTCAGTTGTCCATGCAGGGGATAACCTCGCTCAAGGGCAAGAGAAGCATCGTCAAGAGCGTGATCGGGCGGCTCAAGAGCAGGTTCAACATCTCGATCTCTGAGGTCGATCACCAGGACAGCAAGGCCAGCGCGGTTATCGCAATAGCGATCGTCACTAACGACTCTCAGTTCATAGACAAGCAATTCGACGCCATCATCACGTTCATGCGCAATGACGGACGGTTCTACCTCGGGCATCTCGAACGCGAAATGTTCTGAATTGAGAATGTAGAAGTTTCGGCTGTCGAGTTCAAGATATTGGGTGTGGATCAGTAATCCTCAATTCTAATCCCTGGGCATAGCGGTGGCTTCGATTTCGAATAGCAGGTCCGGGCGACAGACGTCGCAGATGACCGTTATCCAGGGCCAGTTGAGGGCTTTCCTGGTAGCTTCGAAATCCTTTTCGATCTCGGTTGTTTTGCAGTAGGCGATGACCTGCACGAGGTCTTTCTCGTCGGCGTCCATTTGGGCCAGGACAGCCCGAACGGCTTCTATAGTTGCGTCTATCTGGCCCGGTCCGTCATCGATATGAGTGGTCGCTCCGGCCGCGTTGATCGACGCGGTTCCCGATACCCATACTGCATCGCCGGCGGGCATGGCGCTGCGAGCGGCGCGTGAGAATGCCGAGCCGTAGTCGAACGCGCTGTGCTGTTTTCCCGTCGTAGTAAGGTACTGCGTGCAGTCGGTCGGTTCGAGGACGGCCATCAGGTCCATCGCGCAGTGGCCGCCGTCGGCCGGTCCGAGCCCGATACCCGTGCTGGCGGGCATTGTTTCTCGCGTCCCTTCTCCGAGAAGGCCCCACTCGACGAAGAAGTTTGTCCTGACGGCGTTAAAGTCGTCGTACCAATCGAGGATGTCCTTGAGCCACATCCAGGTGCGCGGCACGGAGAGAAAATCGGCGCCCAATTGCCTCAGCGCCGCTTCGACTTTTTTCATCATGACTTTGGCCTGCCCGGGCGCCTTGCTGTCCTGCAGATCGGATATGCCTGAGAGTGTGAGATACGCGCGACCTGGCACGCGAAGGATCCGCCCGACAAGGTCCCCCTTGAGGCCGATCACTTCCGGCTTGCCTTTACTGCTGACTGCGTGTACCTGCACTCCGGCGATAGGGCCCGAGAGTCCTTCTTTTCCGACCAACATGGCCGGGGGGACTCCATCGTCCAGATTGCCGTAGGCGGCCGATCGCGCCTGACGGAGAGTTTCCATCGCCTCCGCCGTGGAAAAGAGCCGCTCCTGGAGGATGCTTGCCTTCTCGGAGCGGAGAACGTCGCTGATACGGGAGAATATCTCCTGCGCCTGGTCTGGCAGGGGAGCCTTTGGACCCGGCGTGGCTGAAATATAGAATTCTGTTGCTGAGGCTGATTCGGCGGTGCGTATATCAAGATTTACTGTCATTTCTTGTCCCGTTGATCGCTTATTTAGCCAGAAACTCTTACATTTAGGAGCGTATTCTACGTGCCGTGGGCAAGAAAAACAAGCCAAATTACCGCTCGCAAACAAAAAGCGCTGGCTAGCGCGGCCGCTAAGCGGGTATTACTCATTCTCGCTTCAATTCGAAGAATCCTCCATCTGCTCGTAGACTTTGAGCCATTTCTCGATTTCCTGTTTGAGCTTCTGATCTCCGGTGGTATTGACGAGATTGAGAGCCTTGCGGGACGACAGAACTGCCTCGCGGAAGCGGCGCGCCTGGGCGTAGTTCATCGCGAACAGGTGATGCAGTGTCGGTGACGTGTCGATTTCCGGTCTCAGTTGTACGGCGATCGCGTAGTGTTCGAGCGCATTGGCAAGATTGCCCTGATCGGCCAGGGCCAGGGCCAGGTTATAGTGAGCGGCAGATTTGCCCGGATCGAGACGCACTGCCTCGCCCAGATGAACGATGGCATCCTTGGGGTTTCCCTTGAGCAGCAGGGCCCGGCCGAGATTGTAATGCATGCTCGCGGGCCTGTACTGCAAACCAGAACCCTCTGGCATGCGTCGAAGAGCTTGTGAGAGATGCGCGACACCCCGGTCGTATTGTCTCTGGTGCAGCAGCGCCATCCCATAATCGTGATGTGTCCGTGGATCGTTCGGATCCAGCTTTATTGCCTGACTATAATGCGACATCGCCTCTTCGGGTTTCTGCTTGACGTTGTAGAGGAGAAAGCCGAGCTTGCGGTGGGCCTCCACATTCTTGGGGTTCAGCTCCAGAGCGTTGCGGTACTCTTCTATCGCGTTTTCCGTGTCACCGGCCTTGAAGAACTCGTTGGCAGCCCTGACGAAGGAATAGTCGTTCAGGAATTGCTCTTGGATCTTCTTGATGGCCGCAGGCTCGACGTTGACAAACTCCGGAATGTTGGCCGCCCGGTCGCCGGCGGTGAAATGTTCCAGCAGGACGGCGGGGCTGCTTTGTCCGGCCTCGTCGATGTGGGTCAGGAAAAGCTGCGTGTAGGCGGAATTTGCCTTCGAGGAAAACACCAGCCACTTGCTGTTTGGTGAGAAGCTGTGCCATGAGTTCATCCGACTCGTGTTGGCGCGCAATCTTCTGGCCTTGCCCCCCTGGGCAGCGATAATGTAAAGCTCGCTGTCGGGCTGAAGCAGCATGTAGCTCCTGGCCTTGCAGAACACAATCCACTTGCCATCGGGCGAGAACTTCGCAAAGAAATTGCTCATGCCGTTGTTGGAGGCTCCTTCGATCGGCTCCGGCATGCCTCCTTCACCATTATTGAACGGGATCCGGTACAAATCGAACAGGAACGGTTTTCCATTCTCGGTGAATTCCTTGCACTCTTCTCTGGTCAGAAGCACGTTTCCTTTGCCCTTGGTATGCCTGAGGTCATACGCCTTTGCTCGGGCAAAGACAATATACCTGCCGTCCGGGCTCCAGACCGGATTGCTCTGGACATACTCCGGGTCATCGGCGCCGGGCAAGGCCCGAAAGGTTCCTTTCAGTCGGTCGTATATGCACAGGATGCCCTTGATGGGGAAGAAGAGCTGAGAGAAAGCCAGCTCCGGCATAGGAACAAAGACAGACTTGTCCTTGACCGTGCTGACGACAAACCTGCCGTCAGGGGATATCTGTGAGAGCAGGCCGAAGGTTTGTTCGCCGTCCTCTTTCTTGTAATCGTCCCACGTTATGACGCTGCTTGTTGCAAGCTGCATTTGCTCGGCGACGGGCGTGATTATGTACGATCCTTTGCTGTTGGCGTAGTCTACGTCCATGGCAAGGGTTTTGCCCTCTCTGCAAAACGAATGGCAGTTTCCGCAGACCGGCAGATTCTCCAGTACGACGGGAGGCTGCTCTGGCGAAGAAACCGCGCCAAAACGCCAGCGGATGCGCGAAGGATCCTTGACCGCGTCGATGAAGGGCAGGTTGACTTCCCTGAAGAAAAGTGGCGCGCCCACCTCGTCCTGAGACATCCTGATTGTCGTGCGGCCCACCGAGACGATCCTTGTCGTTGTCCCGTAGCGGACGCCCAGGATAGCGACCTGAGCGTCCTCTTCCAAGGACCGCTGTTTTATGCACTGCCACTGATTGGGGTCGGCGGTCCACTGCGGTTGCCGCGTAAGGAAGTTCATGGCGGACTTATCGCCCTCGAAGACGATGTTTACCACCCACACATCGGAGCCGATAGCTTCGTCATCCCAGCGGAACGTAGGCGGCACGATCTCGGGCGGAAAGAGCGTGCCGTCGAGCGGATAACGAATCCTCAATTTCGCGTAGTCGGCGTCGTCCCGATAGAGCGCCAATATGTCCCGCGGTCGAGGCTCTGCTCTGTAGAACCTTGTCAGCAGAAGAGCTGCGAGAGCGACAACCGCCAACCCCATAGCGGCAATCAGATATTTCAACGACTCTTTCATCTGTTCTGCCAACCTTCGAAAATCATTGACATTCGGTCAGCCACGGGCAATCCCGTTGTTGTCTCTCGGCCCGGCCGATATAGAAGACCCGGAGATAG
Organism: uncultured Pirellulales bacterium; assembly: GCA_964562575.1. GTDB lineage: Bacteria > Planctomycetota > Phycisphaerae > Sedimentisphaerales > Anaerobacaceae > SG8-4. Next base: position 61,632 of record CAZLTY010000001.1, read on the forward strand.
CAGAGCAGTCAAGTGCTCCAAAGGCCTGCGTGGGCAACCACGCAGGGTTACCCCTACGGTCCGATGAAATGCGTTCAGTAGATGACACACTCATTATCAGGGCATTATACAGGATTCGGGCGACAAATACATGCACTTTCCAGGCTTTCACGCCGGTGGAGCGGACCCAAAAAAAAATGAAAAAAGTACAAAACCGTAACAAGACTGTAACTTTAAAGGTGCATAATTACTCCTGTTCAAGTAACAGTTTTTTGTTAACCTATTTGAAAGGAGCACGATTATGGAACGGTTCAAGGACATCACGATCATCTTGCTGTTTGTGGTGGCTGCGTTTGCCTGCGCAGCCGACGGCAAAGCGGCCGGGTCACTGCTGCAGGAGGGCTTGTACGCCGAGGAGATCGATGGCGACCTCGATGCAGCAATCAAGATATATCAGCAGATAATCACTGCCGGTACCGCTCAAAGGTCTCACATGGCCCAGGCGATGTATCGACAGGGCATGTGCTATCTCAAGAAGCAGGATGAGGCCGAGGCGAAAGCCGTCTTCACAAAACTGGTCACAGACTACGCCGACCAGACCAAGGTTGTCGCAAAGGCCAAGCCCATGCTGGCCGAGCTGAGCAACGGTGATCCCGCCGCTCTGATGCCGGCTGACACCCTGCTTTACATCGAGATCGGCAGCCCCGGCAAACAAGTCGAGACCATTCTCAAAATGCTCAAGGGCACTCCTTTGGAAAACCCGCTGGCCGCAATCGGCGCAGGCAGTGGCCCCCGCAGCGATCCCGGTGCTTGGCACAGTACTGGTCACTCCGGACCCGGCCCCGAGAACATATTGGCAGGACTGCTGAATCCGAGCATGATGGCCGAGTTCAAGAAGATACGCGGTCTGGGCGTAGGCGTCACCGGTCTTGGCGAGGATGATCCGCCGGTCATAATTGTGCTGTACCCGGGCAAGAGCGATGCCCTGCGAGGACTGCTGATGACGGTACTGTCGATGGTAGGCAGGCCGGGCGAGGCTATTGAGGGCATGAAAACGGTTGCGACCCGCGACGGAGGGGGCGCTGTATATGATGACTCGGTTGTGATACTTGCCAGTCCCAAAGCATATGAAGCGGGGCAACTAACATGGTGTGTGAAGCAGTACAAGGGCCTGATAGACGAACCGACCCTGGCATCCAGCAACAAATCCTTCGCCAAGGTAAGCAGGAAGGACCGCGAGGAAAACGCTGTCACCGTCTGGGCAAACGTCGATGAGGTATTTGCAGGTCTCAAGAAGGTCCTGCCGGCTGGGGAAATGCCTGATCAGATACGGATGGCTGATGAATTCGTCGATCTCGAGAACGTCAACGATTTGATTGCGTTCCTGTCGATAGAAGCAGACCGAATTGCAGTCGAGACCAACGTGGGCTTCAAGGACGGTCATCGAAGTGTCGCGTATGATCTGATGCGCACTTCGCCTCTGAACAAGGCCGCCTTCAATGCCGTTCCGTCTGAGGCTGTAGCGCTTATCAGCTTCGCTTCACCGGAACCCGGCAGCCCTCAATCCCAGATGCTGAGCGGTAAACTCAAGGAGAACATGGGGCTGGAAATCGGGGATGATGTTTTCACCAATGTTGACCAGATCACCCTGTTCGCACTGCCGGCCCCCGACGAGGCTATCCCTGGAGTGCCTCCGCTGGCGCTGTCGGCCGGCGTGGTAGTCTCCAGCGACCAACCTCAGCAGACGAAACAGATCCTGACCCGGCTGTTGACGGCGGCAAACATGCTGACGAGTCAGCCCACTGACGGAGAGAACGCCGGTAGATACCACATGCAGCTTGCCAACGGCCCAGCGGTCCATTGTTACGCCGATCAGGCAAACAAGACAACCGTATTGTCGTTGAATCCCACCGTCATCGACGCCTCTGTCGCTGCCCTAAGCGATCGCAGGTCGGTCATCACCGCAGGCCGGCTGAACGAAGCTGTCAGCACAATGTCGGCGGAAACCAGCAAACTGGCGTTGATCAACGTCGGTGGAATGCTGAGCTTTGTCGAGGCCGACGAGGAAGTGAATGAATTGGTTGCCAAGCTGGCGCGTAGCTGTGACAAGACGACGGTTCGATTCCGCACGCAGGAAGGGCAAAACAACCTCAACGTGCGTGCCGAGGTGAGCGGCCTGCCGCCGGTGGGCCAGGTGATAGAGCCTGCCATGCAGTTGGCCAAATTGATCCAGCAGGCCAAGGCCCAATCTGGTTGGCAGGCGACAGCGGCCGCGCTCCCTGGTGTTGTCGTACACACCAGTGGGCGCCCCGCAATCGACGGTAAGGCCGAGGACCTATGGTCTGGAATCCATAGGCACAGGATCCGCAACAGTGCGTACGAGCCGGCTTTGGACCGAGCCGATCTGACCGCTTTCTACAGGGCCATGTGGGACCAGGACAATCTCTATGTTCTGGTCAATGTGATGGATGAAGCTCTCAAGAATGATTCGGATGAATTCTATCTCGACGACTCGGTCGAGGTCTTCATCGACGCCGGCCACAAAGACTACCAGTATTTCCAGTACTTCTTCGAATGGGCCGAGTCGGATCCTCAGATGGGAGAATTCCAACACGACCGGCCAGATGGTGTGGAATTTGCCGTCGGACGCGCCGACGCCGGTTACCGGGTGGAAATCAGATTTCCGTGGTCGACTCTGGGTACGGATCCGGCCATTGGCAAGAAGATCGACATCGACGTTCACGTCAACGACGATGATGACGGCGCCGATCGCGACACCAAACTCATGTGGCACGGAACACAAGACAACGCCTGGCAGGACCCGGAGGCGCTTGGGGTAGCAGACCTTGCCGGCATGGTTGCGTGGTTGAAGTTCGACGAAACCCAGGGTAGGGACGCCAAGGATTCTTCCGGCAACGGCAACCTCGGCAAGATACTGAACGGTGCCCCGCGATGGCAGGCTTCCGGTGGTAAGGCAGGCGGAACGCTGCTGTTCGACGGCAAGGGTGACTGGGTGCACCTGGCGAACGAACAGAACTTCGACTTTGTGTCCGAGGTGACAGTCGCGGCGTGGATTAAGGTCAATCGCTTCGACAAGGAGTATCAGGCGATAGTGGCAAAAGGCGACAGCGCATGGAGAATACAGCGAAACGCAACGACAGACACCCTTGAATTCGCGTGCTCAGGGTTGGCAATTCCCGGCGGTGACCAATATGGCGGTCTGTATGGAAACAGCAGCGTGAACGACGGGAAGTGGCACCATGTCGCTGGCGTATACGATGGTCAGAAGATGTACTTGTACGTCGACGGCGTCTTAGATAGCTCGCAACCGGCATCGGGCCCGATAGGTACAAATGATGAGCCTGTATACATAGGTGAGAACTCCGAGATGACCGGCCGTCACTGGAACGGCATGATCGATGACGTTCGCATTTACAGTTGCGCGCTGGGCGAAAGTGATATCGCGGCGCTTTACAGCGGCGGGAAGTAGAGAAGAACAGTGAAGATCCCAGGCAGAATCAATAGTGGCAGCAACCAGTTGCGGTGGACAGTAACACTGCTGGCGATAGCGGTGTTACTGCCCACCATCTGTCTGCTCTGGTTTATGATCCAGGCGGTCAGGAACGAACGTCTTGCGGTCAAGCAAAAGTTGACTAATGCTTACGAGCAGCGCCTTGAGATGCTCAGCGGCAGAATGAACGACCTCTGGTCGGCCCGGATTGGCTCGGTCGGGCAGAGGGCAGAGTCGGGGCTTGAGCCCATCGAGATGTTTGCTCATCTGGCGGGACAGCCGAATACAAGTGAAGACCCAAACATATGTGATGCCGTTGTGATTTATGACAATGCCGGAAGGGCCGTTTATCCTGTCACCGCCAAGACCGAGAATCGGGATGAATTTCCCGATGAATTCAAAAAGGCGTGGGGTGCCGAATTCACCGAGAGAGATTTTGCCCGGGCGATCAGACTTTATGAGCAAATCGCCGAGTCCCATTACGACGACTACGTGAGCTATTCGGCCTTGATGGGCAAAGTCCGCTGCCTGAGGAAATCATCGCAGATGCAGAAAGCCCTCGCTCTCTGCCGCGAGATTGCTTACGGCCAGACTCCGGAGAACATCAGCTCATCTTCGGTGTCCCTGACTACCCGGGCGAGAATATTGCTTGTCGAGTTGAAGGGCTTGACCCAGGACGGTTTGGGCCTGAGCGATATAGAGGAGCTGATCGGCTCGGCTGTAAATTACACTGCCGACAGTGGTCAAGGCTTGCCGCTGACGCCCTCGGAAACGCGAATCTTCCTCTTGCGCAAGGCGATCGAGCTTGCGGAAACAAGCGAATGGTCCGAAGACTTGAAATCACAGGTATCCAGGGCAAAGGTGCTGCTGGCCAGCGAAGAGTTGGCTTCGGCCTTTCTCGAGAAGTACGGCACGTCCGAGGTATCCCAGAGATGGTCGCAGGACGACGCGATCAGGCTCCTGGAATTGCTGAGCCTGACTCTGGAAAGAATTGAGGGGTTTGAGTGGGATATGGCCGAACCGATGAAGCGGCGGCTGTCGACGCTGTTGGATTCGTATCAGAGCACAGAAGATGAGAAAGCCGCCGGTGCAATCGAGGGACCCGCGCTGGCTACCCTTCTCGAATTATGGCCCGAAGACAGTATCCGCCGGCTGGAACTGCCGGAAGCGGTCTTCGGAATATATCACAGTGTCGGTGACAGGGCCTACCTCTTGTTGCAGAAAGAAGAAGAACTCGGTTCGGATTTCGAATCTTGCCAGGGCGGTCTCGACAAGCTCGGCATCGCCTGCAGAGTGACCGACGGCTCCGGCACATATGCCTGGGGTCTGGAAAACCCCGAAGGGCCGGCCTTCCTGCAGGCTCCGTTGGGAAGGTACTTCCCCGGATGGAATGTCGAGATCCATTTCAAGGATGTTGATATCTTCGAAGCAACTGCCGACAGACAGAAAATGATATATGTATGGGCTGGACTGCTGGCTATCGCCGTGATGCTGTCGGCCGGTTTGCTGGCCGCGCGGATCGTGGGAAAGCAGATCAAGACAAACAAGCTGAAGAATGACTTTATCGCCACCGTTTCTCATGAGTTGAAAACGCCACTGGCCTCGATGCGCGTTCTCGTCGACACTCTGCTAGAAGGCAGCTACCGGGATCAGCGGCAGGTCACCGAGTACCTGGAGCTGGTCTCGAAAGAAAACGAAAGACTCACGGGCTTAATCGACAACTTCCTCAGCTTCTCCAGGATGGAACGAAACAAGCAGGCCTTCACGATTGTCCCGACGAGCCCTAGCCAGATCGCACTTGATGCGGCAGAGGCGATCAAGACCAAATTCAGTGCCGGACAATGTGTATTCGAGGCGGACATCGGGGAGGATTTGCCCGACGTGCCAGCTGACCGGGACGCCATGATCACTGTGCTTGTAAACCTGTTGGACAATGCCTATAAATATTCGTATGATGACAAGCGTATCGAGTTGAGAGCTTTTGCTCGCGACGGTTCGGTATGGTTTACCGTCTGCGACAATGGCGCAGGCATCTCACGCAGATCGGCCAAGAGGATATTCAAACGGTTCTATCAGGTCGACCGCAGCCTTTCGCGAAGCGCCGAGGGCTGCGGGCTGGGTCTTAGCATCGCCAAGTTCATCGTTGATGCACACAAAGGCTCGATCGGCGTAGAAAGCAGACCGGGTGAAGGAAGCATCTTCACCGTAAAACTACCTTCAATCAAGCCTTTACGAAAAGGATAGTAAAATGAAAAGTGCACTGATAATCGAAGACAATTCGGCAATGCTGCGCGGGCTCAAAGACAACTTCGAGTCGAATGGCTACCGTGTCAGGACCGCCGCTGACGGTGAGCAGGGCCTTGAAGCGGCGCTGACGGAAAATCCCGATCTGGTAATTCTCGATGTAATGCTTCCCAAGATGAATGGCTACGAGATATGCAGCGAGGTGCGCAGAGAGAAGCTCGATGTGCCCGTCATAATGCTCAGCGCCAGAGACCGGGAAACCGATGTCGTTCAGGGACTCAATCTCGGCGCCGATGACTACGTGACCAAGCCCTTCAGCATAAAAGAACTGCTGGCCCGCGCGCAGGTGCTCATGCGGCGCAGGGGCACCGACGAGCCTCCCGGTTACGAATTCGGTGATTGGCGGCTTGAGACCGCCACCGAAACTCTCACTCGCGATGGTCAGCAGATTGAGCTTAGCCCCGGCCAATTCAAAACGCTCAGGCTGTTTCTTCGAAGGCCAGGATGTGTCCTGACTCGCGACGAAATGCGCGATGCCGCGTGGGGCTATTCGCATTTTCTCACCCTGGGGGACATCGACCGCACTGTCGCGGCTCTGCGAGACAAAATCGAACCCGATCCTGAAAATCCTGCGTTTATCCACACTATAAAGGACATAGGCTACAAATTCGAGATGCCCGAATCAAATGGAAACGATCCTGATAATTGAAGATGATGCGACGATGTTGCGGGGCCTCAAGGACAACTTCGAGTTCAAGGGCTACCGTGTGCTCACCTCAGCCGACGGCGAGGAAGGATTGGAAGCGGCTCTTGGCCAAAAGCCCGATCTGATCGTACTCGATATCATGCTGCCCAAGATAAACGGCTACGAAGTCTGCAGACTGATCCGCGCCGAAGATCTGGAGATGCCTATAATAATGCTGACTGCCAAGGGCGAGGAATCGGACATCGTATTAGGCCTGAACCTCGGCGCCGACGATTATGTCACCAAGCCTTTCAGCATCAAGGAGCTTCTCGCCCGCGCCGCGGCATTCCTGCGACGAAGCAAACAGGCCGACGAGGACATCTACCAATTTGCAGATTACCGCCTCGACATCCCCGCGAGAAAACTCACGCGCGCCGGCAGCGAAGTCAAGCTCTCGCCCAAAGAGTTCAAACTGTTGGAGCTGTTTCTGAAGAAGTGCGGCCGGGCTCTTACCCGCGACGATATTTTGAACGCCGTCTGGGGCTACGATTGCTATGTCGGCCCGCGTAGCATAGATCGTTTCGTCACGACGTTGCGAAACAAAATAGAACCCGACCCCCACAACCCAACCTTCATCCACACAATAAGAGAAATCGGCTACAAATTCGAACCGCCTGAGCAGATTGCTTAGGACCATACACTTGGACCCCAGAATCTGGAATTAATTTCGTGCACGGTCCTTATCACCGTAGATGATAGCATTAGTCAAGTGAATACTGGCCGTATCCGTTGGGTTGAGCACCCTAAAACGGACATTATGTTTTCCCGCCGGCAACTGATATCGCCAAAATGGAATGAATTTTCGTTTGATATTGTTCGTTGGCAACTTTGTCGTCACAATGAGTTCACCGTCAATATACATTTCGACATCAAAAGTGTGATTTGCCACACCTCCGTTTCCGCCTCTTCCTCTACCTATAGCTCTTCCATTTACTGCAAATCCAATCCCCTCAAACTCAAAGGAGGCTTCATCGTCCAAGGTAATATTCAATTCTTTTTTCTCGATGGGGTAATGTCCCTCAAATCCAACCTCCAACCTTACAGGTTTCGGCTTTTGCACCTTTATCGTTGCTTTCTCGCCATCCACTAATCCCCCATTCCTTTTAATCACTTCTAAAGCCTGACGATAGGACATACCGTAAGCATCGTTGAGAGAGATCGTCGTATATTTGAAATCAATTGATTCGACTTCAGCGAGACCCTGTTTCCAATAATCCGGAATGTTCTTATAGCCAATCATTGTCCCCAGGATTCCACCGGCACTCGCAGGATTACAATCCGAGTCATCGCCGCAGCGAGTACTTATGTCAATAGTCTTGCCAAAATCTTTCTCTCCGTACAATAGTCCGACCAATATCCATGCGGAATTTATCTTCGCATCGATATTGAATTCGCTAAATACCCCGTTCGGACAGCCGACATCGTTGTCCCACTTATCATGTACTTTAGTCCAGGTTATCCTCCAATCATCCGGATTCTCCTTGTGCCATTGAATAACATCCCGCATGCATTGAGCATATTGGCTTTCCGGCGGAATAGCCTTTAATGCCTCCTCAACTACATATTGCATATCGTCTGATACAAAAGCTATAGCATACAAAGCTGCCACATAGACTCCGCCGTACCAGCCGTCGCCATAATTCATTATGTGACCGATCTTGTCACTTATTTTGGCTGAGGTATTGACCATGCCGGGACTCATGAGCCCGGCAAAATCTGCCTCAATTTGAAAATCAATATCATCTGCACAGGGATTGTTAAGCCAATGCCCAGATTCCGGCGGCATTATGCCGTTCAAGATATTGTAACGAGCGCACTGATTAGCATGCCAAAGCATATAATCTGCATTGGCGAATGCATTTGCAAACGAATCGGCCGGCGCATCCAGACCTTCGGTTTCAAACACTTCGACGAAGGTCAAGTCCATGTAAACATCATCATACAACCCCGGTCTACCGTCGTACGTTTCTTTCATGTATCCGTCATACCACGGAATCTCATGGTCATCCGGGATCATCTTACTTCTGAACCGAAACTCCGTTGGGCCCCCGTACGTACAAGAAATTGTCTGACCTGCCCAGCCGCCTCTTATCTTGTCTTTCAATACGTCGAGACGTATTTCTTTCGTAGCCTGCTGTGTGCAACTGGCACAACTCACTAACACTGCTACACATACCACGCATGACACGATTCCCTTTTTCATTGTGATTCTCCTTTACTCTAGACAAGTTGACGACATTTATACTTATTATACTACTACAATATCCATTTGCACGCGGCGATCCAAAATGCTATAATATTGGGAGTGCGTGTGAGGAGAATAGTACATGGTTCTACAAACGGCCAGAGCCGAGACATTCCTATGGTTATTGCTGCTAGTCTCGCTGTCAAACAGCCCGGTGAAAGCCGCCAAGACGATCCTGGCCGATGAACTCTATGACAAAATGCGGGGAATGTGGCTGGGCCAGCTAATCGGTAACAGCACAGGCAGAGCAACCGAAGGAAGGTATTCCGGCCCAGAGCCTAATCCCGGCTCGGCAGTTCCGTGGGTAATTAAGCAGCAGTGGGACAGCGATGATGACACCGATATCGAGTACGTCGCTCTGCACATACTCGAAACAGATGGATTGAACTGCCCTCGGCAGAGAATGGCCGAACAATGGTTCACTTACACAGGCGGCTCAGGCATATACATCGCAAACAAACAGGCCTGGCACCTTATGAAAGACGGCTATCTGCCGCCTGAAACAGGAAGCCGCTCTTATAATGAACACTGGTACTCGATTGATTCGCAGATAGGAACTGAGATTCTTGGGGCCATCTCTCCGGGCTGTATCCAATCTGCGATCGATCTTGCCGAGGAATTCGCAGGCTTTACAAATACCGGTTTTCCAGTTCACGCCGCTCAGTTCTACTGTGCCATGTATGCCACAGCTTTCTTCGAGCCAAATGTGGTGGATCTTGTGGCCGAAGGTCTGGCGGTTATGCCGACAACCAGTCGAACGTATCAAGTCATTGCCGACGTACTGACTTGGTATTTAGACGATGCGCAGGACGGCCACTTGGATTGGCGGTCAACTCGGCGCAGACTTTACGATGACTACCAGGGCCACAACAGCTCAGGCCGCTACTACAATTGGGTAGAGTCAACGATCAACACGGGAGCGACCGTACTGGCTATACTGTACGGCCGAGGTGATTTTAGGGATACTGTTCAAATCGGAGTTCTGGCCGGATGGGATTGTGATTGCAACCCTGCCACGGCGGGTGGCTTGATTGGAATCATTGAGGGTTTCTCCAAGCTTCCGCCTGACCTTACCGACCCGAACATTTGTGGGGACATCTACAAGAATGTCCATAGGCCATACTTGCCTGATCCCAACCAGACTCTGCCGCAGTATGATACGATAACCAATATTGCCGGGCGTCTGACAAATCTTGCAGAGCGCAGCATCCTTAGTAACGGCGGCTACGTTACCGGCAGCGGATCGGCAAGAACCTACCATATCCCTGACTTCAACTCCGTCAGCAGTGAACCCGGCAAGCCTGACCCCAACGGACCTGCCGGCCTTGTCGCAGAGGCTCTTGCGGCAGGCATTACGGTCATTCCGACAGCCGCCGCTCAACGATATGACGTGCGATATGACCGCCATAATCTCGATGCTATTGTCGATGGCATCACCGACAATTCCTACAACGGCCACAAAGCTTACTATTCGCGCGTAGACTATGTGCGGGAGCATGACTGGTATCAGTTGAATTTCTCAGAGCCGGTTGAGTTTGAGACTCTCACGTTCTGGGAGGGTGACGTCATTTGGAACCGAATCAATAGCTACTACAAGGAAGACGATTCCGAAGGTGGCTTTTTCGAGGACCTTACAGTGGAAGTCATTAGGGACGGAACACCTGTCACACCACACAACCTAAAGAGTTTTCCGGAGCTTGACCGTTTCAAAATGTATCAGAAGATCACATTCACGTTTGCGCCGACAGTAGGCGAAGCCATACGTATCACGGGAACTCCGGGAGGTATGCTGGGTTACACGACGATTATGGAACTCGAGGCCGGAGGCAGTCTTCATCCCAATCCGGAAAATATAGTCAACATGCGTGTACTTCACTGAGTTTGACTTGATGTCATGGGACGGGAGATGTAGGATTGCTTGAGCAATTGGAGATACACCGCTGGCAAGCGATCAGAGCAAGGAGAATGTTGTGCACAAGCCGAGAGCATTTACACTAATAGAACTCCTGGTGGTAATAGCAATTATCGCACTTCTGATGGCGATACTGATGCCGGCGCTACAGCGGGTGAAGCAGCAGGGCGCCAAAACCGCCTGCCAGTCAAATCTTAAACAGATGGGCTTGGTAGTGTCGCTGTACACAGAGGACTTCGACGGCAAGTTCCACCAGGAGTCTCCATCCGGCCCTCAGCACAGTTGGGTCTTCGCAATGCGGCCCTACTACAGCCACGAGCCGGAGATACGCAATTGCCCTTCGGTGAATCACTTCTACAGTGACACTGGTGGTCGGGGCGGCCCGTTTGTCGGTTGGGGCGTATACGGCCAAGATGGCTATTCCACCCCAGGTTGGGCAATGGCCGGTGACTACGGCAGCTACGGATGGAACTGGTGGCTCTGCGATGAGGACCGCGAGCAGAAGCATTGGCGGAATATCAATACTATCCCAGGCAGCCGCCATGAGATACCGGTCTTTGTGGATGCCCAATGGGTGGATGCCTTGCCCAGGCCGACGGACCAGCCATCGCAGGGGTTCTTCACGCTCATAAGCCGGAACATGGGATCGTTCTGCATTGATCGGCACAGCGGCTTCGTTAATGGCGTTTTTGTAGACTTCTCAGTTCGGCAAATAGGATTGAAGGAACTCTGGGAACTCCGGTGGTATCGCGGCTGGCCTGAAGACCGACGCAAAGCTGCTACGCCCGTATGGCCGGAGTGGATGAAAAACTATAAGGATTACGCAGCCAACTAAGGAGCCGCGCATAAATAAGTGCTTCATTTGTCGCTCAGATTTGCGTCAGATTTAGTCGCGCCCGATTGAGCGAAACCACAGGCGTAGCTATTCTACGTCGCGGATTTCGCGATTGAGAAGCGGCTGAAGATGGCGTGAAGATGAGATGAGAAATGGATCAGTTATTTATGCGCGGTTCCTAAGGCGAAGGAATCTGTTTTGAGGAACCGCGGATTTCACGGATTACACAGATGTACGATCAACAAATATCATTCCCACCAGAACACAAGTTATCTAGGTTCTGTCGGAAGACAAGCCGCTCGAAACCAGATCGAGTTCTCAGATAGAGCCTAGTAGGTAAACAGTTCTTCCATGGAATACTCCTTGCCTGTGGACTCATTCAACGCCTCGCGAATCTTGAATTGGACGTCAGGTGTTAACCTTCTGCCTTTGCACGCGCGAGATACCATCTTGTGAGTGAGCTGCTGCGTTGAGATTGCGACAAGGTCATGCGCCTTGAGACCGTGGTCTGCCATGATCCGTGCGATGGGTTGCTCTCCTAGGTTGCGCTCAATCTCAATATTCATTTTGCGAAAGTTCTCTTCAAAGTGAACGACTGGCTGTGTGGGAAGACATGGGAGTCAGACATTCAATCCCTGCCGGAAAGAATGGTTGTCGACCCCAATGGTCTGCGAACTGATGAGGGGTGAATCCCCGCTTTCATCGCCATCATCAGACCGGCCGCCTCCACGTAGTTCTCCACGAAGATGAATCGCTCATCGCCGTCGGGGTATTCGTGCAGGACCGACTTGTTCTCTCTTACCACCACGAT
>CAZLTY010000002.1:0-64590 GCA_964562575.1 uncultured Pirellulales bacterium
AAGTGAAAACCGTCAACGAAATAACAAGGAGGTGTAGTATGAGCAGTAATATTTGACCGGAACGGCCGCAGCGGTAATTCTTGTGTTGCTCATTTTGTTGGTTAATCCGAAGAATGCCACAAGCAAACTGGTCGGTTTCACCCGAAGCTGCCCGGTCTGTGACAAGAGACTGATCGGGAATGCTAGCTATTGCGGCGAGTGCGGGTCAAGAATATGATCCGCTTACTGTCAGGATTGTTTTTGCAGTTTTCAGAAAGAACTTTATGATACTGTGGATAAGAATTCTGCACAATGTAGATGAAGGCCACGTATGCTTGCTGCCGTATTAAAGGACTTCAATAATCTGGTTCTGGAAGAGATTCCCGCACCTGAACCAGAAATGAATGAAGTAGTCGTCCGAGTGAAGGCGTGCGGTATTTGCGCCACGGACTACAAGGCCATCATGGGAATTCGAACGAATGTTGCATTTCCGTTCATTCCCGGCCATGAGGCCGCCGGCGTCGTGACGGCGGTCGGCCCCGGCGTCTCGCACGTCAAAGAGAGTGATGAGGTCATTTGCCAGCCTTCCGGCTACTGTGGTGTCTGTGAGCACTGCCGTGCGGGTAACACACACTATTGTGACGAGGCCTTCACGACAGGGGGAGATGGGCCCGCCGATGTCAGGCCGGGGGCTTTTGCGGAGTTTATAAAGACCGATGCCAAGTGTCTTCTGCACAAGCCGGCGGGTATTTCGTTCGAGGCGGCTGCACTTACCGAACCACTTTCGGGTGCCTGGAAGGGAGTCATCCAGTACAGCGAAATGCATATCGGCGATGACGTAGTGATCATTGGTGTCGGTGGCATTGGGCTCTTGTGTCTAATGGTAGCCAAAACAGCAGGAGCTGGTCATCTGATTGCCGTCGATACGAGTGCATATGCGAGGAACAGGGCCGTACAGTTGGGGGCTACTATGGCCATCGATCCCTGTAAAGGCCAAACCAAGGAGAGAGTCTACGAGATCATGCCGCACGGACCTGACCTAATCGTGGAAGCCGCCGGTCCGATTGAAGCGGTCAAACTCATGGTCGAGCTCCGGCGGCGTGGGACCCGCTGGAATGTGTTCGGCATTACAACGCATGAGAGATTCGAAATGGACGGGGGTCTGACACATTTCCTGGAGGGGCGAATGGATGCAAGCTTCGGTACTACCCCTCTGGCAATGCAAAAGGCCATCCGTCTGATGGAACGAGGGTTGGTCAACCCGGAGACGATCATTACACACCGTTTTGCCCTCGCGGATGTTCACGAAGCCATCCAGGTAATGGGCCAGAAAGAGCGTAACAAGGTGATGATCAATCCATAATGATGGTTGGGAATGTGAGCTATTGTGGTGCGTGTGGATCGAAGAGTTAATTCAGACCGCCAGAGCCTCCTTGACAATGCCAACGTTTTTTACTCTAGTAACGAAGCGGGTAGCACATACAAACTCTTGAATGCCATTCAACTGGACTGTTAGACAGGAATCAAAGATGACAAAGCAAACGATTCATCCACCTACGAGCGCATCACTATCGAGACTCGCAACGATTCAAGGCAACGACCGGTGTGTACTGACGGTCTATTTCCCCGGATCGATGACGACCGGTCCGAAGGCTGCCGACAAACTGGCTGAGCTGCCAGGGACCTTGCTTGGGGACGGCAGCTTGACTCCCGACGAGATCGAGCACCGGCGCCGCTCGATGGATCTTTGGCGCATCAGGATTCGCAAAGTGGACTGTCCTACCGCTTTGGGATGGTTAGGTGTGGTGTCGTGGCTCACGGAGGATGTGGCATTGATGCAGTTGCCGATCGCTGTCGAGCCGGCTGCTTACCTGGACAACTCTCCTTTCCTCCTCCCGGCGGCCAGACTGCTCGACGACTTCGAGGCGTATGCGGTGGTCTACGCGGATCACGCCCGAGCGGCCATTTACCTCGCGGCCCTTGGGAAGCTGACGGAAGAGAGCAGACTGCGTGGTGAGATCAAGAACCACGTACGAAAGGGTGGCTGGTCCCAGCAGCGGTACGAGCGCCGCCGAGACAAGGAAATTCACTACTACTGCCGTGCCATGCTCGAGAAGCTCACTGAACTTGTCGAGAGCGAGGGTCTGCGTCGGATCGTACTGGCCGGCGATCGGATCCTTTTGCGCGAACTGGAAAAGCGAATGACTCCCGGGATGCGCAAACAGGTCGTCTGTCGTCTTGCCATGGAGGGCAGGAAAGAACCTCACGAGATCTTCCAGGAGACCCTGTCATCGGCCGCTGAGGAGGAACGGCGAGAAGAGTATTGGCTGCGAGACGCCATCCGCAACGAGCACGGCGCCGGTGGACGCGCCGTTGCAGGGCCTGCCGACACCCTTGCAGCGTTGAACCAGAAGCGGGTCCGCTGGTTGCTTATCGGCCCGATGGAGGATGTGTGTTTCTGGCGATGTCCAGAATGCGGAGGCTGCGGACTTGGTCAGTGCCAGACCTGTCCGGAGTGCAACCAAACGACGTATGCCCAGTCCGCGGCGAATGAGTTCATGGATCTTGCATTTGCAGGAGGCAGCCGCGTCGAACTCACCGGTGACGACCTGGCCGGGCTCGGCGGTGTGGGTGCACTTCTGCGATGGTAGAAGAGCGTATCCGGTAATTGCCGGATCACCGCGATTTCATTGCTTTTGTGCTCAGTACGCACCTGGGCGAAAAACGCGTGGTTCTCAGCAGCCCATGCCGATCCCATCTGAATCACCCATCGGGATGGCCTTGAATTTTCGCTTCGATTGAGTCTTTACCACAAGTAGTGCCATGTCATAAGCCGGATCTTGTGCCACCACAACCACATTATACTCTTGTCCTGAACTCGTGAGGATCATGATTTGTTCGGCATCAGCCACGACATGGTCGTTGGTCACGATATACCCGGCCGGACGGACGAAGAAGCCCGATCCCAAGCCAAAGCCGGGGCAAAAAAAATTCAAAAATTTTTATTTTTCCTCTTGAAAGGTCGTACATTTGTGCGATATACTATTCGCACATATGTACGAGGGAACTGAATATGGGCAAAAGACAACTGCGAGCAATGAGCCCAGCGGAAACGGAAATCCTGAGGATTATCTGGGAACGCAAGCAGGCCACGATACAGCAGATATACGACGAGCTGCCGCCGGGCAGGGAGATAGTTTACAAGACGGTTCTCACGCTCGTGCGACGCCTGGAGAAGAAGGGCTACGTCAAGCATAGAACCACGGGCAAGGCCAATGTCTATTCTGCCAAGGTCAAACGTGAAGATGTCGTACGAAGAACGGTGCATGATTTTCTGGATAGGCTCTTCGCCGGGAAGGCAGAACCACTGGTGCAGTTCCTGGCCGAAGACGGCCTGCTTGGACCCGAGGAGGCCAAGAGGCTCAAGGAGATCATAGAAAACTCATAAACGGTCATTTTCTGTTGCGGAGGTGTTGCGATGGACACCTGCTTGGAACAAGTGATCGACTATCTGCGGAGCCAGAGTTGGCAGATAGCCATCTTGACCCTTGTTGTCACCTTCATCACATTCCTGCTCAGGCACAGAAGTGCTCATGTCCGCTACCTTCTCTGGCTGATCGTCCTGATCAAGTGTCTTGTGCCGCCTTTTTACACGGTTCCTGTGAGAGTACTGCCACAAGAACTGCTCACTGACAGCTCGTCAGTATTCGAGTCGAGCGATGTGGATAAGACAGACACTCAATTCATCGCCGCGCTGGCATACGATCGGCAAGCATATAGAGCGAAAGCTCCCGCGGCGGAGCAGACGAGCCCGGTGAATCCGTCCATGATCAATACAGAGCCCGCCAAAGTGGAGGTTCAACCGACTCTCACGCGAGGGGCTGGGGAAAGTGCGGCTGCAGAGCAAGCGCGGTACACAGATACTGCGACATGGTCGGTCCGTTACTTGCTGGGGATAACCTGGCTCGCGGGCATGGGTGTTTATTTCGCCGTGAACGTGCTGAAAGCTCTGCGCACGCGCTGCTGGCTCGTACGATCAAGAAGACCTCTACAAGCGGACTTACAGGCCAGGGTCGCTGACTTTTTCCAGGCACACGGCTACAAGCGACTGCCTGAGATCTGGGTGATTGAAGACGTGAATCAGCCGTTTGTGTGGGGTCTTCTGAGAGGCGATATCTATCTGCCTGCTGATCTGTTGAATGTCGATAGTCTCCAATGGCAGAAGAGCATATTGGGCCATGAACTCAGTCACGTTATTCGATTCGATGCAGGCGTCAGCCTCTTGCAGGTTATTGCCCAGGGAGTCTTCTGGTTTCACCCGTTCGTATGGTGGACGAATCTGTGGATAAGGCGGGAACGGGAGAAGTGCTGTGATGAGATGACGGTGGCGGGATTGAGTGCTCAGCCGAAGGACTACAGCAGGGCAATCGTGGAAGCTCTCACCCTGGGTCGTGGCCTCTCTCGCCACGTCCCGTCCTTAGCGATCTTTGGGCCCACTAACAATCTTGAGCAGCGAATACGAACTATACTGCGACCGGGCAGGAGATTCTACAGACGGCCCAGCTTCCTGGTGGCATCCGCTGTGCTGGTAATTGCTGCCGTGACGGTTCCTGCCAGTCTAATCCCACAATATCGGGCCCGAGGCGAAGTTCGGATTCGACCCATTATCCGGCGTCTGGTATCCCGGGCTGATACCGGAGCGATTCCTTTCTATGAAACCTTTGTGAATACTCAAATGGCGATCATCAAGAGTCCGGATGTTCTAGGCCGTGTCCTGGAACAGGCGGATGTCCAACAGACGAACTGGTACAGCAAACCAGAGCAGTCGCTGAAGCAGCGACTGACTCGGCAGGCAGCTACTCCTCTGGAGAGGCTTAAGGATGCTCTTTCAGTCCGACGACAACGCCGCACCGAGATAGTCGAGGTGTCCTTCGTGGACGCCAGCGCCGAAGAGGCCACAGTTATTGTAAACGCCGTTTTGGATCAGTATGTCAAATACGCCGAGGAACCATCGGACAGAACGAGAGATAAGGTCTTTAGAATACTGGTCGAGCAATACAGAAGCTTGGAATCAGAAGTAGAGGGTCGAGAGAACATCCTGGGTCAACTTCGGAAATCTCTGGGAACAACTGAACCAGAGCAACTGATTGCCGCTAAGAGGCTGCGCTTGGATGAGATACAGGCCCGTTTAGCAGATTTGCAGCGGCTCATTGCGCTATTGGAGTTTCAGATGGACCGGGGCAATTCTGAGAGCGACAAAGAGGCGGCTGTTCCTCCCGGTATCGAGAGCCAGCCACAATACTACGCAGACCCAGAGTGGCGAAAGCTCGATGAACGTGTCAGAGCCCTCCGTCATCAGATTGACAGCAGCCTGCTATCACCCAAACATCCTGAGAGAGTCCGGCTCCAAAAGGATCTTGAGTTCGCCGAGGCATTGCTTCGGCAGAGACAAGAACAGCTAGACCAACAGCGGCGTGACCGAGCGGACGATGAGATCATTTTGATAGCACCGGCGCCCGACTTCGGTATTGATGATTCCGTCAAGGGAGTAACGTCTCTGGAGGATAGACTGGCTCTTGCCAAAGAAGAGCAGAAGCTCTTGAGCGAGGAACTCACAAGACTGAGGCATGAGTTTGAAGAATTGTTCGAAACAGCTCAATTGTTGGAGAAGGAAACCGCTGTACTGCGGCATAAGCGTGAATTGTACAATGCTGTTCGGCAACGTCTGGACGCGAAAACAGTTGAGCGCAACACACCCTGTGAAATCAGCATCTTCTCCCGGGCCTCTGCGCTACCCAAGCCTCACCATGGCCGTTACATCCTGTACGCTGCCATAGCGCTGGGGCTGTGTCTTTTTGTAGGCAGGGGCATTGTCCTTCTGCAGAGCAGATGCGCCGGGGATGGTGGCAAAGGCCAGGCCGGGTGAAACTCCGCCGGCGTAAAGGGTTTAAATCAAGAGTGTATGCGCATGAGCGAAGAGAAGCCCTGAGCTTTCAGGCAATCAGTAAGGCCAGAACCTCATCAAGTTTCGCCGTGGCCAGGCAGGTGCAACTGTCCGCCGCACCATAGTACATCCACAAATCATCGCCTCGCAGCAGCAGTCCCGTGGGAAATACCACGTTTGGCGTTAATCCAGACAGTTCGTAGGGTGCTTCGGCCTGAAAAACCCAGTTGGGCGAGCGAGCAATCGTCTTGTGGGGTCTGTCTTTGTCCAGGAGGGCTACACCAGCTCGGTAAACGAGATGGCCACCGTAACCTTTTACCCCGTGGTATATCAATAGCCAGCCGTGCTCGGTCAAGATTGGCGGCGGTCCGGCTCCGACTTTGACGCCATCCCAGGCCGGGCCTGCAAGCTCCGGCAGCACACAGTGTGGCTCGCCCCAATGCACAAGATCGGGCGAGTAGGCAGACCAAATGTGTTCGATGCCTCCGGCGTCAGGTCGGTGCAGAACGCCCCATCGCTCGCCAAATTTCTTGCCAAACAGAACAGCGTCCTTGTTATTGGGTGAAAAGATAAGGCCGATCCGCTCGAGGGTTTTGAAGTCCTCAGTGCGAGCCAACGCTACGGCTGCGCCTGCGGGCGAATATGCAGTGTAAGTAATGTACCAGCATTTCTCTTCGGCAAGATATGTTATCCGTGCGTCTTCACAGCCCCACTGCTCATATCTCCAGCCGGGCTCACCGTAGCGGAGCAATGGTTCTGACTCGACTTGCCAACCGTCCACTCCATTTTTGCTGCGGGCAACGTGTATGCTTGAACTGCCCGAATGGTCCTCGACTCGAAGCAGCAACAGGACGTCATCACCGTGTTGAGTGGCACCGGGATTCAACACGGCCGCAGCCTGGAACGGCATATCCAAAGGTGAAATGATAGGATTGTCCGAACATCGGTCAAAGAGTCTTATTTTCATTGCAGTAGCCTCACCATCAACGCTTTAGCAATTGTCACTCATTGTGACCTGGCCTGCAAAGAGCTAGGCCACACCCACAGAACACCGGAAATAGACACATCTAATGATCCGGCGAATCCCTGTTGATAAGATACTTGGCAGCCACTGCATCGAGATTCACAGCAGCCGGGGCATTTTGACTTCGCAGACGCAGCAGCTCTAAATCAGACCGCCAGACCACATCGCCAGGGGCAAACAGACAGACACTGCCCGGCTCGTAGGCGCTGCAAAGCTCCCCACCCCTGAGATAGTAGTGCTTCTCACACACGTCTGTAGGATAGGCGCGCATCAGGGGCGGGATATCACGCGGCTCGAACCAGAGCTTGATCTCTCGCTCGGCGTCAGCATGCGTAGCTGAAGCGTGGATAACATTGTCCAGACGCTCGCTGATCACACGTCCTGACTCGTCCTTGATAGGAACCACTGTGCCCAAGGCACGAATACATCCCGGCCTTTCCTCTCGCGCGACGTGAGGATTGGTCGGGCCGGCGACATTTCGTACCCTCTGCAAGACATGGGGACCACGATAGACAATGGCGATCACTCGGCGTTTGCTGGCGTCGTCAGGGTAGTGAGCGCAGCCCATGATGTAATCGATCAGTGCTGGGTAGAATGCCTTGCCCTCGTGTTCGGCATAGTGTTGTTCGGCAAGCATCCGGCTGACCTGGACTATCTTGGCCGCTGCAAATCGCGACCCCGTATGGAATTCCGACAGTTGGGAGAGCAAAAAGCCCGTCACGGAGTTCTTCAATGCGTCTGGCTTTATTAGCACCAGCGTTTGCCCAGCTTCTTCTTGGTGCATTTATTAGTTCCTTATGCAGCGCTATGTGCTCTGGTAGAGTGTCTATCGCACGTACGACCACACAGGATGCAGTATACCAACAACCTTCTGCTTCAGCAAGTAGGGAAAGAAATGGATTCTTCCGGACGGAGGTGATTACCATTGAAGTGTCACTTGCCGGTAACTGTAAGCCGCAGTGGCTTGTCCGATTCGATGCTCACGGCCAGGCCCTCACTGAGCGACTTGCCCGAGAGGACTTTTGTCCATCCGGTGTCGATATTCTCCACCCTGTAGAGGTGCGATTCGTCCGGTTCGACTGTGAACCATTCAGGGACGGCGTTCATTCGCGGCCAGTCCTGTTCAAAACCCATGTAGATCCGATGTCGCGGGATGTCAAACTGAAGGAGACCCTCGTACGGACTGTCGGATTTCATGAAAATGCAGATTCCGTCGCTGCAAGGCGCAGCGCCCAACTGGAGTCCCTGCCGCCAGGGTCGAGCGATTGTATTGCGGGTATGCAGCATGGTATGGATCAGCACAGTACGGACTGTGTTCGCTTCAAGCTTGTGCAGGCCCCAGAGACGGTCCGCATCCGAGTGGTCTACCAACAAGGTGGCCATCTCCCGGTCGGCCCAGACAAAGGCCTCGGTTACGGGGATCCGGTATGAGAGATAGAGTCCGCCCTCGACTGAGTCGGCGACGTTATCGCGAGAACCGTGATCCCAGTTGAATCTCTTGTAGCGCGGTTTCAAGAGATTGGTCATTGGTCGACGGATCGCCTCACGATAATGCTGTGTGCCCAGGGCGATGTCATAGTCGAGAAAGCCGACATAGTCATATCCCCAGCCATCACCTGTGGTCACGCCATCATGAGGTCCCACCGCATCCTGCAGGTTCCTGACGATAATCCCGTCGGAGTTAGTCCCTCGCAGTAGGATTTCATCGAACATATATTGCATGTGCGGTCTGTATTGCTCAGCCTTTTCTCCAGACACCGTCGTATCGACGGCAAAGAGAAGACCCAATCCACCGATGATTTCACAGCCGTGATCTGACAGACGCGAGGGAATAAATTTACCGGGCAAAAGGTAATAGTCGGCCAGCCGGTGCGCCCAATCGAGATATTTCTGCTCTCCCGTCATGCTATACAACCGTGGCAAGAGTTGCAGAAGTTCACCGTTGACTTCGATGTTCGTCGAGGCAATCTTACCCTGCGGCGTGTCAATACGGGCATGCTTGAAGATGTCGTCAACCAGCCCTCGCATACGGTCGAACCACGGATACTTTTTGCCTGTGATCTCGACGATTGGCACCAGACCGTCCTTGGCGTATTCACTGGCGCCGAAGATCATCGTATCGAAGGCAGTCACAATCTTCTGTTCGGCGTCCATGTCGTAGCGAACAGGCAGGCGGTCCAGATGATTGCAGAGTCGCTGCTCGGCTTCCAGGGTTTCGAGCATTATCGTATCGAGTATCTCCTTGTCGGTGTAGTAGGCTGCCCAGACATAGAAGGGATAACAGTCAGCCGCCGTATCGCGATAGTTCCACTCGCGCCCGGTAGGGCGAAACAAGCCGGACCGCTCGTCGCGAACCGCAAGGCACTGCTCACGCAGCCAACGCTGGACTTTGCTCAGGGCGATGCCGGCGTATCGTGCCGACCTCTCGGCGCGGCGCCAGTCAGGCTGTCCCGGCGAAGGGTCCCACAGCCTTAGTGCCTCATCGGTAAGTTCAAAGCCGGGAAGATCCGCCCATTGTGCCGAGTGTTGGCCGGGTGGTGGAGCTGCTGCCGTACGGATTGGCTTGACCTTTGGCGCCGCAGTCGAGTTGCCGGCGACTCGCACACCAGCCAGGAACGCGACCGCCTCTCGTCCTTTTCCATAGAGAACCACCTTCTTACCACCGGACAACTGCTCCAAGCGAATTTGGACCCATGCGAATCCGCCCCCTTGCCCAACATGGAACATAGAACTGGTCTTGCCCTCGTAATCGAAGTAAAGCGTTCGTTTGGAAGCACCTTTCGAGCCGAAGAGGACCTCGAATCGGTCATCCGAGGTCGTATCGTCTGGAAGGGTAACTTCAAGTTTCCATTCGGCAAGCCAGTAGTATTTCCGCCCGGCGAACTCCTGTGGTCCTGATGTGAACAACGTCTCGCCGGCCGAAGCAACTGATATGACTGAGAGAACGAAAACCAGTATATGTTGGCATTTCATATTCGATGCCCTTTCTGATAGCCTTTTTCTATATGACGGAAATGTTATACCCTTCAGGGTAGCAAATTCCCGCGAGTAAGATCATAAACTGTTATTGAAAGGCTACTTACCCGCGCAAAGATCCGAAATTTTAATCGTGAGAACTATAACATACACCGCCCAAGAACACAGTAATGAAACTGCAAATCAAGGCAATGGTCTCAAAGGCTGTCAGAATCACCAGCAGCCGAACGATTTGGACGTACCAGGAATTGACTGACGATTCGTGGAGCCTGGTTGACTACGCTATTGGCGTCAGCCAGCAAATCAATCTCGCTATACGCGTCCACACCATAGACCGTCACGAGAAGTTCCTGCGTTTCAGGAGCAATGTCAAATTCCGCCCATCCGAAAGTGTGACAGGCCAGATAATCACCCTGGAGAAGCTCGGCATCAATCAGTCCTTCGGCATCTGCGTCGTTGTCATTCAATCCTACAGGGTCATAACCAACAACTTCAAGCTGAGTATTTACAAGGCTTTTGAAGAAGTCATCCTTGTCGTTGACAATACTATCTGTATCAGGTGCCACAGGAAGACGGTCGTAGAGGCCCTTGAGGAAAGGGCTCAGCACTCCGGCAGATGCGGCGATATTCACAGTAGAAGGTCCAAGAAGCCCATCGAAAAAGGCGACGGGACCGGTGACAACTTCGAAAGCGTCTATTGGGGTGGAGTCTATAAAAGTGGAATTGTCTGTTCCTTCAGTCACCAATTCCTGGTATGCCAGGTTGTTCACAATGGTCCCATGAAAATCGCCGGCAATGAACACCGTATTCTGAATTGCATTCTCACGGATGAATCTGAGCAATTCAGTACGCTCAGCCGCATAGCCCTCGAACCGATCCTCGGCGTTGATTACGCCGAAGTTCTGAATTGGCTCGGGTATCACAACGAACTTCCATGTTATGCCGTCCAGTTGGCTTTCGAGCAGATCATTCTTGAGAGATTCCAATTGAGCAAGCCCCAGCATCGTCCGATCGGGAGTGAATGTGCCGGCAAGGAAGGCCTCGACCTGATTGGCATCAAATGGATCTGCAATGACCGGCAGAGGCGCATCTCGAAAAGACCGTGCATCCAGAACAAGAATGATCGCATCGCTGCCGTAGGTGGCCTTGCGGTAGAACTTTGGCTTTCCGTGTGTGCTCACGTCGTTAGGAGTATCCCACAGTTCGTCCCGTATTGGATGGTACTGACTGAAAGCCTGCATAGCATCTTGATACACCTGAGTTTCGTTGACGAAGTCGACAGCATCTGTGAAAAGCGGAGGTTCCAATGGGTGAACATCCGGGGCATCGGGCGACTGACCTGGGACTGCGCCGCCGGCAAAGTTGTCAACAATTTCGTGATCATCAATAGTCGCTAAAATGGGTGTTGAGGCGTTCAATAGGGCCATCACGTTCGAGCCGAATCGGGAAGACAAATTCTCGTCATGTTTGATACAAAAGTCCTCGAGCGTGCGTGCCTGCACAACACCTGGGAGTCCAGGTGTCTCGGAATCGGCGTAGATGCTATCCCCAAGCTTGATGAAGAAATCAAGATCGCGTTCAGGGACGTTTTTCAAACTCGGAAAGGGTGGCGCCTGCTGCCAATCTCCTGATGCTCCGAAACGAAGACCGCCGCTGATGCCGATGTCCCACACCGTTCTGAACTTACCGGCTGCAGTCTCGTTCTGTGCATCAGTGACACGGTAGTGGTATTGAGTCGCTGGAAGGAGTTCGGTTATCTCCACCTTCACGGGCTGACTTGTGTCCAGGACTGCAACTGTTTCGTGTCCGTTTGTTAGCGCAAAGTCGTTTAGAGCAGAATACTCAAACGTGACCTCTCCGAGAGCTGTACTATGGGCCCACAATACGGCTGAGGTCTGTTTAACATCCCCGGATGCCACGCCGTTAGGCAAGGTAGACACCTGCGCGATGGCCGATGAAAAGACAAACACCGCGGAGATAGGACAAACCATGTACAATGCAGCGGGACTGTATTTAGAATGCGTCATCATCTTCCCAAACCTCCAGCACGCTACGGCCATACGTCAAATCTTGTATGCATATTATAGCGTATTTCATGTTTCTTAGGGTGCTATGTTTGCAGTTTCCATCCCACGCCCGGCGACTACCGCAAAATAGTTTGTTGCAGACATACGGGACGGAGATCTACTTAATGACCCCATGTTTGCGACAAATCTCCAATGTCCTATCGATAGGCAGAGCCTCGCAGAAATGGCCGTCTCTGCCGGTGACATCAGTTGCTTTGAAAAGCGAGTTGTACACAGCCTCTTCGGTCGCTTCGGCCACGGCCCTGAACAACGGATCCATCTTGCTGTTAGGTAATTGCTCGCCGGCGACCTTCTTGCTGTTCATCGGCCGTCTAAGAGCTTCGTCTGTCGAAAAGGCAATTACATAGTCGCCGCTGGAATTGTTCATTACCGAGCCGGTTCGCGCCAGACCAAGAACCGCTCTTTTGGCAAGTCTCTTGAGATTCCGAGACAGGAGAGGGGCATCGGTGGCTACTACGATCATACAGGAGCCGCCTCTATCGTGGCTGTTGTTTTCCGCCGATAGTTCCCTGCCCACAGGAGCGCCATTGATGGTCAGGATCCCGCCGAAATTACTCTGAACAAGCACGCCGACCGCATAGCCACCTTGGGATTTGGGCAGTTGCCGCGAGGATGTGCCAATACCACCCTTGAAGCCAAAGCATATCGTTCCGGTACCGGCTCCCACCGAGCCTTCCTCAACAGGGCCGGCGGCAGCCTTCTCTATCGCCTGCCGGACATGATGTTGACGCACCGGCCTGCTCCTGATGTTGTTGAGCCAGCCGTCATTCGTTTCACCCACCACGGGGTTCATAGACATCACGTTCTCGTTGCCGGGCAGATTCAGCATGTATTCGATTACACCGTCAGCTACTATTCCAACATTCAGCGTGTTGGTCAGCACAATGGGAGTTTCGATATTTCCCAGCTCCTCAACCTGAGTATAGCCCATCAGTTTACCGAAGGCGTTTCCCAGATAGATAGCAGCCGGGACTTTTTCCGCGAAGAGATTTCCACAGTGCGGTATGACAGCCGTCACGCCGGTTCTGATGTCCTGGCCCTCTATGAGTGTAACGTGGCCGACCTTCACTCCCTCGACATCGGTGATACTGTTCAGCCTGCCGGCTGCCAGCACGCCAGGTGCTATTCCTGCTTGCCTGGCCCTTGGCCTGATGTTGCTGCGATCTGCTGCCTGCAGGCCGGTACCAGATATGACCAACAAAACCAGACATAAATATCTTCTTCCATTATTGCCCATTACCTTGGCCTCCTGCTTGCTCGTTAAAACAAAGAACAATCGCTGGACGCTGTATCATATCAGAATGCTCCTTGGAGAGCTACTTCATCTGGAAGACGGGTCCTTGGACGCGATCTGCTCGCAGGCCTGTGGATCTTCAGTGTGTGCGCACATTGCGCTCGAATTCACATAGGACGGGCCGCTTTCCAGCCGGCCTTCATCTTCGCAGCCAGTTGTTCGAGAGTCTTTTTATGCTCGGCATGTCCTGCGACGTTTTCGTTTTCGTCGTGGTTCTGACGGTGATCGTACAGCTCGCGGGCTACCACGCGGGCCAGATTCTTTCGATTGCGCCATTCGGTGTAGCGGAACTTGTCGGTGCGCATCGTGTAGCCCATGCAGGGGACACCGTTGATTGTCTTGCGGAACTGGCTGAACGCGGCAGTCTTCCACCGGCGAGATGGATTCCTGAGCAGCGGCATCAGGCTCGTGCCTTCACAGTGCTCGCCGACACCCAGGCCGCAGGCCTCGGCCAGTGTGGGGTATACGTCCACTAATTCCGCTAAGCAGTCCGTGACAGCGCCCGCGTTCGCCTGGCCCGGTACGCGCAGCAGAAGCGGCGAGTGCGTGCCCCATTCGAGATTGGTATGCTTGCCCCAGGTGCCGTTTTCGCCAAGGTGCCAGCCGTGGTCGCCCCAGAGCACGACCACGGTGTTGCGGGCCAGGCCGGTCTTCTCGAGCGTGGCCAGGAGCCGCCCGATCTGGGCGTCGATGTAACTGATGCAGGCCAGGTATGCGTGGATCAGTTGACGTGAGAAATCGTCGGGCCAGTCCTGCCTGCCGGCGGCCTTCTGCTTTGCGGCAAGTTCCCGGGCGTCGCAGTAAGAGCCCATTTCGCCGGGGAACGAATCCACGGCGCCTCTTGGCATATTCTTGGGGTGAAAGGGATTTGGCGCCGTCGCGATGTCCCGGCGTTTGTACAGGTCCCAGTAACGCTTCGGCGCGATGAACGGCAGGTGCGGCTTCTTGTAGCCGACGGCCATAAAGAAGGGCTTGCCGGACGTGGCGAAGGCCTTGAGTTCCCGGACGGCCCGGTCGGTCATGGCGCCGTCGAAATAGGCGTTGTCCTCTACGTCCAGGCACTCGGTCACCGTCCCCCGCGTGTACCGGCTGCGCGCCTTGCCCTTTAGTCCCTTCTTCTTTGCCTCCTTCTGGAGTCTGGCCATCCACTGCTGGGTCTTCGGGTCAAGCCAGGAGGGGCCCGACTTGACGTCGATCCATCGGTCCCAGGACGCCATGTCGTTGAGGCTACCGTGATAGACCTTGCCCATGCCGACGGATTCATAGCCGTGCTTGCTGAAATGCTGTGTCAATGTCACCACGTCCGGAATTGTCTTGCGAAAGTGCGTGACGAGGTCGTAGACTTTCGTGGTGTCGGGTCGGCAACCGGTCATCAGACACGTGCGCGACGGGCTGCACGTCGCGACCATTGTGTAGGCTCGCCGAAAAAGCGTGCCCGTCGCGGCGAGCTTGTCGATATTGGGCGAGATGATCTGTTCAAAACCGTAACAGCCCAACTGTGGGCGCAGGTCATCAACCGGAATCATAAGGACGTTGAGACGCTTCGTTCTCGACCGGGCATCGGTCTTCGCCAGAACGGGGCCGGCCCAAAGCGCCGTCGCGGTCAAACTCAGATTCTTAAGAAAGTCACGTCTTGATGTCACCTTCATGGTATTTCCTTTCAGCGGCTCCTAAATCCAACTTTGCCTGGCTTGTATTCTTCGGTCTGGCATCCATGATATCGTTTGAACTGACCGCGTTCAAGCAGCATTCGAAGGAATGAGCCTTCTTAGAGAGCACCGGCCAAAACTTCGGTCGTATTCCGACCGGAAACACTGTATACTGGCTCAAAACAAGATCAATGGGACACAACCTGTGGAGTTGCACTAATGGGTAAGACTACAAGGCGACATTTTCTCAGAACAATAGGGATAGGCACATCTGCATTTATGACGCCCCGCCTGATGAGAGCCTCGGACAGTAACAGGCGGCCCGACATTGTCATTATCATCGGCGACGACATCGGGTACTCGGATTTCGGCTGTTACGGCGGCGAGATCCCGACGCCGAATATCGACAGGCTCGCTGCCGAAGGTGTCCGTTTCACACAGTTCCATACCGAAAGTATGTGCGCACCGACTCGAGTCGCTCTGCTGACGGGTCAGTACCATATTCGCCGATACAACAGCGGGCGCAACGTCACGATCGCCGAGGCGCTATCGAGTGCCGGCTACCGAAGCTGTGCCGTGGGCAAGTGGCACAACGCGGGCGAACCCGTACTCAATAGAAAGGCGCCACTCGAGCGCGGCTTCGACAATTTCTTCGGGACTCCCCAGGGCTGCGGCAGTTTCTTCGCGCCGCTGACGCTGAGCCGTGACGGTGAGCCCGCCGAGGACGAATGGCTCAAGAGTAAGGACTTCTACTATACCGACGCCATAAGCGACAATGCGGTGCGGTACATAAAGCAAACGCCGAAAGAGACGCCGCTCTTTCTCTACACGGCGTACACCGCGGCACATTGGCCCCTGCACGCCCGTAGCGAAGACATCGCCAAACAAAAGGGCCGATACGCGATGGGCTGGGATGAGCTTCGCCGGCGGCGACTGGCGCGCATGAAGAAGCTGGGTGTAGTCAAACCGGATACGCCGCTTTCACCGCGACATCCGAACGTCGGCGCCTGGGCGGACGAGAAACACAAGGGGTGGCAACAAAGGCGAATGGAAGTTTATGCCGCTCAGATAGCGCGCATGGACCAAGGGATCGGGCGAATCCTCGAAGAGCTGGCCCAAAGCCGCCGACTGGAAAACACGCTGGTCATGGTGCTGGTCGACAACGGCGGATGTCACGTTGAGTACAAGCAGTCGCGCGAGGGCGTATTTCTGAACAAGCAGACACGTGACGGGCGTCCGATCAATAAGGGCAATCTTCCCGATGTAATGCCCGGCGCCGAAGACACATGGCAGAGCTACGGATACGGCTGGGCCAACGCGAGCAATACGCCGCTTCGCATGTTCAAGCAGTACGATCATGAAGGCGGCATCCGCGTTCCGCTGATCGTTCGCTGGCCCGCAGTTGTTCGCGGACACGGACGGATCACGCGCCAGGTATGTCACGTTATGGATATCCTGCCGACAGTTCTTGAGGCCGCGGGGGTTGAGTACCCCGGGACCTATGAAGGCAGGCAGATCGATCCGGCCGACGGAAAGAGCATGGTGCCGATCCTGCGCCGACAGAAGCGCAAAGGCCACGATGCCCTGTTCTGGAAATACGCACATGGCTGTGCAGTGAGGCAGGGAAAATGGAAGCTTGTAAAGATGGACAAGGAACCCTGGGAGCTTTATGACATGCAGGCCGACCCCATTGAGCTTGTGAACCTGGCCGGCAAGTACCCGAAAAGAGTAGCTCAACTCAGCGATCTTTGGCAAGAATGGCACGCCATCACTGCGAATAGGAAAGCAAGCAAGAAGAACAGGAAATGAGTATTTGGTCGAAGGCCGCTTAACCACGTCCGAAGAGTCGGCACGCCAGGCATGGAAAGAAAGGCAAGATAATGACGAGAAGACAGCAGCGGTATTTTGTGTGTGTGTTGTTCATGATCGGCTCGGCGGTCTCGAGTGCGGAGGATTGGCCGATGTGGCGGTACGACGCAAACCGAAGTGCTGTGTCACCTCAGAAGCTACCCGAGAAGCTGCATCTGCAGTGGGTGAGGAAATACCCCAGAGTCAAGCCTGCATTCGCAAGCAGGAGGCTTCAATTCGACGCCGGCTATGAACCTGTTGTCATGGGAAAGACGCTCTTCGTGGGCTCGCCCTGCAATGACACGGTCACTGCAATCAATACCGAGACGGGCCTCGAGAAGTGGAAGTTCTATACCGACGGCCCGGTTCGTTTCGCTCCGGTTGCGTTCAAGAACAAGGTCTTCGCCGCCTCCGATGATGGGTGCCTCTATTGTCTGGATGCCGCTACCGGTAAGCTCCTGTGGAAGTTTCGCGCCGCCCCTTCGAATCGCAAGATTCTTGGCAACGGGCGGATGATGTCGGTCTGGCCCGTTCGCGGCGGGCCGGTTCTCAAGGATGGGAGGATCTATTTCGCGGCGGGGATCTGGCCTTTCGAAGGGATCTTTGTCTGCGCCCTGGACGCCGAGACCGGCGAGGTTATCTGGCTGAACGATCGAAGCGGCTCATTGTACCTGGGCCATCCTCACGGCGCGTGGTCATTCGGAGGCCCCAGCCTTCAGGGCTATCTGTTGGTCAACGGAAACGACCTGCTCGTTCCGAACGGCACCGGCGGAGTTCCCGCCTATTTCGACATTGACACAGGCGAGCTGATAGCGTTCTGTCATCTTGCCAACCGAATACCCGGCAGTTGGTTTGTCGTGGGCGATCCCAACGGACGGCTAAGCGTCGATGCGGATTATAATCGCGAACTGCACGAGGACCGTTTCTACGAGACCAGCTGGAGCAACAGCAGGGCGTGGGTGAGCCCACAGAGAATCGATCCGTGGGTCGGCAGGAAATGGCTGGCCAGGGCCGGCAGTCGAAACAGGATCTCGGTTGACAGCAGGGAGTATTCATTTGGCGCCGGTTTCGAAGCGGTCGAGGGCAAGGTGTGCAGCATGTTGGCGGCAGACGGTAAGATGTTCGTTGTCACCGATGAAGGCTGCATATACTGCTTTGGGGCAGAAGCGGTGAGTCCAAAAAGATGTGAGGTTGGGCGGACACTGCTACAAACGAAACCAGATTCATGGAATGCCAAAGTTAAACGAATACTTCGCTTGACCGGCGCTGACGATGGATACACTTTAGTCCTGGGTGTTGGAACAGGCCGGATAATTGAAGAACTCGCAGTCCAAACCAAGATGCACATCATCGCCGTAGATTCCGATGCGAAGAAGGTCGATGCCCTTCGCAGACGACTGGATTCGGCGGGACTGTACGGCAGACGAGTAGTGGTTCATGCCGGAGATCCCATGGACTTTGGCCTGCCGCCTTATTTTGCGAATTTGATTGTGTCTGAGGACTTATCGGTGGCGGGATTTTCTCGCGGTGCGGCGTTTGTCAAGAAGATGTTTGAGTCACTTCGTCCGTACGGGGCCGCGGCCTGCTTATCAATTGCCAAGAGCCGAGGAGAGGTCTTTTCCAAACGCCTCCGCCGGGCAAACCTGGCAAATGCAGAACTCGAGCAGATAGACGACTTTGTATTGTTAAAGCGAGTCGGAGCCCTGCCGGGGACCTCAGACTACACGGGGCTGTGGAGCAGTCCCGATGAATTGGTGAAAGCTCCACTGGGCGTTGTATGGTTCGACGATTCCGTCAGGCAATTCAAACGTTCGCCTCAGCCTAAGATAGTTGACGGCGTAATGATATCGCAGCCGAAGGCCTGGCTGACTACGGAGAGGCCCTATTCGCTGGAAGCGAGCATGTTTGCCGACGTGTACACCGGACGCGTGCTGTCGAAGAAAGAAGCGCTGGCGGCGGTGAAGAGACTTCCCGACAAAGACGGCGGTCCCCAGCCGCCTCAGTACAGACCGCCTGTAATCAACGAGGACAACGTCTGGGGCGAGCGGGTCAACCCCGTTACAGGATTGACCGAACCGAGGGTGCTTCCCAAGAGTTACGGCTGTGAGCCCGGCGTCGATTACGGTTACATGATAACTATGCGTTCAGGAACGGGGGCCTTTTACGACAAGCGGTTCGAGAGCGGATTGGTCAACATCACCGGGATTCGGTCGGGCTGTACGAACAGCATCATTCCCGCAAATGGGATCTTGAATGTGCCCTACTTTTACGAGGGCTGTACGTGCGGCTATCCTCTGGCCTCGGGGCTCGGCATGGTGCACATGCCTGAGCAGTTCGAGCAATGGATGGCATGGGGTGACACTCCATTCCAGGGACGAATAAAGCGCCTGGGAATCAACTTCGGCGCTCCCGGCGACCGGATGACCGAATCCGGGACATTGTGGCTGGACTACCCGAGCGTGGGAGGGCCGTCGCCGGAAGTCTCGATTGCCGTCGGGCCCGATCGCCGCGAATACTACTACCATCATTCCCTGTGGGTCGAAGGCGGCGAAGGCATGTCATGGGTGACAGCCTCAGGTGTCGAAGGGGCTGAAAACATCTCAGTCGGGTTTATCCCCGAGCAGTACGAAGGTGCCGATGCGAACGACGTGTTGCCATACACGGTGCGATTGTTTTACGCCGAGCCCGGAGACGCCAAGCCCGGAGAGCGTGTCTTCAGCGTCAGTCTCCAGGGTGAAGAAATCATCCGAGACCTCGACATTGTGAAAGCCGCCGGAGGCAGGATGCGTGGAATAGCAAGAGAGTTCAAAGGAATCAAGATCGGCCGGGCGCTCGAACTGAGTCTCACGGCCAAATCGGGCAGGCCAATCATCAGCGGGGTCGAACTGACGTTAAGTCCTTGACAACTCCCTGGGAGCAACTGTGAATCGCAGACAATTCTTGAAGAGTGCTTTGGCGACGGCAGCAACCGTTTGTCTTTCGGGCTCTGTCCTGGCAGGCGACAGCGCACCGCAGAGACGAGAGCAACCCAATATCATATTCTTCCTGGCCGACGATATGGGCTGGCAGGACACGTCTGTGCCGTTTCACAAAGAGGTTACCGAGCTGAATAGAATATACCGCACACCCAACATGGAAGAATTGGCGGCCGACGGAATTAAGTTCACGCAGGCTTACGCCTGTGCGGTTTGCTCGCCTACGCGCGTGAGTCTGATGACCGGATTGAACGCCGCCCGGCATCGTGTGACGAACTGGACGCTGAGAAAGAATGTTTCGCCGGATCCGAACCATAAGACGCTGAGAATGCCCCAATGGAATGTGAATGGTTTGAGTCCCGCTGCCGGCATAGAACGAACGATACATGCCAGGACGCTGCCCATGTTCCTCAGAGAGGCCGGGTATCGTACCATTCATGTGGGTAAGGCGCATTGGGGGGCAAAAGGTACACCCGGCGAAGATCCGCTTGCGTTGGGTTTTGACGTGAACGTCGCCGGTCACGCGGCCGGCGGACCGGGCAGTTACTACGGCCGGTACAACTTTAGCGCCGCCTGGCGAGGTGGAGACCGGATCTGGGATATCCCCGGCCTTGAGCAATACCACGGCAAGGATATCTATCTAAACGAGGTGCTGACTATCGAGGCCAACAAGATAATTGAGAAGGCGGCCTCAGAGAGCAGACCCTTCTATCTATATATGTCACACTATGCAATTCATGCGCCGTGGGAGAAGGACGAGCGATTCTACGACAAGTACAGGAAGGCAGGGCTGAGCGGTCTCAATGCAGCGTACGCCTCGATGATCGAGAGCATGGACAAGTCGCTCGGTGACATAATGGCCAATCTCCGGCGCCTCAAGTTAGACTCGAATACGATCATAGTATTCATGTCGGACAATGGGGCACCGAAACAGGCCGCGCCGAACAAACCTCTGCGAGGGCACAAGCTCACGCCGTACGAGGGGGGAATTCGAGTTCCGATGATCGTAAAATGGCCCGGGGTGACCGAACCCGGTTCGATCTGTAGTGACCAGGTTATAATTGAGGACATCTTCCCGACCCTACTCGAAATCGCAGGTGTCCGGCATTACCGGCAGATAGGCGGCAAGGCTGACGGTGTGAGTTTTGTCCCTCTGCTGAGACAGAAGACTGCCCTTGTTAAGGACAGACCGTTGTTCTGGCATTTCCCCCACTGCTACGATCAGCCACCCTATAGCGCGATACGCAAAGGAGATTTCAAGCTGATATATTTCCACAACGACCAGCATTTCGAACTGTACAACCTGCGAGAGGATATCGGTGAGTCTGAGAATCTCGCAGAGCATAGAGGTGACTTGGTCAAGAGTCTTGCCCGGCAGTTGGGAAGGTTCCTGGAGGATTGTAATGCCGACATGCCGGCCATGAAAAGCACCGGCATCGCCGTGCCTTTGCCGAACCGAATCAACGATTGAGATTTTCAGAGGTGTTTGAGTGAAGCCACTTCGTTTGACACTTGCCCTCGTTGTACTGTCAGTGTCCAGCTTGAGCCGCAGTGTGTTATTGCAGGCACAGGAAAGCAACAGTTCTGCGGCCACTTTTGAACAACGGCTTGAATACGCCGGCGTTGCGGTCAGGCAGGGTGGTTGGCACATCTGGGGAACCTCACCTATCATCGGCCCGAAAGGAGATGTGCATCTTTTCGTCGCTCGTTGGCCTGTCTCGGCGAAGTTCGATCCGGGCTGGCGAACGCACAGCGAAGTTGCACACTACGTATCCAACAGCCCCGAGGGACCATTCAGGTTTTCCGACGTGGCCCTGGCCGGAACCGGAATCGAGACATGGGATCGCTGCGGCATTCACAATCCGACCGTTCATAAGGTCGGAAAGAAGTTTGTCTTACTGTACATCGGCAACACCGGGCTCGACGAACACCCCGCCAATCAGCGTATCGGCATGGCCATATCGGATATGCTATACGGCCCGTGGAAGAAGGTGGGCAAGGATGGGATGATTCTGGCGCCGCCAGTCGACCGAGGTCATTACAACTGCAAGGCGGGAAACGGCGTCGTGAATCCGGCCTTTCTGCAGCACCCCGACGGCCGTTTGTTTCTATATTTCAAGTCGAACGACACGCGGAAGAACCAGCGATGGCATTCCAGAATGGGATTGGCAACCGCAGAGAAGATCGAGGGGCCCTACGTTCAGTTGCCCGATCCTATCACCGGCAACGACCAGTCCATTGAGGACGGATATGCGTTCGCAATGGATGAGAAGGTGTATCTATTGACCACCGACAACCACGGGATTCTCAAGCGCGGAGGAGGTCTTCTATGGGAATCCGAAGACGGGGTGCGATTTGAGAACCGGCCTGCGCTCGGCTTCGGATTGCTCAAGGATTACATCGCACCAGGAAAACGCTCCGGGGCAAAGACTCATTACGGAGCCGGGGGTAAATTCGAGAGACCGCAGGTATTGATGATCGGCAAAGAGCCGGCCTACCTGTATCTTGCGTCGGGCACAAACATCGAAGGCAGATCAGGGACCATCTCATATGTCTTGAGAGTGAAGCCGAGAGGTGGAACTGACGCGAGAACCAGGGTGGCATGTCTTGGAGACAGCATCACATTTGGTGCAAGGGCGAGAAATCCAAATACCGACGGATACAGACTTCTCGCTGAGGAATTCCACAAGGCACTCACCAGCGTAAAATGAACGTGTTGATTTAGCTCTTTGTCTTGCCCGCAAAGAAGGAGTCGTTATGAGTAGCAAGAAGGGATTGAATGCAGGCGCGTACAAACCCCAGGCGCCGGATAGACAGTACGAACCTTATGTGCAAAGTACGGAGCTGCGGACTGAGTTCAGTGTCAAAGCGGTATCACTCGGTATCGTCTTCGGCATTGTTTTCGGTGCGGCCAATGCCTATCTGGGCCTGGTGGCGGGCCTGACGATTTCTACGTCGATTCCGATTGCAGTGATGACTGTTGCGGCCTTTCGAGTGCTCAAGGGTCTGGGACGCAAGGGCGATATTCTGGAAGCCAACATCTCACAGACTGTCGGATCGGCATCGAGCAGCCTGGCAAGTGGAATCATATTTACGCTGCCTGCGCTATTCTTGTGGCAGCTCGATCCCGAGCTCTTGCAGATGGTTCTGCTGGCAATCTGTGGCGGAACAATCGGCGTGCTCTTTATGATCCCGTTGAGAAAATTCCTTATCGACAAAGAGCACGGAAAGCTTCCCTATCCCGAGGGGACAGCCTGCGCCGAGGTCCTGGTGGCCAGTGACATTGGCGGGGACCGGGCCGTCAATCTGTTCTGGGGTTTGGGTATCGGCGCCGTTTACAAGCTCCTGGTGAACGGTCTTCATCTGGTTCCCGACAAGGTGACAGTTGCTGTCCCATTCGTGAAAAAGGCTCAGCTTGGCTGCAAGCTCTCAGCGGCTCTTTTCGGTGTAGGCTATATTCTCGGGCCGAGGATCGGGCTGATTATGGTAGGTGGGGGCCTTCTATCCTGGCTCATTATTATTCCAGCCATCGCTTATTGGGGCTCAGGGCGCATCGAGCCTCTCTATCCGGAAATGAGTCTTCCAATCTCCGATATGCCACCGGGAGAGATTTGGGAGAAATACGTGCGTTACATCGGCGCCGGAGCGGTTGCGACCGGAGGGCTCGCGACGTTGATTCGCAGCGTTCCTACAATCGTCGAGAGCATCCGCATCGGCGTGGCAAAACTTCAAGAGCGTTTTTCAGTTTCGTCCAAAGCCGAGCCTCGTACGCATCAGGATTTGTCGTTGAAAGTCGTCGGCGTCTCACTGCTGGTTGTGTTTCTGGTGATGGCCCTGATTCCTCAGGTGTTTCCGATTCTTGGGCACGTAGGTGCGCGTGCCATAGCGGGCATCCTGGTGATTCTATGCGCCTTCTTCTTTGTGACCGTCTCATCGAGAATCGTGGGGCTCGTAGGCGTCACGTCGAATCCGACAAGCGGAATGACTATTGCCACCTTGTTGCTCACATCATCGGTCTTCCTTTTGCTTGGTTGGACCGGCGCAATGGGAAAAGCCGCAGCCATTACCGTCGGCTGTGTGGTGGCAATCGCCGCGTCGATTGCCGGCGATACTTCACAAGACCTGAAAACAGGATTCCTGCTTGGCGCCACTCCCAGAAAGCAACAGATCGGCGAGCTGATTGGAGTGCTCACATCAGCGGCGTTTGTCTGCCTGACCGTAATCTTCTTGCACAAGGCCTACGGCTTCGGGACCGAGGAATTGCCGGCTCCACAGGCGACTCTAATGAAAGTTGTGATAGAGGGTGTCCTGGAGCGGAACCTGCCCTGGCTCTTCGTTGGAATTGGCATCGGTATCGCGCTGATTTGCGAGCTTGTGAAAATTCCAAGTCTCCCTTTTGCCGTCGGCGTTTATCTGCCGGTGTCCACTATGGTACCGGTCTTTCTTGGCGGGCTTCTCAAGTTCTTTGCCGAGAGGAAATCCTCCAACGAAGAAGAAACGTCACTTCGCAGAGAAAAAGGCGTGCTGCTCGGCTCGGGTCTTGTCGGTGGTGAAGGACTTCTCGGTGTGGGGATTGCCGCCGTGGCGGTCATTCTAAAACGCGCGCCCGAAGGCATAGGCTATGAGTGGGCCGGCTGGCTGGCCCCCGTTTTTAGCACTGTGGCCCTCGTGTTGCTCGCCTGGACTTTCTGGCGATTGATAAAGAAGGCCTGAGTCTGCTGCTCAGGAAGAATCTCCCGACAGCATCTTCTGGAAATCCTTCTTCGACGGCCTCGGACGGATCCGGTTGCCCAGAGGCTTACCGGTTTCGCGGTCGAATTCGTCTGGCGTCCGGATTTTGGGGATCCGAAAATCGGTGCGCCTGGACCAGTCGTCCAATGCATGGCGATGCTCGTCAAGCGTCTCGGCGCGTCGGGGATCATCCACCAGATTGTTCAGCTCATGGGGGTCGTTTATGGCATCGTAGAATTCTTCGGCCGGGCGCGGTCTGACAAAGCATGCCGTCTGATCCTTGCTGAGCTTGCCCTGATTCCGCAACCGGCGCATCGCGGTAAAGGTAAGACTTCGACCCACGTCCGCCGGCGGCGTGGCGGGCAGATCCCAATAGTCGTTGCGGATATACTTGTAGCGCAGCGAACGCACGGCCCGTCCCAGATCCTCATAGTCGTGCCAGTGATCTTCGGCGAAAATGTAGTCGCGAATCTTTCGCTCAGGCTCTTTCAGAAGCGGCGAGAAGTCGTACCCCTGAAAACAGGACGGCGGGCTTAGACCGGCAAGCGCAAGGACCGTCGGCGCAATATCCACCGAGCTGACCAGTTGTCGGCAGAGACTCCCTGCTCTGACCCGGCGGGGCCAGCGCACAAGCCAGGGTGTCTTGATGCCACCGTCGTACAGCGTGGTCTTGTCCCTTGGAAAAGGTCGGCCGTTGTCACTGAAGAAAAGGACAAAGGTGTTCTCTTCGAGGCCCTGCTCGGTGAGTTCGTCCATGATCCTGCCCACATAGCTGTCGAGCCTGGCAACCTCGTCGTAGTAGAGCGCAAGGTCCTTTCGCACCTCCGGGACATCCGGCAGATATGGCGGGACCGTCACATCCTCCGATCGGTGCGGGTCCGGGATTATCCCCCGCTCATAGTCACGGTGCGGATCGAGCGCGGCAAGCCAGAGAAAGAAAGGCCTGTCTTTGGGCCGGGCTCGGAGCGTCGAAAGCCAGCGTTCGCAGCCGCTCTTCTCGGCGGCGACCATGGCCGGCGCCGAGCCGTCCGCGCTGCTCGGAAGCTGAAAACCCGAGACATCCGCTTCGTGGACTACCTCGAAACGATTGCGGACCGCATCGCCAAGGTGCCACTTGCCGGCCGACGCGGTCCAGTAACCGGCGTTCTTCAAGAACTCCACGAACGTCCGCTGCTCTGCAGGCAGTGGCCAGTGCAACTGCTCGGCGTCCGTGCCGTGCGGGTAGCGACCCGTGATAATGCTGGCGCGGCTCGGGCTACAGGAGCTGGTCGTGAGGAAGGCATTGGTGAAACGCATCCCTTCGGCGGCAAGTTTGTCGATGTTGGGAGTTCGTATCCTCCGATGGCCGTATGCCCCGCAGTCGTCCCAAGCCATATCGTCGGCGATGATGAGCACTATGTTGGGCCGACCATCCCGCACCTGTGCCAGAGACTCGAAATTCCACAAGGCTGCTCCGGCGGAGCCGCCGAGAAGTTTGATGAATTCACGTCGTCGCATCATGTCACCCCTGAAGTTTGAAAGCGTATGAGATCTGTGAACCGCCTATTTACTCTTTGGCCGAGAGACAATAGACCATCCCCAATTCATTGCTCTTTTCCCGAGGCCTCACGAAGGGCCTTGAGGAATTCCGGAGGAACCTCCAGCCCCAGACTTTGTGCTCTGCGGACATCCCCCCATGCTTTGTCATATTCGTCCTTGTTGTAGTAGGCGATCGCACGGCCGATATGGGCCTCGGCAAACTTCCAGTCTATCTCAATGGCCTTCGTATAGTCCGCGATGGCCCGGTCGTTGTCGCCTTTGTCCCTGTAAGTGGTCCCGCGATAGCTGTAGGCCAGAGCATCTCTGGGATTTATCTCGATGGCCTTGCTGAAATCCGAGATGGCCCGGTCGTGATGGCGCCACATGGCAAATACAACACCGCGGTCGTTGTAGACGAAGGCGTCCGCCGCACCTATCTCAAGAGCTTTGCTGAAATCCAAAAGGGCCAGGTCATATTGACCCCTGTAGTTGTAAGCAGCTCCGCGACTGTGGAAGACTTCGGCGTTCCTCGGGTCTATCTCGATGGCCTTGGTGAAGTCGGATATGGCCCGGCCGTGTTCGTTCGTGAGGGCATACGTGACCGCACGCTCGTTGTAGGCGGCAGCATGTTTCGGATCTATCTCGATAGCCTTGCTGAAGTCGGCAATAGCATTATCGTATTGACCCCTGTCACTGTAGATGCGGCCTCGGCTGTAGTAGGCCTTGGCGGACTTGGGATTAGCCTTGATGGTTTTGGTAAACTCCGAGATGGCCTGGTCATGCTGGCCTTTCTGCAGGTGCCTCTGGCCCAGATAGTAAGATCTGTCCCCACATCCGGTGAACAACAGACAAACAACTATCGGTGATACGTACCGCACATAAACTCCTTTCAAATTCGATTGTTTTCACGTAATATTATAACCTCGTAACGTGAAATTGGAGAGCAAAAAACCTGACGTCCGGCATACTTCCGCCGATGACGGGACTCAGGATGTCAATAACGATCTACTCTCAGGGTCACGAAATGGAATACGCGGTAGGTAAAACGGGCAGAATAATAGCAGCGAGATTGTTCGAGGGCGAAGACCTTTACGAATCCATACACAAAATTGCCGCCGCTGAGAACATCAAATCGGCGGCGGTATTCATTACAGGCGGTTTCAGGCGAGCCAACGTTGTTGTTGGGCCGGTACAGGAGAAACCGAAGATTGTCCCCGATTACAAGGATTTCACCGGCCCGGGCGAAGTGCTTGGTGTGGGAACCATCTATTGTGACAAAGAAGGACCAAAGCTCCACATGCATACCGCAATCGGCAAAGCGGACCAGGTGATGGTTGGCTGCCCGCGCGACGGAACAAAAACGTTTTTGACTCTCGAAGTCACGATAATCGAAATAGAAGGGTTGAACGCTCGCAGAAAACCTGACGAAGATACGGGCTTTAACCTCCTGCGTTTCGAATGATCAAAGGTGTCAAGTGGAAAAGGCTGGTTTCTGGAACCAGCCTTTTCTGAAATTCAGCACAAATGCTCTGAGTTATACCCTTGAAGGGTAATAAATTCCCGCGAGTAAGATCATAAACTGTTATTGTGAAGCTATGTACCCGCGCAAAAACGGGAATTTTCAATCGGGAGCACTATACCTCAGAACTTGCACGCCATGCCCAAAGTGAACCAGGTTTCGTCCTGATCTGCATTGACCGAGCTATCCATTGTCACCTGGTAGTGAACTCCGGGGGTAAGGACGACGTT
The DNA here is from genome assembly GCA_964562575.1 of uncultured Pirellulales bacterium. GTDB lineage: Bacteria > Planctomycetota > Phycisphaerae > Sedimentisphaerales > Anaerobacaceae > SG8-4. Next base: position 27,775 of record CAZLTY010000002.1, read on the forward strand.
CTCGGCCAGCTCGAAACCCGTCGATACCCCGAAGACGGCGTTCGTCCAATCGTGGTCGACATTCTGGCCGGCTGGGCCGACGCCATCGTTGAATACCACCTCTGAGTGCAGGTTCAGGATCTGCTCAGGGCTGTCCGGCGACAAGCCCGGAATGGCCAGGCCGTAGTCAAGTATGAATATGTGGGCAAAACCAGAGGCTGTGCCGGTGCTCGCGGAGGCCGAGCCCACTGTGGTGCCGCTGTTTACCGGCGCCAATTTGACGAGACAGTACGCGGGCACCAAACCTTCAACCTGCAGTATTTTCGGCCAGGCCAAAACGGCATGCAGTTCGTGAATGTCGAAAGTGCCCGGGTCCGTGTTTGTTGGGGCGGTCACGCCGCCTCTCGTATGGCTGCTCTGCTGCGGGTAGTTGAAGTACCGGTATCCGAGCATGTAGTGGGTTGCGTGAACATCGTCGGGGCAAATGACATTCTGGTAATACAAAGTGTAGTCCCAGCGTTCTGTATTCTCGTGACCGGACGAATTTGCCCTGTGCCCCTCGGCTCTGAGCCCAAGGCCTGTCCCGAATAAGTCCAAATCCAGACTGGGTTGGACGGCGCTTTTGTCGTTGTACACGTCAAAACCCCGCCAGAGGTACTTGCTCTGATACGTCACGTCAAATACACCGTGCAGATTTCCATCCTGTGCCTGTGCGAAACCTCCCACGGCCAACAAAACCACGATGCCTGCCAAAATTCTCTTTTCCATAGTCTTCTCCTTAAAAACACTACCCATCTTATTTGCAGCACACATTTCCACAAAATGCCATAAAAAAAGCATGCGGTCAAGTCAGAAACAGAACTTTTACCACTTCCCACTTTTTCTGATTTCCGCCTTAGGCAGATTATCGAGGTCCTTGGTGTATTTCTGCAATTCTTCCTGCGGCAACTCATAATCAGTGAGCTTGCCGGAAAGATATGCATCATAGCCAAGAAGGTCCATCAGGCCATGTCCGCTATAGTTGAACAAGATCACCTTTTCCTTGCCCTCATCTTTTGCTTTCTTGGCCTCTTCAATCACCGCTGCGAGTGCCTGGCTGGTCTCAGGGGCGGGGATAAAGCCTTCCGTTCTGGCCCACGTTACTGCAGCGTCATAGGACTGTAACTGATGGTAAGCTCGCGGCTCCATCAGACCCTCCACGATCGCCTGGCAGACCAGCGGCGCCATGCCATGATACCTCAGTCCTCCGGCGTGAATTGGAGGCGGCACGAAAGCATGCCCGAGCGTATACATCGCCAGAAGCGGTGTCGTACAGGCGGTGTCTCCGAAGTCATAAGCAAAAGGTGCACGCGTCATAGTTGGACAAGCTGTCGGTTCGACCGGGATGACTGTAATATCTGCACCGTTGATCTTGTCAGCGACAAACGGGAACGACAAACCTGCGAAGTTGCTGCCGCCTCCGGCGCAACCGATGACCATATCGGGCAGCTTTTCACCGATGCTCTCCAACTGCTTCTTTGCCTCGAGGCCTATTATCGTCTGGTGGAGCATCACATGATTAAGCACACTGCCGAGAGAATAACGTGTCTTGCCTGTCGTGTCAGTCACCGCTTGCTCGATAGCCTCGCTTATGGCGATTCCCAGGCTGCCCGGCGTCTCGGGCATTTCCTCCAACACTTTTCTTCCGGCATTTGTCTCGGAACTCGGGCTGGCGACACAGTCTGCCCCCCAGACTCCCATCATCATTTTCCTGAACGGCTTCTGATCGAAGCTTATTCGGACCATAAAGACCTTGCATTCGAGTCCCAGCAATTTGCAGGCGAAGGCCAGGGCACTGCCCCACTGTCCTGCTCCGGTCTCCGTCGTGAGTTTCTCGATACCGAACTGTTTGTTATACCAAGCCTGGGCGACGGCTGTGTTTGGCTTGTGACTTCCCGGCGGGCTGACACTTTCATCCTTGAAGTATATGCGCGCCGGCGTGTCAAGGTACTTTTCCAGATACACCGCCCTGCGCAAGGGCGCCGGCCGCCAGCGATAGAGGATGTTCAGAATTTCCTCCGGGATGTCTATCCACCTTTCGGTGCTGACTTCCTGCTCGATCAGGTTCATCGGAAAGACCGGCGCCAGCATATCCGGGGAGATCGGCTTGCCGTCCGGTCCGAGCGGCGGAAGCATCGGTGTAGGCAGGTCTGCCGCCAGATTGTACCATTGTCGAGGAATGTCGCTTTCGTTAAGCGATATCTTTATCGATCCCATTGCCACGCTCCTAAAAAAGCTGAATAAGTGATTTGATTTATAGACAGTCGAAGATCAGACTTCCCAGAAATATAGAATTTTTACCGTGAACACACAAAACTATGGACATAGTATTAGGTGTTTTAGTGACAGTCAACCGCAATTTGTCGAAAATGATACTTTTCGTCGGTCTATGGATGCTGAGGGCCAAGGGCTGCAAGTTTGAGGCAAAGGCCGACGGAGCGAGCGATGTCTCCGTCCGGCAGGTTGTCACGTTGAAGGCTCATCCCAAAAATTCTGATTAATCGGTGTCCCTCTGGGAAGAGTTATTTTTTTATTTTAGGACCGAAAAATATTTGATTGACATTGCGTCACTCGTTATAATGTCTAAGTTGCGCCGTACAAACCGTTTTAAGTTAGTGCGAAAGGGAGGCACGAAATGGCAAGGAAAGGCAAGAAACTAATCAAAGGTTTGTGGTCCAAGGGTGACATTAGCACGCTCAAGAAACTCTTTCCGAATAACCCAACAGCTAAGATCGCTGCCAAGCTCGGAAGGCCGACCGATGCAGTGAAGAAGAAGGCATCCAGAATGGGACTTCGCAAATCGAAGAAGCATATGAAGTCTCTCGGCAGAGCGTAGGTCACCAGGCTCGCTGCGGATAACCGGCGGTGATTTAGCACATTGTTTTGGGGAGATGGTATAGCCGGATTGTTGGCTGTGCGAAGGTCAACGTGCCCAAGGTGTATGAACTGGGTGCCCCCTATGTTCGTTTGCGCATCTATGGAGCCAAATCTTAGGCACTCTAATTGTGCATATCGTGTTCTCAAGTTAGACTCTTGACATTCATGTGCGCCAGCGTTATCCTTGGTTGGTTCGTTTAGGGTCTTTATCCAGTTTTCTCGGTTTTTGACATAGGGAGGCCAATTTGAGGGTACTTTCGGGCATACAGCCTTCGGGTAAGCTTCACATAGGCAACTACTACGGCGCCATGCGCCAGCACCTGGGGCTCCAGGCTGAGCACAACTGCTTTTTTTTCATCGCCGACTACCATGCCCTTACCAGCAACCCGTCGGCTGATGATGTCGCCGGCCGCACTCTTGACGTTGCGATGGATTATATCGCTCTCGGGCTCGACACACAGAAAACCGTCTTCTGGCGCCAGTCGGATGTGCCTGAGGTCACAGAGCTCACATGGCTGCTCTCCTGCGTGACCCCAATGGGGTTGTTGCAGCGATGCACGAGCTACAAGGACAAGATCGCCCAGGGTTTGACCCCCAATCACGGCCTTTTCGCATACCCTGTTTTGCAGGCAGCGGACATCTTGATTTTCAACAGCGAGCTTGTCCCTGTCGGTGCCGACCAGAAGCAGCACATCGAGGTCACCCGTGACGTTGCCGGGCGGTTCAACAGCGCCTACGGCGAAGTATTCGCCATACCAAAGGAGCATATTATCGAGGCTGTTGCGATTGTCCCCGGCCTCGACGGCCGGAAAATGAGCAAGAGCTACGGAAATACCATTGGGATATTCGAGCCGGAATCCAGGGTCAAGAAGAAGATCATGAAAATCGTCACTGATTCGATACCGGTTGCCGAGCCCAAAGACCCCGACAAATGCACTGTCTTTGCTCTCTTGAAGCTGATTGCTTCTCCAGAAGAGTTGAGCGAGTGGGACGATAAGTACCGTAGCGGGGGCATGGGATACGGCCAGGCCAAGAAGCGCCTCGCCGAATTGGTTATTGACTATTTCAAGCCGTTCCGACAAAAAAGAGCCGAGCTTGAAGACAACATTGACTACGTCAAAGGAGTTCTTGCCGACGGCGCCGAGCGGGCAAGGGCCGTTGCCCGCCAAACGCTGGAAAAAGCCCGGCAGGCAGTTGGATTGAGAAGATATAGTGCTCCCGATTGAAAACTCCCGTTCTTGCGCGGGTAAGTAGCTTTACAATAACAGTTTATGATCTTACTCGTGGGAATTTACTACCCTTCAAGGGTATGACTATGGCCGACTATCGCGTAGATCTCGACGTTTTTGCAGGCCCCCTGGACTTGCTGCTTTACCTCGTTCGCAAAGAGGAAGTGGACATCTACGACATTCACATCGCCAAGATAACCGACCAGTATATCCGTTACATCGAGATGCTCAAGAGCCTGGATATTGATCTGGCTGGCGACTTTCTGGTGATGGCGGCGACGCTAATGCAGATAAAATCGGCGATGCTCCTGCCCAAGGTCGGGCCCGATCAACTCCAGGACGATGACCTGTCCGACCCGCGAACCGAGCTTATCCGCCAGCTTCTCGAGTACAAGAAGTTCAAGGATGCCGCCAATCTGTTGAATGCCGCCGCCGTCGAGCAGAAAGAACGATTCGCCCGGCCGGACACGATTGTCGAGAGTCTGAGGCCGGATGCCGAGCCCGAGGTTGACATCGAACAGGTAAGTATTTGGGATCTACTGGAAGCCTTTGATTTGGTGTGCAAGGCCATCGGCAACGTTGGCGACATAAGCCGAATCAAGGACGATACTCCCATAGATTTGTATCAGATTGAGATTCTGCATCGTTTGCAGACTGAAGGACCCATGACCTTCGAGCGCATCTTCGAGTCCAAAATTAATCGTGTCGTGATGATCGGATTGTTTCTGGCCATGCTGGAGTTGATTCGAGAGAAACTGATTTGGGTCGAGCAGCAGTCGACCGGTTCTGCCATATATGTCCGGTCCCTGACGGATGAGCCTGCCGAGCAGGCGGTGCAGCAGGCTATTCTCACCACCGAAGCCGACGACGAAGAGTCTCGAGTTGAACACCCGGAGCAACCGCCGATTCCAATCGCCGAGTTGCCTGCAAAAAGCACGGTGCCGGTCGAGACCAACACCCAGCAACCGCAAGAACAACCGGCTATACCGATCACCGAACTGCCGGCCGAGAGCGGACCTGTGATTTCTCATCAGGGGCGAGAAAAGCAGCAAGCCAGATACCCCGAAGAGCCCGAGCCCCAGCCGGCCAATTAGCAACCTTAGGAGCCGCGCACTCTAACAAGCGTTAGCATTCTTGCTTTTGACACATCTTGTCGTATACTTTAAATGGCAGTCTACAAACATAATGGCTCTCAAGAGCATTGTGGGGGTCTTGTGCCATCTAAGAGCGGGCAATGGGGACGGTTTCATATAGACCTCCAGGCAGTTTTGTCGATTAAGTCCTATATTGGCGCCGCTGCGCTCACGGCCCAGCGAGAGTTTTGTCAAGGCAAGAGACGAGGAAGACGATGACTAAAAAGAGGTCTAAACCTACATGGGACTTTACACTCGTGGAGTTGATGATGACTACTGTAATTGTGGTTATCGTCGGACTTGCAATTGGTGTGGTCGTAGTTGACGCTCAATCAAGCTGGAACGTCATGTATGATCGTACAAACTCCGATGCCGGGACGAGCTTCGAGATAGAGAATTGGTGTGAGCAGTAAGCCAACGAATCTGCGTTCGCAGATCTAACCGGGCCTCAGATTTGCCCGAAAATGCCGATTGTGGCCCGTTTGCCTCGCGGGGAGCAACATAGGACGCTCCCTGAATTGCCTCTCAACACAATCCAATTCGATACCCACTTTCTCCCGAAGAACAAATACGCACCTCTTGACATATGTCATGCACAGTGAGATAATCCATGCTTCTACAGGTAATTTTGAACAGAGACAAGGAAATGGCGCACAAAATCGTATCCAAGAAACAGCTTTCAGAGGACGTTTTCACCGCTGAAATCGAAGCTCCTCTTGTCGCGCAGGCAAGAGAACCGGGCCAATTTGTAATTATCAGCCTCAACAACGAATATGCAGAGAGGATTCCGCTGACGATCGCCGGAGCCGATGTCCAAGAGGGCACTATCAGCCTGATCTGGCAGCGAGTGGGCAAGACCACCGCGGAACTATCCGATCTGCAGCCGGGTGACGAAATTGCCAATGTCGCCGGGCCGTTGGGTAATCCGACCGAACTGGAGGAATTCGGCACTGTCGTGTGCGTCGGCGGCGGTATCGGCCTCGCTCCTTTACTGCCCATTGCCGAGGCTCTCAAGGCGATAGGCAACAGGATAATCAGCATCGTCGGGGCCAGAAACAAAGAGCTGCTCATCCTTGAAGAGGAGTTTGCCCGCACAAGCGACGAATTGATAATCACAACCGATGACGGCTCGTATGGGCGAAAGGCGCTGGTGACCGAACCGTTGAAGGAACTCTGTCAAGCCGAGCCCAAGCCGGACAAGGTCTTTGCGATTGGCCCGGCCATAATGATGAAGTTCTGCTGTTATGTGACAAAACAGTTCGATGTGCCTACCGAGGTGTCGCTCAACACGATCATGATCGACGGCACGGGAATGTGCGGGGGTTGCCGGATCGAATTCGACGGTCGCCCGAAGTTTGTTTGTGTTGACGGGCCTGAATTTGACGGGCACAAGGTCAACTTCGATCTGATGATGAAAAGATTGAACGCTTACAAAAGCCTTGAGCAGAAGGAGCATGAACGGTACAAAGCCCACCGCTGCAAAACTGGTCTGGACAAGTAAGTGGAGTGGGCAAAAGCTCATACTACAAATATCGAGGCACCTTTTCGAGATTTCTTATACCCTTCAGGGTATTAGATTCCCGCGAGCATAACCATAACATGTTATTGCAAAGCCACTCACCCACGCAAGAGCGGGGATTTTCAATCGGGAGCACTATGAAATGACAGATAGTGAAAGACGACAACTCCTTCAGGAGCTTTTGCAGAAGCAAGAGAACGGAGAACTCAAACCCAAGGACAGGTACGAGATACCGCCGCAGGACATGCCGGAACAAGACCCCGTTGTCAGGGCTGGCAACGTCAACGAGGTGGCGACAGGGTACACGCAAACACACGCAACAATCGAGGCCTTGCGCTGCCTTCGCTGCAAGAACGCCCCTTGCGTTGACGGCTGCCCGGTCCGAATCAGGATACGGGACTTCGTCGTTGAGATCGCCGAAGGTCGGTACGAGCAGGCTTTGTCTATCATCAAAGAGAATTCGCTCTTACCCGCCGTATGCGGCCGGGTATGTCCGCAGGAAAACCAGTGCCAGTTGACGTGCACTGTCGGCAAGAGATTTAAGGACCCGACAAAAGGTGTCTCGATAGGCCGACTTGAGAGATTCGTCGCCGACCGCCACGAGAACAGTGAATCGGTCCCGGCGGTCGCAGCCGAAACAGGCAAGAGAGTCGCAATTGTCGGCTCGGGACCCGGAGGGATTGTTGCCGCCGCCGACACCAGAAGGGCCGGCCACGAAGTCACGCTGTTCGAGGCCTTTCACAAACCCGGCGGCGTGATGGTTTATGGAATTCCGGAGTTCAGGCTTCCCAAAGCCATCGTGCAAAATGAGATCGACACGCTGGCCAAAATGGGTGTCAAGATCGTCTATAACTTTATCGTAGGCAAGACACGGACCGTTCAACAATTGCTCAAGGCCGATGGTTTCGACGCCGTCTATATCGGTGTCGGCGCGGGTCTTCCTAATTTCATGGGCATTGAAGGTGAGTCGCTCGTCGGCGTATACAGCGCAAACGAGTATCTCACGCGGGCAAATCTCATGAAGGCGTACGATTACGGCTCCGGCGCCGACACTCCCATTGTCCGCTCGAAGGCAGTGGCGGTTGTCGGCGGGGGCAATGTTGCTATGGATGCGGCCAGGACGGCGCTGAGGCTCGGCGCCGAAAAGGTCTATCTGGTCTATCGAAGAACTGAGAAAGAAATGCCCGCGCGAATCGAAGAAGTTCACCACGCCAAACAGGAAGGGATCGAGTTTCACATTCTGCAAAGTCCCAAACGAATACTCGGTGACCAGAACAGCCAGGTCACGGGCATCGAATGCCTCAAGTACGAACTGGGCGAACCGGACGATTCGGGCAGGCGACGCCCCGTCGCAATCGAAGGCTCGGAGTTTACCATAGACCTCGATACGGTCATCATAGCGATCGGCAACAAACCTAATCCGCTGATCTCGCAGACGATGCCGGAACTCGAAATCACCAAGTGGGGAACTATCGTTGTGAACGCCGAAACGATGGCGACCTCCGTGAAGGGAGTCTTCGCAGGCGGTGACATTGTCTCCGGCGCTGCAACTGTGATTCTTGCGATGGGCCAGGGCCGAATCGCCGCCGCGGGCATAAACGAATACCTGGCGAGTCCTGTTCGGGTTTGACAATTCCCTCTTTCTTTAGTAATGTTCGGAGCTTGGTAATCTCAGGATGTGAGTCGAAGCCAAAATTAAGTACGGGAAATCAACATGCAAGTTAGGCCTTTTAGGGCTCTGAGGTTTGATGCCGGCGTGGTTGGAGACGCCGGTGATTGTATCGCTCCTCCTTATGATGTGATCAGCGGTGCCCAGCAGGAGCAGCTCTACAAAAAGAGCGAATACAATATCGTGCGCATAATCAAGGGTAAAACCACTGCCCGCGACAATGGCGACGACAATCAATACACCAGAGCCTCGGAGTACCTCCGGAAATGGATAGAGCAGGGGGTGTTGAGGCAGGACTCGGCCGAGACGATATATGCATACGTTCAGGACTTCAAGTGGGCCGGCACCGGATTGCAGCGTCTGTCTTTTATCGCTTTGGCCAGGCTCGAAGAATTCGGCGACGTGGTCAAACCTCATGAACGGGTCCTCAGTAAGCCGCTGGCGGACCGGCTCAACCTCAAAAAGGCGACCGCGGCGGGCTTCGGTCTGGTTTTTATGCTCTACGAAGACGAGGAAGCAATCGCAGATGAAATCATGAAACGGGCTGTGACCGACGAACCTCTTATCGATTTTGTCGACGAGCAGAACGTCCGGCATCGGCTCTTTGCCATAGCTGCTGCCGAGGATATAGAGCAAATCGTCAAAATGATGGGCGCCAAGAGTTGTGTCATTGCCGACGGACATCATCGCTACACTACAGGCTTGAGCTATGCCGCCGAAAGCCAGAATCCCCAGGCCGGGCATCAGATGCTTGCCTTTGCCAATACCTGTCAGAAGGGCCTGATCGTCTTGCCCACCCACAGGCTCGTCGGCAATCTCGAAGATTTCAGTTTTGAGAAGTTGCTTGTGGGTCTCAGAGAGAATTTTAAGATTAGTGAGTTGAAGTTCGATTCGACGCAGGCCAAAACGGACGCGAGACAAGAGATGCTTACCCGGATGAAGGCCCATTACTCTGGCGGCAAGAACGCGTTTGGGATATATGGCGCAGACAGTGCTTTCCGTCTCGCCGTCTTGAAAGATCAAAGTGCTATGGATCCGGTCGTGCCCCAGATGAGTCCGGCCTGGAGGGCGCTTGATGTTTCGGTTCTGCACAAGCTCATTCTGGAAGAGCTGCTGGGTATCGATCAAGAGAGGCTCGCCGCAAACGAAAACGTCCAGTATGTGAAGGATACTCCCAATGCGATTGATGACTCAATCGCTCAGGTAGACGCAGGGCACAAGCAGGCGGCCTTTTTCATGAACCCTGTCAAGATGGAGCAACTCATGAAGGTAACAGATGCCGACGAGAGAATGCCTCAGAAATCGACCTACTTCTATCCGAAGGTCTTTACCGGCCTGACGATTCATAAGTTGTAGTCTGTTCGGTAAGGAGACAAGGGTTCCCGCTTCTGTGACAATGACAAAAGAAAATGGAGATGATATGGTAGATTGGAAGAAACCACCAAGATTGTTCATTCCCGGGCCGGTAAAAGTTGACGAAGAAGTTTTGCAGCAACTCGCGCGCCCGACGTTGGGCCATCGCGGGGCCGAATATGCTCAGCTTCACGGCGAGACGGTTGATATGCTCAAGAAGATCGTTTTCACGGACCAGAACGTCTTTCTCTCGACGTCCTCTGCATCAGGAATCTGGGAAGCCGCAATCCGCAACTGCGTCGATACCGATGAGGTCGTCCTGTGCACCTGTTGCGGTGCTTTCAGCGACAAATGGGCGGACGTCGCCGCCAGTTGCGCCAGAAACGTCGAGGCGTTGAAGGTCGATTGGGGCAAACCGACTACCCCTCAGATGATCGATGAGAAGCTCGCCACCGGCAAATACGCCGCTGTTACGCTCGTGTACAATGAGACAAGCACCGGCCTGACAAATCCGGTATACCAGATCAGTGAGATGATGAAAGACAAATATCCCGACGTGCTCGTATTTGTCGATGCGGTCAGCGCGATGGTCGGCCTGCCCCTGCACTTCGACGATCTGGGTTGGGACGTAACATTTGCCTCGGTTCAAAAGGCCTTTGCAATTCCACCCGGCTTGGCGGTGGCGGTCGTCAGCGACAGGGCCCTGGAAAAGAGCAAGGGCGTCCCGGGCCGGGGCTACTACTTCGACTTCCAGCAATTCGCCAAGAATGCTGCAAAGAGCCAGACGCCGACGACCCCGAACATACCGCATATTATGGCCCTGAACCATCAGTGCACGAAGCTGCTCGCAGAGGGAATGGAGAACGTCTGGCAGCGCCACGGAGAGATGGCCGAATATGTAAGAACCTGGGCTCTGGAGAAATTCGATCTCTTTTGCGAGAAGAAGTATGCTTCCAATACGCTCACGACCGTAAGGAACACGTGTGGCATCAACGTCGCCGAAACTATCGCCGCGATACAGGCCAAGCACAATACAATTTTCGGCAACGGCTACGGCAAGCTGAAAGAGCAGACCTTCCGGATCGCCCATATGGGTGATATTACGCTCGGCGATCTGGAACAACTCCTCGGCTGGATCGACGACGAGATCCGCCAATAGATCGCCGCGTGCACTGGGCTCTGTCTGAAAACTCGATCTGGCTTCGAGCGGCTTATTTTCCGCCTGACTGCATCCGGCTCCATCGACGATACAGCCAATATCGCCTGCTTCGCCGTCTTTGTCAGGCGAAAGAACACGCGGTCTCGCACCCGGCGACGGAGTCTTCAGACAGAGCCTCGGCCTAGAGATTCTTGCCTCTCGGCAAGCTACGGGATTACGACGTCACGTGATAGCTGAATTCCAGCACCCTTGGCTTGACCAGCTTTCGGTAGTCATCTATGCTCATGCTGATCGCTTTCTCGTGCGTGCCGGCCTGGAACTTTATGTGGTCGTCCTTTTCCAGTGCCTTGTCCATGACCGTCGGCAGATCATACAAGTTGCCGAAAGGCGGCTCGGCTCCGAGTTCGCAATCGTCGAACATCCTGCCTATTTGTGTTTCTTCAGCCAGCTCGACCGAATCTGCGCCGAGCTGATCCTTCAACTCGCCCAGGTCGATCTTGTAGCACGCCGAAAGCACACACATCATGTATTCGCCGTCGACCTTGATGATCACGGGCTTGGCTACGAACCGGCCCGGTTCATGCTCGAGAGCCGCCATCTGCTGCGCCGTGAAAGCGGGTGGGTGCTCGCTGACCTGATAGGAAACTGCTGATTCATCCAGGAATTCGATCACTCGCATCTTCTACCTCCCTAGAAAAGAGTGAGTTGAAATTGCACAAAAAAAGGGAGGCATAGGCGAATATGATAACCTTTTTTGGGCCTGCCTCCCTGTTGTGATATGCCCCTTTGCGCACTACCGCGGATAGCGCTGTGGCGAAACCGCCGATCTGCACTCACAACACTCGTATTATAGAGAATAGACATGGTGTCTGTCAAGTGAAATTTTCTCAAACTTAGGGCTTTTGGGTCAACGCTACCGCTACTGAAACGGCTCCTTGTGCGGCCAGCCGTATTTCTCGAATCGGCCAAACTCTGCTTCCGTTCTGGAGCCGTCGGGGGCCAAACCGGAACGGACCTCTTCTACGTGCGCATCTACAAACACGACGTTGACCTTTCCGCTGTTGAGGTCTCCGCTTTGGGTGCTGTGGAAGGTGCCGAACCAGTCGCGACCATCGGGACACAGGGCATTATCGTTAAGCACATTGCTGTTGCCCGGCCTTTGCCACATGTTCTCGGCGGCGAAGAAGAAAACCTCCGCGTGGCTTCTGCTTATCTCCGAGCGTGTATAAATGCCGCCGCGCCCTGTTGAGTCTGTTGCCGAAGAACCGCCTGGATCTCCTTGCTTGGCGCCCAACCATGAGTTCATGCTGTAACTGTAGTAAGGGACAACAGGATTAGAGGCGACATGATTTGGATGTCTTGTGCCCTCGGACTTGGCGAGGACCTTGAACGAAGGGCACAGATGCACTCCCTCGTTTTTCAGATAGGGCCAAAACGGGCCGTCCGCCGGATATCTAGGGTCGTGCCAGCGGCAATACCGCTCGTATCCCGATACGGGACGCTCATTGGCAACCAGCGACCTCCACGCAGACGGATAGCGGTCTTCATTATCGTCCAGGTACATGGCCTGGGCCACGCCGTACTGACGCAGGTTGGCCCGGCACGTTATCTCCCTGGCCTGCTCTTTCACTCTTTGCAGTGCAGGCATCATTATCGCCATCAGTATTGCGATGATGGCAATTACCACCAGGAGTTCTATTAACGTAAATCCGCTTCGCCTTTTCATGATCGGACTCCTTCAACATTGTTTCACTACGTCACTCGTGGCGATCTGCCTTGAAGCCGGCGCGACCGCCTTCAAGACCCTTTGAAGTTTGCCATCCAAGGCGCCTCAGTTTCCCAGATGGGAAGAAGGGCCGATGTACTGAAATTCCTCCCCCATTTTAAACGCCACAACTCCTTAAGCCAGACTTTTCTTACCGAATAATCCAGGAATATGCCGTTTATCCCCTGTTGATGCCTGTTGATACAGAAACGGTTCATGGAATTGGTGTGGCCCGTCGTCCGATGCCCGTCATATTGTGGAGGGGCGTCGTCATTTTCAGGCCCCCCGCACCAGAACCAGCAGTCGAGGAACAGCGGAATGTTGTGGCTGCCCTTAACGTTGACGGTTCCCCAGTAGTCTTTTGCGGCCTGCCCATAGAGCGGATCCTCGGCGGCTACGTAGAGCCAGTGGTTGATTCCATAGCTGCCCCATGTACCGGCCGGTTCGAACTCGCCTGCAGGTCGCGAGCCGGTCACGCCGATCTTGCCCCAGGACGTAAATGCGTCGCCACCTATTTCAAGCCCCCCGCTGACAGAGTTAGGGAAATTCGGAACCTTGATTTTCGTCGCTATCGGACAGATGCGCATCTTTTCATCGCGGTAATAGTAGTCGTAGAGTACATTTATCCAACGGCCCGAACCGCTGGTGCGCTTGGGAAAGAAGCCGTTGTTGTCGTCGGTGTACAGTGCAAAAATGGCGCCCCATTGTTTGAGATTGGACTGGCAGACGACGGCCCTTGCTTGCTTCTTCACTCGCTGCAGCGCGGGCATCAATACCGCCATCAACAATGCTATTATGGCGATAACCACGAGAAGCTCTATCAGTGTAAATGCTTTTCGACTCCTCATAGTCGATCGAGTTTCTCAATAGTCCTTGAATGTTGCCATCCAGCCGGTCCCGTAATTCGCCCAGTCTTCCGGTCTGACGCCGCCGGCCCTGGTCCACGGATTGACCGGGCTAAAGTCATTGCTCCACCTGAGCGTCCACAACTGTTTCAAGCCTACCGGTTGCACGTGATAATCCATGAAAACAGCATTGATCGAACCGTTATGGCGGTTGAGGCAGAAGCGGTTCATCGCATCGGCGTCAGGTCGCATTTGATGGCCGTCGTATTGGGGTGGAGTGTCGTCATCATCGGGCCAGCCGCACCAGAAATAGCAGTCGAGGAACATAGGTATCTCGCTGCCGCCTTTGACGTTGGTGGTTCTCCAGAATCGGTGAGCTGCTTTGCCGTAAACCGCGTCGCCCACCGGCACATAAATAAAGCCATTGACCCCGTAGCTGCCGTAATAGCCTATCGTACGACCGCCTCCAGCATCCCAGCCCGGAATCTTTCCCCACGACGTGTCCGTACTGCCCCACCAATCGAGCCCTGCCGTCATATCCGGGTTGGCGATTCTTGAAGCTACCGGACAGCATCGTATGTCTTCAGTGGTGATGTAGTACTCTCGCATCGAGTCCATCCATCGCCCGTAACCGTCACTGCCGCTCTTGCGCTCCGGGAACTGGTTGTTGTTGTCCTCGGTGTACAGCGAAAAGATGGTACCCCATTGCTTGAGGTTCGCCTGGCAAACAATACCTCTCGCCTGCTTCCTCACTCGCTGCAATGCCGGCATCAGAATCGCCATCAGCAACGCTATTATGGCGATAACCACTAGAAGCTCTATCAATGTGAAACCTTTGCGTCTGTACATAATGTGCACCTCAACTTCTTGTATAAAACAGCACCCTGCAACCGATTGCCAAGAATCAATCGAAAGCGCTCAACCACAACCGGGCCGACCCGAATCAGAGAACACACCAGATGAGAACAGCCGCGCTGCATCCGAGTGCTAATTGTGTTGTGCCTCCTTGCCCCACATAGAGACAGCGGCCCAGTGAATATCCTCGTTGCCGGGCTGCTGCGGAGAAAACGCTGTTGGCGGTATCCGCTTGCCGAACTCGATGGTACGAGGATCCTTCCACTTGCGATAGTCACTGTGCCCGTCCGCGAAGGAGAATGTTGTTCCATCGCCGTGCCGTACAGGTGGCGGGTCCCACCACCTCTCTTGCGTGACTTCGACGGTCCATCCGCCCAGGGCGGAGGTTATCGTGCCGCCGTCGTCGACAAAGACCATCCGGTAGGCCGGATTGGGAATATCCAGCCTTTTCTTGATCATCTTGGCATTCATACTGGGCCAATCCTTGCAGTTCATGGCATCGGACACCGAGTACGTTCGCATGATGTTCTCTTGCGCTGCCCCGCGGACGATCTTGGTGACGGTCGGGCATTTGTAGAGTTTCAGACTTTTGACGTACGGCCACATGGCTCCATCCTGGATGGCGTCGATCTTCTGGCGTTCGGTCATCCCGGACCGCCAATCGGCGAGCACCCAGGGGGTCTGGTCCTGATGGATGCCGTATTCGCCGGTATCGCCATTGACGAGCATATCGTCGTGCTCGTCGGCGTACATGATCCACCCAAGGGTCAACTGTTTGAGGTTGCTCAGGCACGTCGACCGCCTGCCCTGCTCCTTGACACGGTTCATGGCCGGCATCAGTATCGCCATCAGGATTGCGATGATGGCGATCACTACAAGAAGCTCGATAAGCGTGAACCCTTTCCTTGCGTGCATAGCATACTACTCCCGATTGAGAATTCCCGTTCTTGCGCGGGCAAGCGGCTTCACAATACCAAGCTATGGTTTCGCTCGCCGGAATTTACTACCCTTAAGGGTATAACACCTTTCCTCATCAGTGTCCGAAAAAGCATGTCTTGCTGCAAGTACCCGTTTTCTAATAATCTTTGAAACTTCTGATCCAGTCCGGCCAACTGCTCGGATCGACGCCGCCGGCCTTGGTCCAGGGGCCAGACGTGTCAAACTTCCTGTGCCACTTCAGTGTCCACAGCTCTTTGAGGCCAACCTTTCTTACCGAAAAATCCATAAAGGCTGCATTTTGGAATCCCTGATGCCGATTGATGCAGGTACGGGCCATGTTGTTGCCCGACCAGGCCGCGAATTCCTGCGCAGCGGGTGCGTGAGTCGGCAGCGGCCAAAGGTCAAAACGCAGGGCCTCTGTGAACCAAGGCACCTGACTGGCGCCTGCTACACCGGCGGTCTTCCAGCCGTTTTCGACGGGCACGCCGCCTTCATACGTAGTCGCAGCGCCGGGGCCTGCCGGTATGAGGCAGTAGCCGTTGATGCCGAAGCTGCCGGATACGCCGTCGCTGCTCAACTGGCCGCCTGTAAATATGCCCCACGCGTTATAGATGTTGAACGTCGGCGCCCTGTTGCCATTCTCGTCTATAATTGGTTTTGTGCCCGAGGGACAGAGCCAAATCTTGTTCTTCCTCCAGCTCTTGTAGTCTTCCTCTAAGTACCGTACCCACCAATAACCGGGGGTGCCCGGCGCCGAATCCCAGAATCTGCCGTCGTTTTCCTGTGTATGCATTGCTGCAATCATGTTCCACTGCTTGAGATTTCCCATGCAGCTTATCATCTTGCCTTGTTCCTTTACTCTTCGCAGTGCCGGCATCAGAATAGCCATCAGGATCGCTATAATGGCAATCACGACCAGAAGCTCAATCAGGGTAAAAGCTCTTCGCTTGCTCATAACAGTACTCCTCACTTTTCCATCTTAATGATCAGTCACCTACACTCAATCTCTATGATGCGCCGTGATGCCTTCATGTTCGGCCTACTTGACGTTTTTTACGCTTTTCCGGCACAACACTACAGATTAGGGCATTATACCGGACATCAGAGTTTCTTTCAACAAAAAAAATGAGACTCTGCGGCATATTCTGCGATGGCGACATAATCGTCGGCGCCGAGCTTTTCCGGCCGTTGAGCCGGGTCGATGCGGCATTGCTCGAAGATATTGGCCCAGTCGGTGATGCGTTCGAGTTCGCCGCCGGCGAGTTTGCAGCAGGCCGCGAGGGTCTTGCGCCGGTGGCCCATGAACAGGTGCACGGTTTCGCTCAATAGTCCCATGTTCGTAATACGGTCACATTTGGCCGGGTTGCGGACGAAACTGACCATCGCCGAGTCGACCTGGGGCTGGGGCCAGAAGACGGTCGGTTTGAGGGTCCTTGTCGTCTTGACGTCACCGGTTGCGTCCAAAAGGATGCTCAGAATCCCATAATCGCCGGCCCCTGGGCGTGCGGCCATGCGATCTGCAACTTCTTTCTGCACAGTGACATACATTTGATCCGCCCTCGTCGGGCCCATGACCAAATTCATCATCACCGGTGATGCAACGTTGTAGGGCAAATTCGCAACCAACAGGACCCTCCCGCGGTATTTTTCGCGGGCCCGGGCCAATGCACGAACGACAACAGGATTGATACGGTTCTTGCTCTCGAGAATGTCGGCGTTGACAAGCTCGAAGCTGCTGGCTCGTGCGAGTTGTTTTCGGGCAATTCCAGCGAGGCTACGGTCAAGCTCAATTGCTATTGTCCTGCCTGCTCTGGCGATCAGGGCTTCTGTTAAAGAGCCTGTCCCGCAGCCGACTTCGAGGACTATGTCGTCTTCTTGGATGCTCGCCGAATCGACGAGCAGCCGCATCAGATTCAGATCGATCAGAAAATGCTGGCCCAACCGCTTGTTGGGAGAAATGCCTGCCGATAGAAGTAGTTGCCGTATTTGCCGCTTGCTTTGCATAGGAGTTTGGAATTTGGAATTATGAAATTCTAAACTCTCAATTCTAAATTCTTCTTAGCTTTTGCCATTTGTATTGCAGTCTTTATAGCAGATTTCATGCCGGCGGGGTTGGCAATGTTCTGGCCTGCGATGTCGATAGCCGTCCCGTGGGCGGGTGACGTCCTTATGATCGGTATGCCGATGGTCACGTTTACCGCCTGCTCGAAGCCGATGAGCTTTACCGGTATCATGCCCTGATCGTGATACATTGCGACCACGCCGTCGAATTCGCCCTGGACGGCCCGCAGGAACAGCGTGTCGGCGCTGTACGGGCCGCAGCAGTTTATCCCCTGCTCCTGCGCCAGCATGATGGCCGGCGATATGATTCGCTGCTCCTCATCACCGAATTGACCGCTCTCGCCTGCGTGAGGATTCAGCCCTGCTACCCCGATCCTGGGATTGTCCATGTCGAAGTACTGCTTCAGGGCATCGTTGAGCAGGTCAATCGGCTCGAAGACGCAGCCGATAGTAAACTTGTGCCTGACTTCAAAAAGCGGCTCATGAATCGTCGCCAGCGCCAGCTTCAACGGTCCGGTGACGAACATCATCACCTTTCGCTTGGATTTGCAGCTGTCGGCGATCATCTCGGTGTGCCCGGGCCACTGCGAGCCGGCCAGCTTCCAACTGCTCTTGCTGATCGGCGCTGTCACCACCGCGTCGATTATACCGCGCTGGGCGGCGTCAACGGCATCGACACAAAACCTCATCGACGCCTCCCCGGCCATCTTGCTTGGGTTCTTGACCCAGGGCGGGACCGAGTATTCGTCGTAATCGGCCACAACCACTTTGTACGGGTACTCGCGGCTGATCTTCTCGTGCTGATGCCGGCCCCAGAACGGCTCGATCTCCGCCGCATCGGCGACATAACAAAGCTGCTCGTTCATGCCAAAGACAATGAATTTCGCCGCTTTGCGGATGTCGGGATCGGCCAGGGCCTTGACAACTACCTCGGGCCCGATGCCCGCGGCATCGCCCATCGTTATGCCGATGACCATCTGTTCGGTTATCGAATTATTGCCATTGGTTTTCATAGCGACACTTATAGCACCGGAAGCTCGGCTTTTGCCAGATCCTGTGCCAGGCTCAAAAGCCCAGTTGCTTTAGTCTTTCGGCTGTCAGTGGCTCGGCCTTTGGCAGAATATTTTCAAGCTGCCTTTTTATAGCCTTTACAATTATGTCAGTTTCTATATTGACGCAATCACCTGCTTTTGCCCTACCCAATGTGGTTCTTCTAAGCGTCTCGGGGATTATAGCAATTCTGAACCCATTTTGGTCAATATTCGCTATCGTCAGGGAAACTCCATCGGCGGCGACCGAGCCCTTGGCCACCATCGCATCGAGCAGCTCGGCGGCGGCTGCGAATCTGACATCGGCGAATTCGCCGTGTTTGTCGATTGCTTCTATTGTTGCCACACCGTCGATATGGCCCTGCACGAAGTGGCCGGCGAACCGGTCGGTTGCCTTCATTGCCCGCTCAACGTTGACTTGCTGAGCAGGCCTGAGCTTGCCCAAAGTCGATTTTGCCAGCGTTTCAGCACTGACATCGAAGCTCACAATCGCCCCTTCAATCCCGGTAGCAGTCAAGCAGACTCCGTTTACAGCGATACTGTCGCCGATTTTGCTCTCGCCGCCCAGTTCGCCCAAGTCTACCGCCAGCACGGTTGAACCGGCGCCCGGGCGGATCGACTTGACCGTACAAATTGTCTCCACAAGCCCAGTGAACATTTGTAATCGAATACACGGTTGTGAGGTTATTTGTTATTGAGAAAGATCAGCTCATACGCTAAGATTGATTATAAATAGTCAGTAGTCAATAATCAATATCGAAGATCCCGATCCCTCGGGAAGCAATAATCGAGGCCAGGAGTCTGTTGGAGAGCCTCGTCGTTGGGTGCGAGATCGAGCGGTTTTGTGACTGGCAAGGACGGCGAAGCAGGCGATATCGCTGTATATCGTCGATGCAGCCGGACGCCGACCAGTCGCAAAACAAGCCGCTCGAAGCCAGATCGGGTCCTCCGACAGGCTCCTATAGGGGGCTGCGGCAATAATGAATACGTTTTGGCTGAAAATAGCGGCCCTTGCGATCGCGCTCGTCGCCGGGATCATCGTCGTAGGTTCTTTTACCGGGGGCGATACGGAGCCGGAGGAGCCTGAGACGACCTTTTATGACAAGGCTGAAGAAGATAGGCAAAGGTTCTTGGCAGAACCGCAGGGGCTGCAAGCTAAAGAGACAGAACCTGTAGCACAACAGGGGCCAGCAGCAGCTGACAGCCAGGCCGTTGCACCTGTCCCGCCGACTCCCAGGCCCGTCGAGCCGCCGAAGCCGACAATAGTGTACTGCAAAGACCTTTCCGAGATAGACAAGATAGAAGCCGAGAGGCTCCTGAACGCGGCCGCGCCCGCCCGCAGCCTGGGTCGACTTCAGATCGGATTCAATCTCATGATGCAAAACTGCCGGCAAATACTCAGGAGATGGCCGGATAGCTGGTATGCATACAGAGCCAAACAAATGATCGCTGACATGCCGGAGAGATTTCGCCAACGATACAAAGTCACGCAGAATGAACTGGATTTGAGCACCTTTGCTGAGCCAAGACCAGGAACGAGACCTTTCACTGTTGAGGAGCCTAACTGAATGAGTACCACAGCATCTGTTGCCAACATACCTACGATTTCGATAACCGCCGATTGCCTGCCCGAGGCTTGGGAAAAAACTGTCCTGGCGGTTTGGGACAATGGCCTGGCGGTGAGAACCGAGTACGACAAGCCCTCAGATCCGCCGAGCAGGGACGCCACCGTCATGGTTGCCGTCACCGATCCGTTTCGCGAGCCGCGGATTCACAAGAACTTCCCCGGCGGACCCGAAGAGCTTGAGTCGTATCGCCAGGAAGTGGTCAAGGGGATTCACGACCACTGGATCGACCCGGCTGCCGGCAAGTGGACCTACACATATCACGAGCGGCTGTTTTCATATTGTCCGGTCGAGGACTTGCGCAGCGTCGATTCGCCGAAGCCTTTCGGCACGGTCGATCAGATTCGGTATATCATCGACTGCCTCTCGCAGGCCGGGCACAGCCGAAGGGCCCAGGCGATAACGTGGATGCCGACCGCCGATGCGGCTACGGACGATCCGCCCTGTCTTCAGCGCATCTGGTGCCGGCTCGTGCCGAACGAAGCGGGCGAGCTGTCACTCAACATGAACACGCACTGGCGCAGCAGAGACCTTTACAAGGCCTGGTTCATGAATGTCTATGCTCTTACCGATCTTCAGAAGGTAATCACAGAGGCGGTTGCCACCAAAATAGGCGAGAGCGTGCAGGTGGGACGATATGTCGACATGAGCGATTCGTTGCATATCTACGGCAGCTACTTCAATGAGGTCGAACCCGAGATCGAGAAGATGCGCCAAAGCTCGTTTGCCGAGCGGTCGTGGCAGAGCGATCACCCGGCGTTTGAGATGATGACAACCGAGGCCAGAGAGAAACTGGCGCAAGACCCCGACTGGTACGCGAAAGCGAAGGAATAAACGTTAAGAGTATTTCGCCGAGTGTGAAGCGAAAATCTAACTTTTCAATTGCGAGGTGTTGAACATGGCATTTGTTGTTAATGGTGAAAAGATTGAGGACTTGGCAATAAAGGACGAGGTTGAGCGGCTCAGGCCCGACTACGAACGGGTGTTTGCCGACCAGGAGCCTGCCGAGCGAGAGGCTCAACTGCTCGATTGGTCCAAGGAAAACGTGATTGAGAGGGTCTTGATCAATCAGGAGGCAAAGAACAACGGCGACGAAATACCGAGCAGCAAGATCGAAGAGACCCTGTCCAAGCTCAAGGAACAATTTGAGGATCCGAAGCAGTTTTATGAGCAGTTCAGCGCCGAGGACGACGAGAAAGTAAAACAGGACATTGCGACGCAGATGAGGGTCGAGCAAACGCTCAACAAACTTTGCGAAGAGATGGCCAAGCCTTCAAAGGCTGACATCAAGAAGTACTACGAGCAGAATAAGGACCAATTCAGAACGCCCGAGCGAATCAGGGTCGCTCACATTGTCAAGCACGTCAACTGGCAGACCGACGAAGAAAGCGCTCATAGAGCGATAAGTGAGGCGCACAAAGAACTCACCGACGGTGCGGCTTTTGAGGTGGTGGTTGACAAGTACACCGACTGTGCCGACAACGGCGGTGACCTGGGCTTCATTGTGAAGGGCCAGATGGTGGAGGAGTTCGAGGACGTAGTCTTCAATCTTGGCATAGGCCAGAGCAGTGACATCTTCCGCACTCGATTCGGCTTTCATATCGCCAAAGTATATACAAGGGAGCCGGAGGGCGTGGCCGGTCTCGAAGATGTTAAAGACAGGATAACCGAGACACTCGAAGAGCAGATGCGAGGAAAAGCCATCGACGACTTTGTGGACAGCCTGAGAGACAAGGCCGAAATCGAAGAGGTTTGAGCAGATTGCAGCGGGGGGCTAAGAGCTGTTAAGGCCGCGTGTGACAGAACGTTGGTTTTATCGGCCTGCGCAGGAGAAGCAAAAAAAACGCGCATCTTGATTTGGCTCTTTAAGCTTTTCATGTTAGACTTTAAGTGTAACAAATAAAGCACCTGTCAAGAACAAGCGGAGTAGAAACGAAGCTTTCATAGGATGTGAAAGCATTAGTACCAGACCTGAGGGGGGTTGTATAAGTTTCTTTCCGAGTTGGCCTCTGCGTTCTCCGCGCAGAGGCTTTTTTTATAATTGTATGCCAACCCACCCTGTAAATCAAACGAAAAGACACCAAAGAAAAAACCTGTCGGATCCAAAATACCTGACTTTTTCTTTTGACATACCACATCTTGCCGCTATAATGACGCCAGTTCTATATGTAGTGTTCGCTTACCAGGCTTCGAGGAGCAGATCACTTGTGGCGGGACAGTGGGTTCGGTCAAGGGCTCCGGAGAGCGAAGTGTTGGCTGTAAGGGTGTATCTCGACATGGCATGACGCGAAACGAGATGCTAGAGAAGCAATGGAATGTCCCTTTTGTAAGGAAGACCGGGATAAAGTTATTGACTCGCGTTCGAGTGATGGCGGCAGAGCGATCAGGCGACGGCGGCAGTGCCTGGTGTGCAAGAGGCGCTTTACGACTTACGAGAGAATTGGTGAGAACCTTAAGCTCTACGTGGTGAAAAAGGATGACTCGCGGGTTCCCTACAGCAAGAGCAAGATCATTGGTGGTTTGCAGAAGGCTTGTTACAAGAGGGCCGTCTCGGCCGAGCAGATTCAGCGAATAGCCGACAGGGCCGAAGAAAGTATTTTCAAGAACTTTGACAAGGAAGTCTCATCCGCTTTTGTAGGTGAAAGCGTGATGAAACAACTGCGCAGGGTGGACAAGGTGGCGTATATTCGTTTTGCAAGTGTATATCGTGACTTCAGGGACGCGGGCGAATTGATAGAGGAAGTCAGCAGGGCCATTGCTGAGACTGAGCCGCGTGTCCAGCCGATGCTCTTTGATACGCAACGAGACTAAGAGGCAAGAATGTATTAGCCAAATTTTGCAGGGAGGCAAGAGAAAGGTGATACGGACACAACTGAAAGTGATAAAGGCCGATGGCAGTGTGGAAGAATACATGCACACAAAAGTCATGGGATCTATCAATAACGCTCTCGGCGAGACCGACCAGCCAAATATAGAAATCGCGGAGCGTTTCGCAGAGGTGGTGACATACTATCTCTATCACCAACAGGACCAACGCACGGTTAGCAGCAGCGAGATCCTTTCCGTCATCAAGGTGGTTCTTGCAGCGACCGGCTACGAAAAGGCCGCCGTAGCGCTGAGTGAGCGTCATTTCGAGCGCAGACTCAGGCGTTCCAGAATAGAGGTCGTTAGAGCCGACATTCAAGAACTGACCGATGCCGAATATTTTGCCGGAGCCGGTGACACTGACGGGCGATGCCGGTGGGACAAGTCTAGAATAGTCCAGGATCTGATAGCGACGCACAAACTCTGCCGGCAAACGGCCCGATTGATCGCTGCGATGGTGGAAGAGAAAGTCTTCAACATGGGAATAACTCTGGTGCCGTCCAGCCTGATCAGGCAGCTCGTTCTCGGCGACGCGGCCACAGTCCTGCGAGCCCAGCGAGACCTGCAGACAGCTTGAGTCCTGCTAACTCAGCAGCTGTTGCAACAACATGAACATTCCGACGCCAATGAAGAAATGGGGACATCGTCATTCACTTTAGACCCAATCATATCAGAAGGCTGCGTTGTGCTTTACCGTCGCACGACTCGACCGGGAAATGCGAGCTGGATATTCTATCCGGCACCTATTCAAGACGTTTCAAAACTCCTCTGGCGCGATCTAACATTCTTTCGTCTGGCTCGTCTGCTTCCAGGTCGAGCCAGTGGACGTCTGTGAAAGTCTTGAACCAGGTGCGCTGGCCCTTGGCCAATTGGCGGGTGTGTACCTTAATCAGTTCGGTGGCTTCTTCCAAACTCGTTTGTCCGTTCAGATGGTCTATTATCTCAGCGTAGCCAATAGCGCATCGGGCCTGTTGGCTCAAAGGTTTTTCCTCGCCAAGCAGGGATTTGACCTCATCCACAAGACCGGCGTTAATCATCCTTTTCACTCGCCTGTTTATCAGGAAGCTGGCGTCGGCTTTTTCCCTGCGCAGACCTATGATCGTCCAGTCGTACTTCATCTGCCGTTTTTCCCATTGCTTCTGGAAACTCGATATGGGTTTGCCCGTGATTCTGTAAACCTCCAGCGCACGGACGATTCGTCTGGCGTCATTGGGATTGATGCGCTCGGCGGCGACAGGATCGACCCGCGTCAGCTCGCGATGCAGTTGAGCCAGGCCCTCGATTTGAGCCCGTCCTCGCAGCTCGTCACGTATCTTCTGGTCGCTTCCTGCGCCTTCGAACAGGCCGTAAAGCAGTGTCTTTATGTACAGAGCGGTTCCGCCGATGGCGACAATGTTTTTCTTGGAGTTCTCTATCTGCTCTATCGCCCCCGAGGCGGTCTCAAAGAAGGCCGCGACGCTGAAAGAATCGCTGGGCTCAACCACATCGACCAAATGATATTTCACACGCTCGCGAGCCTCTCTTGGCGGCTTCGCGGTGCCGATATCCATCCGACGATAGACCTTCATCGAGTCGATGCTGATGATCTCGGCGCCTATGCTCCGGGCCAGCTCGAAGCCCAGTCGCCCTTTTCCGGAGGCGGTGACACCTAGAATCAGAACCATTTTTGCGTTTACTGTCTGGCGCTCATCGTCTATCATGCTCCAATGATCGGCAATGGACAATCGGTTGTCAATAGCAATGGTGTAACGGTGAGTATGGCAGATCGTAATTCAACAATGGACTTCACCAGCCGGTTGCGCACACAGTCGCGGTTGGTGAGCGATGCTCTCGAGAAACTGCTGGCCGATCAGCGGACCAACAGCGACTTGAAGGCGGCGCTAAAGTATACACTCGGGGCGCCCGGCAAACATGTGCGCTCGGCGCTGGTGATCTGGTGCTGCGAGCTTGTAAGCGGCCGGCCCAACCGCGACGCTGAGATTGCCTCGATGGCGATAGAAATGGTGCACACATACTCGCTAGTTCACGATGATCTGCCGGCGATGGATGATGACGATATGCGGCGTGGTTTGCCCACGTGTCACAAGGCCTTCGATGAAGCGACGGCTATTCTCACCGGCGATGCTCTCTTAACGCTGGCGTTTGAAACCCTGGCTACCCGGATCGACAAGCCGGCCACCGCAGTCAAGCTGATCGGCCGGCTGGCCAAGGACGCCGGCGCCGATGGCATGATCGCAGGTCAAATGGCGGACCTCAAGGCCGAGCAGACTGCCGGCACCGAAGAGACGCTGGAGTATATTCACATCAACAAGACGGCAAAGATGTTCCGGTGTGCCGCTGCGATGGGGGCCATCTGCGGCAGAGCGTCACAGCAGCAACTCGACAGTCTGTGCGAGTATGGCTTGAACATCGGCCTGGCTTTCCAGATAGCCGACGACATTCTCGACGAGACCGCATCGAGCGAGCAGTTGGGCAAGACTGCGGGAAAGGATCTTCGAGCCGCCAAGTGCACATATCCTGCTGTTGTCGGGATGGACCGGGCGAAGGAAATTCGCCATAAACTGACTAGCGCCGCAATGGATGCCCTTGAGCCGTTCGGCAGCAAGGCCGACACCCTGCGACAATTAGCCACGGCCCTGCTCGAGAGAACAAAATAGAATTTAGAATTTACAATTCTAAGTTCTAAATTTTGCCGTCTGAGGCACGTCCGCAAAAGAGCTTCCTGTTGATATCAAGAATGCTGGGATTCAGACTATGCTCAAAAGCTCCGGCCAAAGCCAATCGAACGTGTCTTATTTTTCATACTGGTATCGGCCTTTCCGGCCGGCCAGCCATTGACGGGTCTTGCGAGAAGGCCGTAATTTGACTGACGAAGAAAGCAAGCTCAGACCGACAGCATAGGGTAGATGAACATTTGGGGGCGACAATATGGTAATATGTAAATACGCAATCGAGTTCATGTGGCTGGTTCTTGCCGTATCGGCTTGCTGGATCAAAAACGAGTTGGCGTCCGGATCCGTGACGCAACCGCGCCAGCATGGCGGCCTGCAGAGACAGCTACATTCTCCTGCGCAGATCAGACCGCCGCCTTGGTTTGGCTGACACTTATAAAAAACAAAACTCTTACTTTAAACACACTATTATGCGAACCAAATTGGGCCCTAAGCATGATGACGCTTACGGCCTTTTTTTTTGCGCCTATACCCCATAGTCTCCGACTTAGGAGCCGCGCACAAATAAGTGCTTCATTTATCGCTCAGATTTGCGTCAGATTCAGTCGCGCCCGATTGAGCGAAACCACAGGCGTAGCTATTCTACGTCGCGGATTTCGCGATTGAGAAGCGACTGAAGATGGCGTGAAGATGAGATGAGAAATGGATCAGTTATTTGTGCGCGGCTCCTTAGCCTGCGCGCAAAGTTGGGCGTCTCTGCATCACCTGCGAACTCCTCGATAGATGCTTTCGGTCTCTGCCGGGCGTTGGCGGAGGTAATCTCCAGCACCGCGACCACCCGGCGAGCAGCGCTGCTGCGTCCACAAGCTGCTCGACAAACTCGCTTTGCGGTTGCGAGCCTCGGAAGATATCAAGCGCAAATCCCATGCCTGGACTGTGTTTCTCGAACAAATCAATTTCTGCCGCCCGCCTGCTCGCCAAATACGGCCTTCTGTAATTGGAGCTGCATACATGTTTTGAGCGACAATCTACAAAATTGTAGACAGCGGTCTTTCCGTAAGTGTAGTGACAACATGCAATAAGAGATTTTTCGATTCTTTTGTTCTTGTCTTCAGGTACCTACATGTTTTGAGGGGAAAATCGGGCTTCTCTCAGCAATACTTGACCGTCGTTGCGGCCCGGAATCTCCCCGGCCCGGATAGATGCCTGCCGGTGCCGCCAGAAAAGAATTTCCTGTTTGACAACTCTCCGTGATTAGGCTACAGTGTCGCCTCGTCGCCATTTCGGTATTCTGCAGGAGTTGAGATGACTAAACAATGAAGGAAAGGTAGAAGATGAATAAGACTGTCAGAATCCTTTTCGTTTTAGTTGCCATGGCGCTGCCGAGCGCGAGTGTCACTGCCTATGCCCCGGCAACTGCGGGATTGTTGCCCGGCCCTGCTCTGCCCAACGGCTTTGGTGTTAACATACATTTCAGGGGCCAGCCGCGCGATCTGGACATGATCGCCGAAGCGGGATTCAAATTGATCAGAATGGATCTGACGTGGGCCATGATCGAGCGAGACAGGGGTATATACGATTTCGAAAGTCTCGGTTACGACAGTCTGACCGAAGGGTGCTCCAAAAGGGGCATACGCATTCTTTATATCCTTGACTACGGCAACACCCTGTACGAGAAGGGCAGGTCCGTTCGCACGCAGGCCGGGCGCGAGGCCTTTGCACATTTTGCCGAGGCTGCCGCCGAACGCTACGCAGGCAGAGGAGTCCTGTGGGAAATATGGAATGAGCCGAACATAAAGCACTTCTGGGATTCTCAGCCCGGCGCCGAAGATTACTGCAAGCTTGTAGAAATGACCGCTCCGCGTATAAAGAAAGCCGATCCAGACGGCCTGATTGTCGCTGGGGCAACATCGCAAATACCGTTCGAGTGGCTTGAGGATTGTTTCCAGAGAGGGTTGTTGGAGTGGATTGATGTTCTGAGTGTCCATCCCTACCGCTCACAACCTCCGGAGACGGTTGTCGCCGACTACACTGAACTTCGCCGGCTCGTTGAGCGTTATATGCCAGGGGAAAAGCAGGTACCCATAATATCAGGCGAGTGGGGATACTCGAATCTCAATTGGGATCAGACGCGTCTTTCCGAGCAGCAGCAGGCAGAGTATCTCGCACGGATGTTCCTGACCAACCTTCATCAGGGTATCGACATCAGTATATGGTACGATTGGAAAGACGACGGCGCCGATCCCAACGAAAGAGAGCATCAGTTCGGAACGGTCAGGCATGACTGCAATCCAAAAGCGGCTTATCTTGCCGCCAAAGTCCTGACCTCTACCCTCGCCGGCTATGCTCTTGATAGGCGACTCGATCTCGGCAATGAAAGCGACTTCGCCTTCAGGCTGACCAAGGGCGAAAGGGAAGCGATAGCTTTCTGGACTACGGCCGAAAAGCACACGGTGACCTTGCCGGTCGAGCCGACCGAAGTGACTCTTGTGGGCATATACGGGGGCAAAGTCGTCATCAACTGGAAGACCAAGAACCTGAAGCTGCGCGCACTGCCAAGCCCTCAGTATCTGTTGGTAAAGCCAAGGCCCGAGGACCCCAGGCGTTATTCCACTCCTTAGGAGCCTGTCGGAGAACTCGATCTGGCTTCGAGCGGCCCTTTTTCCGCCTGGCTGCATCCGGCTGTATCGACGATAAAACCAACATCGCCTGCTTCGCCGTCTTTGCCAGCCGAAAAAATGGCTCGATCTCGCACCCGACGACGGAATTCTCCGACACACTCCTAGGCCGGTTGGCTATTCCGTAGCCGCTTTTTGCAGCAATTCGATTATGTCGGCCTTTGCCGGCAGCGCCTCGATCGAACCGAACTTTGTGCAGGCCAGGGCCCCCGCCGCCGAGGCGAACTGGACCGCTCCTTTAACATCGTGCTTGACGGCGTAATAGGCCGCTAGTGCTCCCGCGAAGGCGTCGCCCCTTCCTGTGTTGTCTACAGGCTCGATCTCGAAAGCCGGCACATGGTCGGCGTTGTTTCTGTCAACGACCATGCACCCGCGTTTGCCCATCGTTATGACCACATAGTTCACGCCGCGAGCGACCAGGTCCGAGCCAATCAGCTTGGCGGTCCGAATGTTGGCCCCGGACTGCTCGGTCATGTCGGCGGCTTCGTACAAATTCGGGATCAGAAGATCGGCCGAAAAATAATCGATGGGAAGATCGCACGATTTCTGGCTCGGCTGCTCCAGCGGTTTTGCGGGATTGAGGATGACTTTTACGCCGTACAACTCTGCGCATCGAAGGGCACTGACGATTGCCTCCTGTGGCAATCGCCCGTGTATCAAACAGACGTCGGCTTCTGAGATAACGTGTTCGGCAGCGGTTATGTCCAAAGGCTGCAGGGCGCTGTTGGCGCCGGCGCAGAAACAGTCGGCATTTTCGCCTTCGGCGTTGACCAGTGTCACAAGCACGCCTGTGTTCTTGGCCTCTGCGGTAGAGACGTGCTCGGCATTGACATCGAACTCGGCCAGACTCTCTCTGATCATGTGCGCAAACGGATCGCCCCCGACCTTGCTTATGAGATGGACATCGCAGCCGCATAGAGCGGCCTCGACGGCCTGGTTCGGCCCCGGACCGGCGGCGGTGTAAGAAAGAGCTGAGCCGGGGACGCTCTGGCCCGGTGATGGGATCTGGCCGCAACGTATCGCCATATCAACATACGTGCCGCCGATTACGACTGCTTTTGGATTTCTTGCTGACATATCGTCCTTGACCTGCTGCCTTTCTAAAGTCTTCCCTAAGCTACATTTGATCGTCACTCTTGACGCCTGAAGTGTACTTGATCGGCAACGAAAAGCAAGGTTTTTTTCGGACAATGTTCGTGTCGTCATGCGGGGGTTCCAACCACGGCCATGCAAATGACGCTCTCGGCGATTCCGTCGACACCTACGATCGCGTTTGCCTTCTCGTCGTACAGGGCCCCAATCTCGCAGCTACCGCGATTGAGGCTCGCAGCCGCCAGAGCGAGGTTCTCGGCGATATGGCCGGCGTCGAGATAGATATACCTGTAAGCCCTCTGGCCATACTTCCATTTGCAGCGTTCAAATACCGCCGACCATACAAAGACCACCGAGGCCGTCGCACACATTGCCTGGTCCAGAGCCGCTGCGGCGATCTGTCGACGAAAGTCCCCCCGTCTTAACTGTTCGAGCTGATGAGATCGGATAGAGTAATGGTAGATGCCGGCTTCGACTCCATTTACATTATTGATCACCAGATAGGTCTCTATAGGGTACAGAGCCCCGGCTGACGGGGCCGTGCGAAACTCGTATCCGTCCTCGATACGCTGAATACCGGTGGTGGCCCAGAGCAGATATGCGAGTTGGCCTTTGCTGATCGGCTTGCCCTGGAAATCGCGAACGCTCTTTCTCTGTCTGAGCGTCTGGTCCAGACTCATCGCCTGAGCGGGCTGAAATGACGGAAGCTCAATCTTCGTCGCCTCGGCGTACTCCTTGTACAATTGGGGTTTGGCTTCCCAGTTGAGTTGGTGGCCTGGCATTTTCCCCGGACCATATTTGGTTTGCTGCTGAAATCGATCGCCTATATCGCCCATTTCTCCACCTTTGTCTCAAGTATCTTGGCAGCCAACAATCGAAAATCGCCAATCAATCACAGCCTGTCAGTTCTTGGACGTTCTGTCGCTGGTGGCACGGCGTTGGCCTCGCAGACGAATCAACTCTGAGGCCTGCTGATGATACTCCGGGATCCTGCTGAAACTCCGCAGTTCGCGGTCAACAAGATCCTGAATGTCCGGCTCGATGGCCAGCCAGATCAGTTTCATAAGGCTCTCTGTGGTCTGTTCATATTGCAGCATGGATAACTCCTTATAAACGCTACAGACACCGAATAGTCCGTTGCGGCGGTCGATAACCTTGAAGAACTCAGCTCTTTTATAATATATGGCGTTTGCCAAGGGCCAAATGTAGACGGCCAAATTCGAAAAATGCGGTTTTTTTTTACGATGTGGGAATCCGGCCCATAAAGGGCGATTTGCAGAAAGAAAACAAAGAGGCAGACACCTCTGAGAGCAACAGACGTATGCCACTGCGGGAAATCCCGCAATCGTCTGCAGGCGAGGCGGCCGTTTAGGTTCGATAATACTCGAACCGGCGCAGTCAAGCCAACTTTCGACCCACAGATAGCCCGATTCGAGAATCTCGCGCCGGTGCCGGCGTGAACGTCTGCGGAAGAATCTTGCAAATTGACTTGACAGCCAAACAAGAATTCTCCATAATTGCCGTCATTGTGTGATATGGCTAAATCAGGAGAAGGCGTAGTTGCGTTTGGAACTTTACAGCCAAGCTGATCTTTATTTTGGACGAGCTTGGAAGTTGGCTAATGATTCAGGTTTTGTAATGGCAAAAGAAGCAGGAAATAAGCTGATCAAAGGTCCATGGTCATGGACGCCGGATGATATTAAACTACTGAAGAAACTGTATCCGCTGGGCAACATTAAGATGATTGCCGAGCGGCTCAACAGGCCTCTGACCGCGGTGAGACAAAAAGCATATGATATGGGGATGAAGACAGATGTCTACCGCTACTGGACCGAGGACGATCTGAAGCTGCTGGCTAAACTCTATCCGGACATGACGACCGACGAGCTGGCCAGGCGATTCAAACGGTCCGAAGGCTCGATTAAAACCAAGGCACTCCAACTGGGGCTGAGAAAAAGCCAGAAGTATCTCAAAGCGATTCAATCCCGCCCTCGAAAGAGACGCAAGAAGAAATAGAAAGCAAATCCAAAAAGAGTCAAGAATCACAAATTGCATAATTCCGGTCCGCCAGGCCTGACGAAGGATGACTTGCTGCGCTTTGTTGAAGTTTGCGAGAAAATCGTTAGAATCCTGTTGCTAGCACCGGAGAACCGATCATGGTGCTTGGCATTCATTGGCTCGATTTTGCGATAGTCATGCTCTACTTCGCAGTCGTGCTGTACGTTGTTCTCTCCACAGGCACATCGCTGCTCGGCATGATTGCAGGTTGTCTGTTGGGCAAGGCGGACAACATTGTAAAGATAAAACGCTTCTACGTCATAATGAACACGCCGGTCGGAGCCGAACAACGGCTTGTCGATGCGGGAATCTGCCTGCCCGCTATGATCGATGCGGGCCTGGTGCCGGAGGGGTCGGAGAAGTTGAATGTCGATGTGATCGACAGACTGTACGCGAGAGATTGCAGGGACAAGGTCTTCGGCGCCACCAGCACCATCGAGTTGCGAAAAGAACCCGGTTTCGAGTGGTACTTCCCCGGGCTTGCCAGGACTACCCTGGCGTGCTTTGCCCTGGTTGCGGCGACGTGGCTTCTCACCAGAATTCTATTTGTGTGGTAACAACGGCGAGAACGCTGCTACATTCCCTGGTCGGTGGGCATCACAAGAATGCGCGGGATCGCCACGTGGTCGGGCTCCTCGAGCATAAAGCGGATCGCCCGGCCGATGTCCGCCGGCTGAACAAGGGCCTCGATGTCGAGCATATCCTTGGGGTGAACTGGGAAATGATCCTGAAGGTGTGTTTCGACAAGTCCCGGCTCGAGGGCGCAGACGCGCACACCCGTGCCGGCCGCCTGCATACGCAGATCTTCGGTCAGCGCCTCGACGGCGTACTTCGTGCCGGCGTAAGCGCCGGTTGTCTGGCGCACCTTCGTACCGAGGATGCTCGAGGTATTGATCAGATAGCCGCCGCCCGCACTTACCAGATGCCGCATCGCGACGATCGCCAGGCGGTACACGGCCTCTACATTGACGCGTACCATCCGGCACACCGCTTCAAGGTCGATATCTTCTGCGCTGCCAACAATCATCACGCCGGCGTTGTTAAACACGACGTCACACGAGCCGAACTTCTTCACCGCCGTGTCGATCAGTCTCTGCGGCAGCGACTCATCGGTAATGTCACCGGCTATGACAGCCGTCTCGGTATCGAGCTGCGCGTCGAGCTTATCGAGCAACTTCTTGCGACGGGACGTGAGCACCAGCTTCATACCGGCCCTGGCCAATTCTCGCGCGACACCGTCACCAATGCCGCTCGACGCACCGGTTATGACTGCGACCTTGCCTTCGAGTTCCATACAATGTGTCTCCTGTTAATGAACGTTTCCGTCAATCGGTTCGCTTGCCCGGATACCCAATCCTTCGAGTCTGCCGCCGTCCGGTTTTCGAATGGCGAAACAAAACTGCCATGTCCCCGTATCCTGTGTAACCTTCAGCAAAAGAGCATTCCAACCTTTTTGCAGGATCACGGGCACCTTATGCTCACCCGGCGTCGCCGCACCGCCCGCGGCGTCTGCGTGAACCAGCTTGCCGTTTAGCCATACCTTATTGCCGTCATCGGTACCGAAATCGAGCCTTGCCGCCTGTTCGGCGTTGCAGTGCACCCAGGTGCGGGCATAGCCCGCCTTGCGCTGGCCCCCGATAGCCGCTCGCAGGTCGAACATCCAGGGCCGGTTGCCGGTCTTGCGGATTTCAAGTGTCTTCCACGACACATCTTCGGCGCCGGCTTCTTCAGGGCCAAATGCGGTTGCGAACGTATCGGCGAAAGGCTTCGAGTACGGGCCGGAAACCTGCCAGGCCATGATATAATCCTCGAATTTATCGACCAGCCTGATAACCGCCGCCGCCTCCTTCTTTATAGTCTCATTCTTGGATTTATTGCGCAAAGTCTGGGCTGCCGCTTTGGCCTCATCCGGCATCGGTCCGGTCATGTTACGTATGACGCCAAGCATCGACAGTTCGGCCTCGGCCCTTATGTCGTTGTCGGATAGTAGGGGCTCGACAATCTCTATCGCTCCGGGCTCTGGCGACTTTGCCAGAGCAGCCAGAACCATCTTCTTCTCCTGGGGCCGATCGGAACCTTTCATTAGCTCGCTGCATATACCGAGCATCTCTTCCGGTGCGAGCGTACCCATAGACAGTTGCCGAACACAGCCGCGAAGCGCTATGATCCTATGCGTTGGGTTCGAGGTTGTCTGGAAGACCTCCAGCAGAGTGCGCGCTGTCGAGGCATCCGGCCAGTCCGCAAGCGTCCGCACCGCGGTATCGCGAACCTCGGGATTGCGGTCTTTAAGCCCCTGGCGTACTGCCGCAAATCCCGTTGCATTGCCGATGCCGCCGAGCACGCGCAGCAAAGAACACTTCGTTGCTGTTGTCGAATCCATCGCTACCATTATCGGCTCGGCGCCGGCCGCTTCGTCGAGATTGCGGGAGACTGATATGACCGCCCGTTCGGCTTCGGCGCGCCCTGCATCTGCCTTGAGGTTAACCAGCAATTTGATGAGGGCTTTCTGATCTTTGGGCCCGGCCAAGTCACCAAGCGCCTTGAAAGCGGCCCTGCGAACGTCGCTATCTCTGTCCGAGGCTGCAACTAACAAATCGTCGACCGCTTCTGTGGCGTCGCGATCCTGTAGAATCTCAATCAACTTGGCCCTGCCTTCGGTGCTGCTTGTCTTCATGCATCTGACGATTTGACCGTTGATGCTCTTTCCTATCAGCCGCCTCAGACTCGACGCCGACAGACTCTTGTCTTCATTGCTCCTGCCGCTTTCCATTACGTTGACCAGTACCGGCACTGAACTTGTATCGCCAATATCGCCCAGCGATTTGATCGCCAGCGTGCGCATCTGGGCATTCGAATTTGATGCAGCTTCTGTTATCACCGGTCTCAGCGCATCCTTTTCTCCCCTTGCGACCAATGCGCCGAGCATCAGCACCTGTGTTTCGGCGTTCAGTTTTTCAAGGTTCGCCGAGAACCTTTCGGTAACGCCTTCGCCGTCGAGAGCGACAATCATGTCGATTGCCATGCCCCTGATCTTCCAGTCGTCGCTCGCTGCCGCTTCGATGAGCATGCTCTCTGCCTTGTCGGGCTGGGCCTCGATCGTGCCTGCGAACGCACCCATGCGAACGTGTTCCGGAGCGTCTGCTGTCTCGAGCTGCCTGTAAATCGCAAGCGCTTCGGGCAGACTTCCTTTGGCGAGCAACCGGGCGGCGGCATTGAGCAATCCGTCGGCGGCCGCGCCTCGTAGTGTCCCTCGAGCGTTCTTGTAGCATTTGGAAAGTCCACTCACCGCTTGCGGTGACGCGATCCGGCCCAGCGCCCATGCAGCGGAACCTGCAACCTCGGCGTCGGTGTCTTTGAGCAATGTCGCTAAGATATCGACGTTTCGTCCATCTTCCCGCATAGCAAGCGAATTGATAATCCCAACTTTCACCCGACCCCGGGTCTTGCCCAGTGCATCGCGCAGAGCCTTGTCCGCCTCGGGGTAGCGCATAGATTCGAGCGCGTAGCGAGCGATGTGCGAAAGCTCTTCATCGGCCAGCAAGACTCCCAGTGCATCGATGGAGTCTCTTGTCCCGATGACGCGCAGTATTCGGCACGCATGATCCTTTTCCATTCTTGTCGCGCCGCTCTTTATCGTCGCTATCGCGCGCCGCTCGAGTTCTTTCACTCCCGCCGGAGAAGCCTTGGCCGCAGCTGCTATCTCGGTATCGACCGTCCCGGTATCCGCCCACGATGCGCTCGTCGCAACAATACAACCCAATATCAGTAAACCGAAAATCAACCGGTTGTGATTCATTTGATTACTCCTTGTCCTGCCAGTGGCGCTTTGCCTACTCTTTCTCAGAAGATCCATTACAGCCTCCACGGCTGACGATAAGCCCTCGAGGCCAGGCGATTGGCCTGTTCGTCACCGATGAACTCTTCGGCCACCGGATCCCATCTAACAGTCCTGCCCAGGCGCCGACAGATATTGGCGGCATGACAGGCGGTTATCGAGCGATGCGCTCCCTCTGCAGGGGCCGCCGGCTGTCTTCGCGACTTGAAGCTGTTGAGAAAGTCCCTCACATGGTCGTCGACGGGATAGCCCTTGCCCAGCTTGCGTTTGGACTGCAGTGACAGCGGCTCGACCTCGATATGCCCCGAATCGTCCACCTCTATCCAGCCCTCGGTCCCTTCGAAACGTACGGCGCACGAGCCGCGCCCGATGTCGCCCCGCAGGATCAGCTTGAGCCCGTCCTCGTAATACGCTTCCACGTCCTGATCGACCAGATGATATTCCACGGGCGACGTATCGTCTTTCTTCGCCGCCCACTGACAGAGATCGACCGTGTGGCTTCCCCACTCGGTATACGATCCGCCGGCAAAATCCAGATGACCGCCCCAGAATTGTCGTGACGGATACTTGGAATTGTAAGGCCTCCACGCCGCC
The DNA here is from genome assembly GCA_964562575.1 of uncultured Pirellulales bacterium. GTDB lineage: Bacteria > Planctomycetota > Phycisphaerae > Sedimentisphaerales > Anaerobacaceae > SG8-4. Next base: position 63,665 of record CAZLTY010000002.1, read on the forward strand.
GGCCCGAGCCACAAGTCCCAGTCCAGGACATCGCGCGGCGGTTCGGGTTCCGCAGGCAGAATAGTCTCGTATGTATCGTGCCATTTCGGCGCCTTCTCGGCATGAACGACCTTCAACTCGCCCAGCAAGCCCTTGTGTACGAGATTCGCTGCAAACATGAACTGGCTGACGTTTCGCCGCTGTGTTCCGCACTGGAAGATTCTGCGATACCGTTTCATCGTCTCGGCCACCGCGCGGCCTTCGGTGATTGTCACGCTCATCGGCTTTTCGCAGTACATGTCCTTGCCAGCCCGAGCCGTCAGACAAGCCGCGGCCGAATGCCAGTAATCGCCGGTAGCGATCAATACGGCGTCGATATCGTCTCGCGCCAGCAGCTCCCGCAGGTCTATATAGGCGTCGCAGTCGGCATTTCCGTAGTGCCGGTTGACTGTTTGGCGGGCGAGTTTGCGGCGATTGCCTTTGACGTCACAAATCGCGACCATCTGCACATCGTCCTCGCGCATAAACGCGGGCATGACCCCACTGGCGCGTCCGCCGAATCCGATAGTCCCCATGACAATCCGCTCACTGGCCGCGGGCCTGCCTTGGGCCCCCAGCGCCGTAGCCGATATAATTGTCGGCAGCGCGATCATCCCACCGGCGCCGCGCAGAAAACTGCGCCGACTTAAGCCTTTACCTTTTATTAGTCCCATAGAATCGCCTCTTTTCCAAAACAAAAAGACAGTAAACCGCCCCAACCACAATACCCAGGGCCCAAGAAACTACCCCAGAATTATACCCCACCCCCAAAAGAATAACAAGCCGTCTAAGAATAGCGCTTGGTTCAAGGCTCCGGGTTCACGGTTCACAGCTAAAATTGAAACGTGCCAAAATACTAAATCCTAATGTCTAAATCCTAAACAATATCGAATGACCGAAATTCAAAT
>CAZLTY010000003.1:0-56900 GCA_964562575.1 uncultured Pirellulales bacterium
CACTAAAGCCGCGAAAAGACATGCCAGAGGGACTCTGGCTGCGGTGCCCGGGCTGCGAGCACATGCTCTACAAGAGCACCGTCGAGAAGAGCCTCAACGTTTGCCCCGAGTGCGATCATCACTTTAGAATCCCGGCGGCCACTCGAATCGAGTATCTTGTCGATGAAGGCTCGTTTCAGCAGATGCTCGGCGATCTTACTACCGACGACCCTCTGAGTTTCAAGTTCAGGGATACAACATACAAACAGCGCATAAAGGCCGACGAGAAGAAATCCGGTGTTAACGAGGCGATGATGATCGGCAAGGCGTTTATCAAGGGCAGAGGCGCCATGCTTGCCGTTATGGAGCCGAACTTCCTGATGGGTTCAATGGGGTCGGTCGTCGGCGAGAAACTCTGCGCCGCCGTCGACAAGGCGATGGCCGAGAAGCTACCCTTGGTGGTTGTTAGCTGCTCGGGCGGAGCGAGAATGCACGAGGGCGTAGTCTCGCTGGGGCAGATGGCCAAGACTTCCGCGGCGTTGGCGAGGTTCGACGACACCGGCGGGCTCTATATTTGCGTCCTTGCCGACCCGACGACCGGTGGCGTGACGGCGAGTTTCGCAATGCTGGGCGATTGTCTGATAGCCGAGCCCGGGGCGTTGATCGGTTTCGCCGGTCCACGCACGATTGCCGAGACGATAAAGATCGAGCTGCCCGAAGGATTCCAGACGGCCGAATTCATGCTGGAGCATGGCTTTGTTGACATGATCGTCCATCGCAAAGATCTTCGGAGTGTGATTGCCCGCCTGTTAGATTACTGCCAGAAGTGACTCGCCGTGCATCCACCGGCAGGTGTCCCCAAGGGAGTGCGTACTGATTATTGCGTACCGGCTGCCGCGGCCAGCATTCGGTGTCGGAGAATATCGAGTTCAGTTGGTCATTTCGGCCGATATCGCGAAATCTTATCTTTCGCTCCTAGGCTAATGTCCGTATAATCTTTTTCGATTTTAGATACTCGACGGGAATCGAGAATCCAGAATCGAGGATCGAGACAATGAGTTATTTTCGGGATAATATCGAGAAGTTAACCGGCTACGAGCCGGGTTTTCAGCCTAAGCAGAGCGATGTCATAAAGCTGAACACCAACGAGAATCCGTATCCGCCCTCGCCGGAGGTACTCAAGGTGCTGAGCCGGATAAGCGCCGAGCAGCTTCGGCGGTATCCTGACCCTGTCGGAGATGAATTTCGCCAGGCGGCGGCCCAGGTCAATGGATTGGGAGCCGAGAACATTATGTGCTGCAACGGCGGAGACGATCTGCTGACCATCGCTTTTCGCGCGTTCTGTGATGGGAATCGTCCCGTTGCGTATCCTGTTCCGACGTATTCGCTCTATCCGGTGCTGGCCAGGCTGCAGGACGCCGGCGCGATCGAAATTCCGTTCGACAGCGAATTCAATCTGCCCACCAAACTCGCGAAAACCGAGGCCGCTCTGACGATCGTCTGCAACCCGAATGCTCCGAGCGGCAGCTTTATTAGCGTTGGAGAGCTGGCTTCGTTGGCCGATGAACTGGCCGGTGTGCTTTTGATTGACGAGGCGTACGCTGATTTTGCCGATGAGAATTGTGCAGCTCTGGTAAAAGACTTTGATAACGTGATCGTGCTTCGATCAATGAGCAAAGGGTATTCTCTGGCGGCAATACGGTTCGGTTACGCGATCGCCCGGCCCGGTCTGATCGCCGGTCTAATGAAGGTCAAGGATTCCTACAACGTGGACGCCGTCGCTATCGCGCTGGCAACGGCGGCGATCAAGGATCAGGACTATTTCAGGCAGAAGACCGAAGAGGTGAAGAGGGTCCGTGAGTCGCTGATTGGGCAACTGCGCGATTTGAAGTTCAAAGTGCCGGCAAGCCACGCGAATTTTGTTCTCGCCGAGACCGGGAACTGCCCGGCAAGAGAGATTTTTGACAAATTGGTCCGGCGGAATATTTTTGTCAGGTATTTTGACCTGCCCTCTCTGGCCGATAAACTGAGAATAACGGTGGGCACGGCCGAACAAAACGAAGAACTCATTCTGGCTTTGAAAGAAATCCTGCCATGACAGATTCGCTGCAATGGCACTGATACGAACGAGGATTCCTATGGACAATAGAGTGGCCCAAATTCACAGGCAGACAAAGGAAACCGACGTGACTGTCGAGCTTAATCTTGACGGTGTCGGCAAGTATGACATTGACAGCGGTGTCGGTTTTCTGGACCACATGCTCACACACCTGAGCAAGCACAGCGGGATCGACCTTATAGTCAAGGCCAAAGGCGATCTTCAAGTCGATGCCCACCATACCGTTGAGGATATCGCAATATGCCTGGGCGAATGTCTGCTCAAAGCCCTCGGCAATAAAAAGGGAATTGCCAGATACGGCCATAGTTCCGTGCCAATGGAGGACGCGCTGGCGAGTGTCTCGGTGGATTTGTCGGGCAGATCCATTTGTGTGTACAACGTCGAATACCGAACGGCCAAGATCGGCGACTTCGACGTCGAGTGTATCGAGGAGATGCTGCGCAGCTTCTCGAATAGCGGGAAGTTCAATCTTCATATAAATGTTCCGTACGGCACAAACAGTCACCACATAGCCGAGGGAATTTTCAAGGGGCTCGGTAAAGCGCTGGCCGCGGCTGTCAAAGTCCTCGGCACGGATGTGCCGAGCACGAAGGGGATACTGTGATCGAAGAGCCGAAGGGCGATTATCGAACAGGCATCGGCACCGATATTCACCGAGTGGTTGAGGGCAGACGGCTGATGCTCTGCGGTGTTTATGTGCCATACCCGGCCGGGCTGACCGGTCACAGTGACGGCGACGTCGGTCTGCATGCCGTCATCGACGCCGTGCTCGGGGCCGCCGGGATGGGCGACATAGGGACATGGTTTCCCGATACCGATCCGAAGTGGAAGGATGCCGACAGCAAGGAACTCTTGCTTATCATAAGAGAGCAGATCGAAGAAAAGCAGTGGCAGGTGGTCAATGTCGATTTGATCATACACGCCGAAGAGCCCAAGCTGGCGCCCGTCAAAGGGCAAATGCAAAGGGCTGTCGCAGGGCTCTTGGACATTGATTTTACTGCGGTAAACATCAAGGCTAAAACCAACGAAGGACTCGGCGAGATAGGATCCGGCGAGGCAATGGCCGCAACGGCGACGGTGCTCTTGAGAAAGAAACGGCGAAGAACATTGTGATTTGCTATTGACGATTGAATATTGACTATTGAACTGATGAACATGCCATTGAAAGGCACGCGTTCCAAAACAATAGTCAATAGAAAATAGTTGATGGAAGGATATTTGTAAATGGGATTGCAGCTTCATAATAGTCTGACGAGAAGAAAAGAGGAATTCGTGCCTTTGGAAAAGGGCAGGGCCGGTGTGTACGTTTGCGGGCCCACCGTCTACGGGCACGCGCATCTGGGGCATGCGAAGAGCTACGTCAGCTTCGACATTCTTGTCAGATATTTGCGCTATCTCGGATACGCCGTCACTTACGTGCAGAATATCACCGACGTGGGGCACCTGACCGACGACGCGGACGAGGGCGAGGATAAGATCGCCAAGGAGGCGAAGAAAGAGAAGACGCATCCGATGGCGCTGGCCGAGATATACACTCGCAGTTTCTTCCAGGACATGGACCGGTTGAATTGTGTCAGGCCCGACATAAGCCCGCGCGCGAGCGGCCATATAATCGAACAGATAGAGCTGGTAAAAACGCTCGTGGAAACCGAATACGCCTATGAGGTCAACGGCTCGGTGTATTTCGATGTTTCAAAGTTCGCCGAGTATGGCAAACTCTCGGGCAGAAATGTCGAGGAAATGCAGGCGGGCGTCCGCGTGGAGGTTTCCCCGGATAAGAAAAATCCCGTTGATTTTGCTCTCTGGAAGAAGGCCGAGCCCAATCATATCATGCAGTGGCCCAGTCCCTGGGGGATGGGCTACCCCGGCTGGCACCTGGAATGCTCGGCGATGAGTATGAAGTATCTTGGTGCTACCATCGATATCCACGGCGGCGGTCTGGAGAACCAGTTTCCTCATCACGAATGTGAAATCGCCCAGTCCGAGGCGGCCAACGGCGTGCAGTTCGTTCGCTACTGGCTGCACAACAACATGGTCACCGTCGACAGTCAGAAAATGGGCAAGAGCCTGAACAATTTCATTACGCTCAAACAGGCCTTCTCCGGAGCGCATGAGAGATTGACCAGGAGCTACGAGCCTTTGGCAGTGAGGCAATTGATTTTGAACAGCCATTACAGAAGCCCGCTGGATTTTTCGGATGCGGCGCTGTTCGCAGCCCTGAGCGGTTATGGAAAGATAGCCGACGTGGTCAAGGGCGTGCGAAAAATGACCCCCCAGGCGGCCGAAGGCGATCTCGATGGCGAAGTCGCCGAACAGCTCGAGCAGCTCAAGGGCAGGTTCGAAGAGGCGATGAACGACGATTTAAACACGTCGGTTGCTTTGTCGGTTGTCTTTGAGTTGGCTCGTCTGGCGAACACGCTGCTCCAGGACAGCAACACGACGGCCGGGACTCTCGGCGCCGTCGATGATTTGTTCGGCAAGCTGGGCGGAGACGTTCTCGGTGTCGTCAAAGACGAGTATGCGCAGACTGGTGGGGCCGGCGACGCAGTGACCGGCAAGCTGGTTGACGTTTTGATAGAGCAGCGGAACCAGGCTCGCAAAGACAGAGATTTCGCCCGGGCCGATGGTCTTCGCGACGATCTGGATGAAATGGGGATCGTGCTTGAAGACACGCCGGAAAAGACTACCTGGAGAATGAAATGAGAATACTCGGTATCGATCCGGGGTTGCAAGTTTGCGGGTACGCTTGTCTTCAAGCCGAGCGGGGCGCCGAGAAGTTGATCGAGGCCGGTGTCATTGCCACCGAGCGTGACGATGCCCTCGAGCAGAGATTGAACAGGATTGCCGAAGATACCGAGTCGCTGCTTGGCAGTTTTTCCCCAGAAGTCGTGGCAGTCGAAGAATTGTATTCGCATTATGCCCATCCCAGGACGGCGATATTGATGGGACATGCAAGAGGTGTTATACTGCAAAAATGTGCCGAGGCGGCGATTGAAGTCAGAAGCTTTAGCGCGACGCGCATAAAAAAATCGATTACGGGCAACGGCAGGGCGTCCAAGGAACAGATTCAGAGAACGATCCAGACGATTCTATGTCTGTCCGAGCTGCCCGAACCGAACGATGTAGCCGACGCCATCGCGGCGGCGATGTGCTGTGCGAATTCGTCGAAGGCGTTCATTAAGAACTATTAGACACAGATTTCACTGATTACACAGATTATACAGATGATCGCCAGGATTGAGGGAAAACTTGTTAAGCTTGATACCGACTGCTGCCTGGTTCAGGTTGGGGCGGTTGGCTACGAGGTGATGTTGCCGAGCTACTGTGTAAGTGCGCTCTCTGGTCAGGTCGGCTCGGATATCATGCTTTGCACGATGGAGTATTACGAGGGCACGCCGGGCGGCGGCAATCTCGTTCCGAGAATGGTGGGCTTTCTCAATTCGGGTGAGAGGGATTTTTTCACAAAGTATACTAGTGTCAAAGGGATGGGGATAAAAAAGGGCCTGCGCTCGTTGAGCATTCCCATAGCCACTATCGCCGCGGCGATAGAGAACGCTGATGACAAGACTCTAATGTCACTACCGGCGGTCGGGCGAAGAATGACTCAGCAGATTATCGCCGAGTTGCGTGGCAAGCTGGAAGCCTTCGCCGCCGGGGCCGAGCGGGCAGTGACGACGGGTGCGGGATTTGGGCCGTTCCAGACCGAGGCTTTGGAGATTCTCATCGCCTGGGGTGAGAAAAGAGCCGAAGCGATGGAATTGGTTGAACTGGCCTGCCGTAAGCATCCGGACATAGACTCGGCCGAGGCGCTCGTACCGCTGGTTTACAGATTGAAACAAGGAGTGGAAGTATAAGGGAAATGCAAAAGTCAAAATGTAGAATGCAAAATTGAGGAAGTCGTCCCGGCTTGCCGGGACTCCGCAATTTTGATCTTTGATTTCTGATATTTGATTTGAACCCATGGCTATAGGCAGAATAATAGGCGGGCAATCTTTGAACGACGCCGAGGAGAGTTTCAACGTTTCGCTCCGGCCGAAATTCCTGGATGCCTGTATAGGCCAGCGCAATCTCAAAGAGAAACTTGGAATAGCTATCGCTGCGGCCAGGCAGAGGTCCGAGCCGCTGGAGCATGTTTTGTTTTACGGTCCGCCCGGACTCGGCAAGACGACTCTCGCTCATGTCGTGGCAAATGAAATGGCCGCGAAGATCCGCTGCTCCTCGGGCCCGGCCCTGGCGAAGGCCGGTGATGTGATGGGGCTCTTGAGCAACGTAGACACCGGCGACGTGCTGTTTATCGACGAAATCCACCGGCTCAGCACGCTGGTCGAAGAGTTTATTTACCCCGCGATGGAAGATTTCAAGGTGGACTTCACCGTCGACAGCGGCTTGCACGCAAAGACGATAAACTTCCCGCTCAAGCGCTTCACCTTGATCGGGGCCACGACGCGCGCCGGACTGCTCAGCGCGCCGCTTCGCAGCCGGTTCGGGATGTTGTATCATCTGGACTTCTACGGCAGCGAAGAACTGACAGAAATTCTGGCCCGCTCCGCAGAGCTGTTGGAGCTGCAATGCGAGGAAGGAACGCTGGAACTGATCGCCGACCGCTCCCGGGGCACGCCGAGAGTGGCAAACCGGCTGCTCAAACGCGTCCGTGACTATGCGCAGGTCAAAGGTTCGGGAATCCTCAGCGCCGGAATTGTCGAAAGTTCGCTGAAGATGGAGCAGATTGACGCATTGGGCCTGGATGAACTGGACAGGGCGTTTTTGCGCGCGTTAGTCAATATCTACGATGGTGGCCCGGCCGGCATCGAGGCAATCGCCGCGACGCTCGGCGAGGAAAGGGACACGCTGGAAGATGTGGTCGAGCCCTACCTGTTGCAGATAGGTTTTGTGCGCCGAACCAAGCGCGGCAGGGAAGTCACAGAACAGGCCTGTGAGCACTTGGGAGTGAAAGCACACAAGAAGAAGAGTAAGGCCGCCCGCCAGAGCGAACTTTTTGAACAGAGTGAACAGTAGAACTCACCTTTCCATCGGCGGTGGTCGAATTCAAGTATCGCCGAAAGGCCCTTGGGTTCGGGACACTTGGCCTATTGTCGGCACTTCGAATATCGAGTAGGTGCCCAGACCGTTCTTCTTCCAGGTCCACTTGAACCAGACAAGGGCAGGGTTGTCCAAAGAAACCGCAAAATCAAACAGAACCTTTGTTGGCTGGCCGTCGCTGTCGACGGCGATAACCTCGGCCGACATATCCCGCAATTCTGTCTTGTGACCCATTTGGAACGGCATATCTTCCGGGCGAAAAAGGCTGTTGAAGTGATTGTAGAAGTAGGCGAAGTTCGGTGCGAAGTCTTTCCGGGATGTGTCCGTCGACAGGATGTTTCCCGTTTGGGCTTCGACCAGCAGCGTCTTCTCTCCGTTGCGCGTGATCTTCAACGGCGCAAAACCCGGCGCCAAGACTCGTGTCCTCTCCGGCAGAGGCTCGTTCCAGTATGCCCTCAGCACGGGCATACCTATGAACAGAAAAGGATTTGGCGCATTGACCACGACCAGAGTCTTGTCCATCAGGTCGACCGAGGGATCAACCTTGATAGTCGAGTAGAAAGTGTCGAAGACGAAAGACATTGTCTTCGGCGCCTTGGCTCTGGAGACGGCGGTGAAACCTACGTGTATGAATATCAACGTGACGCAAAGCATCCACGCGAGGACTCGCCAAAGGCGCGATCTCCGAGTCCAGTCTTGCTTGGTGAACAGCCCGGCGATAAACTGTGACATCAGTCCAAAGGCGCCGATCGCCACGAAGAGCAGGTTACGGTTCATCGCCCTCGTCGCACATATTGGCAGGACGCAGAGCAGCATGCCTGAGAACCAGTAGAGGGCTATGCGGTTGCCGCCCAGCAGCGGAATCAGAGCTGTCAAGAGCAAGGCCAGGAATGCTACCGCGATCAATAGATACCACGCTCCGGCGTAGCCGGACAATGCGTCGAGCATTTCAGCGGGCGTTGCACCCCATTGGCCGGCAAGAAGGACCGGCGCGCGTTCAAGCACAGCCTGCACATAACGCATAGGTTCACGTCCGGGATCGATAACAAAGCCGCTTCCCTGAGCGCCGTAGCCGAGCAAGTTATAGATGATTCGCCAGCCGACTATTACGATGAGGCTCGGAGCCAGGCTTGCGATCCTTCTGATCTTGCTCGCGTGCTCGATGAAAAGGGCATAGGCAAAAAGGTACGCGAAAGTGGCTATGCCAGCTTCGGTCGACAGCAGTGACAGCAGCAACGTGAATGGAGCGGCCACACCGGATGCGAGCGAATTGTGACCCCGCCATTTATGGTGAAGCAGCAGTGTGAGAACCGAGAAGAACAGCGCAAGCAGCAGGTTTCTGTTGGCGACCCACATTGCGGGAAAGTAGTTGCTGTCGTCGATGGTGTAAAGAAACGCAGCAAGAGCGGCCATCCATACCGGCGTCATCAACTGCCGATATAGTATTGCCAACAGGAACACCAGAGCCGCGAACCACATGATGTTGTGAACGTGCATCAACCGCGGCGAATCTGGAAACAAGCGATAGTCCAGCCAATGCGTGAAGCTGTCCAGCGGCCGCCAGTTCGCGAAACGCCAATCTTCGGCTGTCCACCAGGGACACATGCCGGAGTCCATCAGCTTATCAGTATCCCGCTTCGTGCGAGAGAAAGAATGCATATCGCGCATCGCAGCCGACATGGTGCCGGCATCGTCGCCGATCAGCGGCGTGCTGTAAAGCTGCTCGGGCAATTGCGAAGGCTTGACGAGTCTGACGCGGTGAAACAGATCGTCCTGGATGAGACCGGCATTCAGGGCTGGGAGCATTATCACCGCAGCAAGACAGGCGATTATCGCCGGCATGCCTCTGTGCTCGGGGCCTCGCCGTGCGATGGTTGCGAACCTCTCCGGCATTGACCCGTGCTCAGCGTCATGTTCGGTCTCTTCCATGGTGAGTCAGCTTCCTATGATGTGTTTGGCCATTCTTGGGGGCCGGCCGAGCAGTTCAGCGAGGTGCCGGACCATTACCTTTTCGATTTCCGCCAGAATTTCCTCCGTCGAGGCGGGAATCTGTTTGAGGTTGGTCAGGCAAATTGCGACATCTTTGTTCAGTCTGATCTTATCGTTGAAACTTATCTCGCAATCTCTGCAAATCAGTCCGTTAGCCGAACTGCTGAAATAGTATTCGTATCTCGTATCTCGTGTCTCGTATCTCGTCCTGCAATTTGCACAGTGACTCAAGATCGGCTTCAGGCCGACATCATTTAGCAGTGACAATTGGAACAATATCAGCAGAGCCAGCATCCTTCGTCTGTCGTCACTCGTCACTCGTTGCTCATTGGCGTTCTGCAGGAACTGTATGAAGCTCTCGAAAAGCTCAGGATGAGGGTCATAATCGTCTGTCAGTCCGTCGACCAATTCGGCGGCGAAGTAGCAACAGTACAGGGCAAAAAGGTTCTTGCGCAGGTTTAGGCCAGTTGGCTGTTGCTGAAACTCTGTCAGCGTCGCGAGCTTGTCCTTGTTTGAATGTGCAAATAGGATTTGTCCGTGCGAGAGTATTTCGACGGGCCCGTCGAAGGTCGATTTTAGTCGTTTCGAGCCTTTGGCGATGGCCGCGATTTTGCCCGTATCCCGGGTGAATAATGTCACTATCTGGGAGGTCTCGGAATAGTCGACGGCGCGTATGCAGATAGCCATATCTTTCGTAAGCATAGCTGTAGCAAATCCTAAGCACGAATATCTAAGCACGAAACAATGTCGAATGACCGAAATCTAAGAATCCAAAACGTTTCAGTCATTTGAACATTTGCATTTGGGATTTGTTTCGGATTTAGGATTTAGAATTTCGGATTTCGACATTTCAATTTCCGAAATGATCGCCGATCCTCTGGATTCTGATGCGTCTGATTCTTCTGGCCTCAGCCGAGGCGATCGTGAACTTAAGGTCTTCGTAGTCGAATGTCTCGTTGGTTTTGGGAATATAACCCAGGCGGGAGAAGACAAAACCGCCCACGGTGTCGTAGTCTTCGTCTTCGGGCAGGTTCAACTCGAATTCGTCGTTCAAATCGTCGATGTATGTCCTTGCGTCTGCTTCAATGGTATTGCCGTCGATCTTCTTGACGGGTTCTGCAGGCGTTTCTTCGTATTCATCGGTAATCTCGCCGACCAGCTCCTCGAGAATATCTTCTAAAGTAACAATACCGGCTGTCCCGCCGTATTCGTCGAGCACTATCGCTATGTGCAGTTTTCGATTTTGAAATTCGTGGAGCAGGACTCGAAGCGGTTTTGTCTCGGGGACAAAATAAGCTTCCCTCATCTTGTCTCGGAGTTTGAAATCCGCCTGATCTTTGCCGATCTCGGTTAGAAGGTCCTTGGCGTAAACAAGTCCGATCAATTTGTCTATGTTGTCCTCGTAGACCGGGACACGGGTGTGGCCCGCGATGGCTATCGTCTCCAGAACTTTCTGCAAATCGGAATTGACCTCGACGGCTACGATGTCCGTGCGGGGCGTCATGATTTCGTCGGCGGTGCTGCTGCTCAGCTCCAGCACGTTCTCGATCATCTCCTGTTCTTCCTCATCGAGTGCCCCTTCGGTTCTGTGCTGCTCGAGGCCGGTCAGAAACTCTTCCTGTTTCTCCTCGTGTCGCTCTTCGGGCGTCGTTTCGACGATTCCGGCCAGCCGCCTGACGACGCCGTCATACAACTTGAAGATACAAAGAACAGGCGATGCTATGAAGGCAAAAAACGCCAGTGACCCGTGTGTTCGGCTGAGTATCTTTTCGCCCGCGTACTTGGCCCACGCGTGGGGGATTGCCAAGCTGAATATGGAAAAGACCGCTGTCGCAACACCGAATGCAAGCGCAGAATCGGCCGCAAACCCGAACCTTGATTTGGCCTGGCCGGGATCGACAAAGACTGAGACCAGAAGCAGCAGGATGCACATGTTGGAGATGAGCCTAAACAGAGAACACGTCAAGATAAGTTTTTCGGCGTTTTCGCCCAACCGCTCGGCGAGATCTTTGGAATCGCTGTTCTTGCCGGCTGCCTTGAGAGCCTCCTGCAATTTGGCGTGCGAAAATGTTCGCAGCGCGACAGCATTGACGGAAAAGAACAACGTGCCGCCGGCAAGAAGGCACATCAACAACACCGCCCAACCAACATAGCCCACTTTTGGATGTCCTTTCAACTATTTTGTGCACGGATCATGGATTTTCGGCGCTCTCATGTCCTTGTGCTCTTGGATTCCTATTATATACGAAACCGTATCCCATTTGTTGCAAAATCTCGTCCTCGGTCTCGTGCATTGTTCGGGCCTGATCCGAAGTCTGGTCGTCGAATCCGAGGTTATGCAGCAGGCCGTGCGTTATGTAGAGCGCCAATTCTGCTTCGCTCGAATGGCCCCGCAAGTCTGCCTGCCTGACGGCCATCTCGCCGTTGACGACCAAGTCAAATATTTTCGATCTTCGATTTTCGATTTTCGATTTTTCATCGTCGGACAGGTCAAAACTCAGGCAATCAGTGATGGTTTGGTGATTGAGAAACCGGCTGTTCAATTCTCGGATTTCGCTGTCGTCGACTATGGCGATGCTGACCTCGTATCTGGCCTGCGCGGTCCGGGGTGAGGCAAAACGACTGCAGACGGCTTTGGCCAGTTCTTCCAGTCTTGACAGCGAGACATCGGTCGTTTTGAAATTTCCGGTGATCTGAATGACTATGTCCTGGTCTTGTTTGGCGGAGGCCATAATTGTCGAACGTCGAGTTATTCGGTTTGAGATTCGGTTTTTGCGGGCACATCAGGCGGGTGAGGATATGCGATTCGGCCGTGATAGTGTGCCGCGAGAGTCTTTGATATGCTTGCCTCGATCTGACTGAGTTCTCGCAGGGAAAGGTCGCATTCATCGAATTGGCCGTCCTGGAGACGCTTCATGGCCATGTTGTGCACGACGGCTTCTATTTTCGTCAGTGTCACTTCTGCGAGACTTCTTACGGCGCTTTCCGAAGTGTCGACCAACATTACTATCGCAGCCTCTTTCGTTCGTGGCTTCGGGCCTGGGTATCTGAATTCGCTCTCAGCGGGAGCGTCGACGCCTTTTCCTTTCGAGTTCTTGGATTTGAGTTTTTTGGCTTCGTTATAGAAAGGTTCGATCAGCGTCGTGCCGTGGTGTGTCTCAATGAACTGGCGAAGCACGGTGGGAAGACCGTATTCCTTGGCCATCTCTATTCCATCCTTGACGTGTCCTACGATAATCAGATGGCTCATTGTCGGTGCGAGTTCTTTGTGCCGGCTGGCCGAGCCAAGCTCATTCTCGATAAAATAGCTGGCCTTGTTGATTTTTCCGATGTCGTGGTAGTACGCGCCCACTCTGCACAAAAGGCCGTTGCGGCCGATTGCCTCGGCGGCGGCCTCTGCGATCGATCCTATCAGCAGGCTATGACTGAATGTGCCGGGCGCTTCCATGTGCAGTCTCTTGAGCAGCGGCTGATTAGCATCACTGTAGTCCAGAAGCGTCATGCTCGTAGCTATTCTAAAACTCTTCTCAATAAGCGGCAGCAGGCTCTGAATTAACACGCCGACTCCAAGAGTCGTGCCTGCATGATAGGCGGCATGCTTTATAATGCCGGCAAGCTCGCGATCCTCGGACATGAACTCCACAGCGCTGGCGGTTGCGAACACTGCCACTGCCGCCAGGGTGCTGATTTTGAGCAATTTTATTCTCGTGCGGATCTCTTTCAGGCAAAAGCAGCAGGTGACAACACCGGCGACCATCGTCAAAAACAAATTGATATTTGTCGGTTGAGGTTCGCTGTCGGGCATTGGTCCAACCGCAAAACACGCGAGCAGGCAAAAGAAGACACCTATGCCCATTGCGAAACGCTGATCATAGGCAATCGTCAGGACAACCGCTGTCGTGACGGCGGCTCCCGTAGCCCAAAAGCTGTGTTGCGTAAATGACGCACCGAGTTTGGTCGTCGTCAGCATCAGGAGGAACAGGCAAACGAGCACCAGCGCTCTGGCGTGGTTTCTCGTAATTCTCCTCTGATAATGATAGATGTACAGGGCCCCGGCCAGAGAGATCAGAAAGACCGTGGCGGCTATCGGTATTACCTCGAGATAGCCGGCCCGGGGCAGCGACATAACGAGCGTGCTGAGGACGACGAAAAGCAGCCAGATGAGAATCGAGATCAGGAAATTGGTGTTGGCGAGTCTGCTTATCTGCGAAAAACGTTCGGCGGATATGTTCTTGCGAACCTGGCTTCGTCGCGGACTTATCTTTTTCCAAAATGGCATCTATTAATCCCGTACTATTAACGACTAATCGGCTTTTGCTCTTTTCTTGTAAGCCTGCACGATATTCTGAACCAGGCGGTGTCGCACAATATCTCTCTGGCTCAATTGCACGTAGCCTATCCCTTTGATCCGTCGCAGCGTTTCGATGGCTTCGATCATTCCGCTCTTCTGTCCGGGCTCCAGATCGATTTGCGTAATGTCGCCGGTTATTATCATTTTCGAGCCGTGCCCCAGTCGCGTCAGGACCATCAGCATCTGCATCGCCGAGGTGTTCTGGGCCTCGTCGCAGATGATGACGGCTTCGTTCAACGTCCGGCCCCGCATAAAGGCCAGCGGAATAATCTCGATGACGTCCAGCTCCATGAACTTCCTCATCTGCGTGAAATCCATCATATCCTCGATGGCGTCGAACAGAGGACGAAGATACGGATTTACTTTTGCCTGCAAATCGCCGGGCAAAAAGCCCAGCTTCTCGCCCGCCTCAACAGCCGGGCGTGCGAGCACGATTCTCCTAATCTGCTTTTTCTTGAGCATTGAGACCGCAATCGCTACGGCCAGGTATGTCTTGCCCGTCCCCGCGGGGCCTATACAAAATGTCAGGTCGTTAGCCAACATTGTCTCGATATACTGTTGCTGTCCCTTGGTGGTCGGCTCGATGATCTTTTTGTGCGCATAGACGGCAATAGCCTTGCTTGTCTCGACAGCTTCTGAAGAATCCTGCGTTCTAATCAGCGTGTTTACCTTGGCGGCCGTGAGTGATCCTCGCCTGAGAAGCTGCTCCTGCATTTTGTCGACGACTTTAGCAGCCTTGTTAACATCCTTTTCTTTGCCCTTGATTTTCAGCCTGCCCTGGCGGGCGCTGATCTGAACGTCGAGCGATTGGCGCAGAATACGAAGATAACTGTCGGCGGGGCCGAACAGTTCGAGCTGCTTGTCTGTTGAACTCAGTTGTATAGTGACTTCCAAAGTTACCCTCTGTCAAGAACAGCACAGAAAGAACAAATATGCGAACGGCGCCGCCACCAAAAGCGAATCGATGATGTCCAGCACGCCGCCGAAGCCGGGCACCTTACACCCTGAATCTTTTTGCTCGGCGTCTCGCTTCATCATGGACTCGACCAGATCGCCCATCTGTCCGATGAAAGCGAAACACAGACCGAAAATCATCGCCAACCACCAGAGCATTATATCACAACTCATCGCAAAGCCAATAGCAACCAGCGCGGCGGCTGCCATGGCGCCGCCCATACCTTCCCAGCTTTTTCCAGGGCTGATCTTAGGCGAGAATTTGTGTTTGCCCAACAGAGTGCCGATTGCATAAGCACCTATGTCCGCGGATTTTACGACAAACACAAACATGAGCAAGTGCCAGAGTCCGAACTCAATTCTGATTGTCACACAAAAGCCGCTTAGAAGTCCCAGATACGCGATCGAAAAATAATTTGCTCCGCAATTAGCCAGAACGTTTGAGGTCCCATAACTGATGTACTGCTGTAGAGGCAGCACAAGGAGGGCAAAAGCCGAGAGCAACAGAAGATAGGTTTCAAGTGGAAACCCCAGAAGCTGCGGCCAATAGCGAGCCGTGGCCAGCAGAATCGAGGTGACGATCGAAACGCCGAGAAAGATCTTCAGGCCTT
Source organism: uncultured Pirellulales bacterium (assembly GCA_964562575.1). Lineage (GTDB taxonomy): Bacteria > Planctomycetota > Phycisphaerae > Sedimentisphaerales > Anaerobacaceae > SG8-4. The sequence goes on from CAZLTY010000003.1 coordinate 15,044, forward strand.
TCGCCGCGGCAAGCCTGGATAATTCGATTTGGGCCGGGATTGCCATCAGAGCAACGAGCAGGCAGAAAGCCGTTCCCTGGACGGCCTTGTCATCAGCTACTGAGCTTGTGAGAGCCCCGTCGATCCATCCGTCGATAACGACAACAGCAACAAAAGACACCGTCATCAACGTCCCAAAAAACAATCTGTATCTGACCATTTCCTAATTCGTACGAGTGTTTCTGCAGAGTGATTTGTGTTCATGAATTCGGATCGGCGCCGATCACGAATCCGCCTTGATCGTTCCAAAACGTCGGGTCCGTCTTGCGTAAGCTGTGATTGCTTCTTCCACAGATGCTTTTGTAAAACTCGGCCAAAGTGTTTTCGTGATATAAAACTCGCTGTACGAAACTTGCCAGAGCAGAAAGTTGCTGATTCTCATTTCGTTTGCGGTGCGCACCAAAAGATCGGGATCGGCCAGTCTGGCTTCGTACAAATGATTGTTCACACATTGTTCATCGATATCTTCGAGGCTAAGTTCGCCTCTCTTGTACTCTTGTGCGATCTTCTTGGTCGCATCCACAATCTCGGCTCTGCCGCCATAGTTCAATGCAAGGGCAAGTTTCATGCCGGTGTTGGCCGACGTCATCTCCATCGTATCTACAAGATCATTTCGTAACGTCGCCGGAAGTCCGGTCACCCGACCTAGGTGAAGCAACTTTACATTGTTTCTCATCAGCGTAGGCCTAATGTTGACAAGGTGCTCGGAGTGGATATGCATAAGAGCATTGATTTCGGCTCTGGGTCTTTTCCAATTCTCTATGCTGAAAGAATACAAGGTCAGAGATTCGATGCCTAAGTCGACGCAATGTAGAGCTATTTCTTCAATTATTCGTGCACCCTCGCGGTGCCCCTCGACGCGCGGCAGCGATCTTTGTTGTGCCCACCGGCCGTTGCCGTCCATGATTATTGCGATATGATGGGGCATTTGCTCAAGGGTCAGCCCCAGGCGTGAGGCGGTTACAGTGAGTTTCTCTTCAAAGGTTTCCATAGCAAATATGGATATCAGGCCATCAGGCTACCAGGTAGTGGACATCAGGTTATCAGGCCATCAGGCCTGTTTCGAGCGCAGCCGATGGATTGCAGCCTCCTGATGACCTGATCTGCTGATATCCTACATCCTGATTTCCTGATAAACTGATAGACTTTCCGGTCATCTGGTAATTGTTTGACTGCGTTTGGGCCCCACGCCGACGGCGGTGATCGGTGCCGCAATGTATTCTTCGATCCGACGCACGTAGTCCTGGGCGTTGGCGGGCAAATCCCTAAAGTCTCTTACATCGGTAATATCCTCATCCCAGCCGGCTGCGGTTTCGTAGAGGGCCTTGGCCTGTGAGAGCCTGTCGTCATTGGCTGGGAAAAAGGACGTTTCTTTCCCATTGATTTCGTATGCCCTGCAGATGCTTAGCTCTTTGAGGCCGCTCAATGTATCCAGGTGCATCATCGCTACCGAGTCGATGCCGCCGATTTTCACCCCGTAGGATACGGCTACCGCGTCGAACCAGCCGCATCGGCGCGGACGGCCCGTAGTCGTGCCGTATTCGTTGCCCTTGTCACGGATGTATTGGCCCGTCTCATTGTCCTGCTCGACGGGGAATGGGCCGGAGCCGACCCTCGTTGTGTAGGCCTTGACCACACCGATGAATTTATCGACCAGTTTGGCCGGCACGCCGCAGCCTGCCGGCATGCCTAGCGAGCTTGAGTTCGAGCTGGTCACGAACGGGAATGTCCCGTGGTCAAGGTCCAGCAGCGAGCCCTGGGCACCTTCGAAAAGAATTGACTTGCCTTCGGCGATTGATTTGTGCAGAAATTCGGTCGTGTCTGTTATGAAGGGTACGACCCTTTCGGCGTGCAGCTTGCACTTTGCAAATATTTCATCGGCGTTTGTTGACTCGGCGCCATAAAGGGCGGCGAAAATCTTGTTTTTGTGCTCGACGATCTTCTGCAGTTTGGTTTGGAGTCTTTCGAGATTTCTCAAGTCACCCACGCGGACGGCGTAACTTCTGCCCACTTTATCGGCATAGCAGGGGCCGATACCCCGGATGGTTGTGCCGATCTTGTTCTTGCCGAGCGCCTCCTCACGCAACTGGTCCTCTTTCTTGTGATAGTCCAGGACGATGTGGGCGTTCTCGCTTATCAGTAGCCGGCCGTCCAGAGAGATACCTTTCTCAGCGAGTGTGTCGATTCCTTTTATCAGCACATCAGGATCGACGACTACGCCGTTGGTGATAACGCAAAGCGTCTGGGGCCTCACCGAGCCGCTGGGCAGAAGGTGCAGGGCAAACCGGCTGTCCCCCACGATGACCGTGTGGCCGGCGTTGGCGCCGCCACTGTATCTCACGACGATATCGCTGTTCTCGGCAAGGATATCGACGACTTTGCCCTTGCCTTCATCGCCCCATTGTAATCCTACAACGCAATAATTCATGTGGACTTATTCCTTTTCAGAGTGTGTCTGATCTTTGCTCGGGCACGAGTTCAAATCTCATCTCAACAACGTTCAACTGATTTTCGCCACTATGTGGTCCAGGATGGCGCCAAGGTTATCATACGTTCTGTCACTCAATTTGCGATCGACCTCTTTGTCGTTTTTGTCTCTATATGTGAAGACAAAAAAACGCTTCTTATCGAAGTACGTCTTGTCTATCTTTTCTATCGAATCATACGGGATTCTATCTTTGTCGTCGAAGATTAGCTCATTCTCGTCGGCGATCAGTTTCTTGTTCTTTATTGCGAGCAGGTATGCCCACAGGAGCACCGCCGCGCCCGCAAAGAACGGTGGCGACTTTTGGTTGAAAGCCATTGTGGGTGTAGGCTTACCGTCATTGTCAACAACGTGCTCCTTGTAGAAGCTGTAACGCTTCGACCATTCGTATTTGCTCAGATAGCCGTCATAGGCAAAGATAATTGCCATAGCAAGACAGGCGGCGATGGAAATTCTAAAGTTGTCCTTCTTGAATTTACTTATGGGCGCCTCGATAGCCATGCTAAGGTCATCCGGTAAACCTACGTTAATCGTTTTTGAGCGATTGTTTCGGTCAAAGGCAGGGCAAAGTTGGGGATTATTTTTTCAACCATCAATTCCTGGGCCAACTGACATTGGGTCCTGAAAGATTCTGATGGGTCGAATTTCTCAGCGGTCTTCGGGTACTGGCGCACTGTCAGGGACAGGCTTATTGCTTCATCCTCGCTCTGGCTCTTTCTCCCGGGTTCGAAGACGCTTGTCTTCGACTCGACACAGATCCGTCCCTGCGTGCGGTCGTCTTCGGAGAGCGCCATCACAACGGCGGGTGAAAAACCGATCGGCCTGGCGCCGGGCAAATCCAGCAGACATTTAAAGGCGCTCTGGCTCAGCAGAGCCTCGGCGATCACCTCATCGTGACTGCCGGAATACTCGAAATCCATGGCGAAAGTAACGTCCAGCGAATCAATGTCGAGACTGCTGACGCTGAGCATATATGGGATCAGTTCGAGCACCAGCCGGTGCTGCGAGCAGGCCATCTCCATCTCCGACGGATTGACCAGACCGGAGCTGATGCGGTCGGTTTCGAGGCTGACCCATCGGTATTGGCCGCGGCCGCGGTCCTCTTCCAGGCAGTACTCGTTGTTTGACCTCCGGTAGAAGCAACCCATCGAAGGAAATTGCCTTCGGATTCGTTCGAAGAAGGACAGGATGGTATCGCGCTCGGTAGGCAGATCCAACTCGGTGTTTACACACATGTCGAGGTAGAAATCATCACAAAGCGAACTAAAACTACTCAGTGTCATCGCAGAAAAACTCTCCACGGCGAATCCCGGGAACACCTGCCCAGGATTCCACTAAAAAACGTCTTCATTCAAGAACCGTACAACCAACTCGAGCGGCTATTATACATTTGAAAACTTATTTTTCCACATCTTTCTGTCGAATCATGAAGTTCTCAGGCAACTTTATTTCCGTAACAACCGCCCCAACAACCGATAGAATCGCGAAAACGAACATCCGCCATACGCAATTTACCACAATCGAGCTGCTATCGCCTGACATCGCCGAAACCGCCGCGTAGAGCATGCCGGTCAAGGCGCCGCAGGCCGCAGCGGCAGCAATGCGTTTGCCCAGGGCCGCTCCGCCGCAGCCCAGAGTCAGCGCTGCGCCGCAGAGAAGTGGCGCCAATATCGCCAGCGGCCAGATATCTCTGAGGCTCGGCAAGCTATCGAATTTCCCGAGATAAATATAATCGGCCAGTCCCAATGCCGCCACGGTGCCAAAAACACACAGTCCGGCGTGCCAGTACCGCGGTTTCACCAACTCCCGTGCTTCGGCTATCTTGCGCATTCGACGTCGTATCGTCAATGGCCAGTTGTAGAACAGACAATAGACCCAATGCTCAAGCAGCGCGCCACGCTCGCCGAAAACCGGGACAACATGCACCGCCTCAGTCGCCCAGTGGGCTGCCATAAACCGCGCCATCGCCGGATAGTGATAAGTCATCTGTATCGGAAACGCCAGATACCCCACATACTTGAAATAGCTCAAGAACAGCGCAATATTGTAATCCTTGAAACTGCGATCCCGAATCGCCATGATCGTGGTGTACAGACCCCGACAGAAGGAGCCGGGCGAAATCGGAATGAGTTGGTAAATGACCAGGATTGCCGCTGAAGTCGCCGCACGTTCGGCCTCGCTTGCTTCACGGTGCATGATGTTCCACACAGCCATGTGAATAACCGAGACGATCTGTGTTACCGGCAATGTCATGAGATGCACGACCAGACTGACCAGATACTTCTGAATATACGGCTCTTTCAATTGTGAAAGCACCGTGGCGGCGTCTTCGTCCGTAAGGATATGCTTCTTTCGCCCCTCTTGAATCATGTCCCGCATCCACTGCTCCCGCAGATTCGCGCTGAAATACAGCTTGAAGGGTCGCACAAAGATATACGCCAGTTTCTCCTTGAAGAACTTGCTGTCCGTGATAAACATGTGCAGCCCGGCGGGCAGAATCGACAGCGGCAGATGCCCCAAGAATCGGCCAATCGCCCCCGCCACCCTGGGCGAGTGCTCATCATCAAGCCGTCCGGATCTGTGCCAGACAGTGACTTTTTCAGCAACTCGTGCCCGTATCGCCCGGCGAAAATAGCCCCAACTGCTCAGCATCGCTCCGTAATGCCGGCGCCAATCAGCTCGCCCCCAAATTCGGCGGACAAACTTGCCCAAAAACGGTATCAGCCCAACAGTGAAGAACAACAGCGTCTGAGTCGTGCTGTTCCTGAATTTCCACTCATGATGTTCATCGACCAGATTCCGCACGCGCCAGCCGGTAACAGCGCTATCGAGCATCGTCGACCACAACTGTCTGCTGTAGAGCAGGCGAACGTGATTGTGAGTTATATCCGGAATCGAGTTGCGATATATTTGCTCGGCAGCTTTCAACTCCTTGAGCATTTCAGAAGTGTCGGCAAACTCATCGCCGTGCGCCTGCATGAAGCCTTCCAGCTTGGTAATGCTACCCCGGTCGAACTGCACGAGTGAGCCGCGCCCGAGGCCTTTGATTATCAACTTGAAATCGCCCGGGCTCATAGGCAGAAACGGCAGCAGTGCAAGTCCGGCTCTAAAATCGACCGCCACTATCCCTCGAGCCGGATCGTCGTCGCATCCATGTCGCTTCAGCGCGTTAGGCTGGCTCTTACACGTCGACCACTCGTACTGCCTGGCGAACTCATACGCCCCCATATCGTGCAGCAGATCGACGAACTCGGACATGAACTTGCGTTTCGCACGATACTCAGGCGACCCTGCCTGCTGGTCATCTACGGTTTTGCCTCGCCTCCACTGCCTCAGCAGATCCAATCGGTCGTCAACTTCAAGCCGCCAGGTCCGTCCTTCGATCCACTCCCTCAACTCCCCGCAACCGCCGAGGTTGGCGTCTACGAACGTGGCATATATATCCACGACCGCATTCTCATCGCCGAGTCTGACCTTTGCTCCGCGCCGGATGAATTTTTGCCACATAGCCCCCGCATGTGCCGCCGCCGGATTGACCTGGAGCTGGAACGGTCCCTGGAACCCGACCCAATATAGAAGATTGCGGAACAGCCGGGAGAAATTCGATGGCGGGATGAGGATCTTGATCGCGCGAATTTGACCAACCTCAAGCCCTTCTATTGTTCGGTCAATACCCAAAATTCTTACGCGATATACCTGTCCGGCAAAGCCCCCGCCCACAAACTTCTCGACGACCAGGTTCACCTTCGCCGGCCCGGCATCACCGAAGCCGGTCACGTCATAGGTAAGTTCCGTGCCCGCGTCATAATGGCTGATCCGCATCGGCCGATGCAGTTTCGCAGCGCGAAATCTCGCTTCAAGCTCTTTACAAACCTCGACAGAATATTCTTTCGACATCCCTGCCTTCTAATCTATCACAGTGACAAACTATCTGACGATAAACAACTTTATGCAAATCTGTAAAACGATCCAGGCAAAAACACCCGCCAGCAAATCATCTGCGAGGATGCCCCAACCTTCGGGCAACTTTTCGAGTTTGCGTATAGGCCAGGGCTTGGCTATATCGAATACTCTAAAGAGCACGAAGCCCGCCGCAGTTACGGCCCATATTTGTCCGGTCGATGCCGCCCCCAGCGCCAAGAACGGGCTGGCCAAGAACGTGATTGCCTGGCCTGCAAACTCGTCGGCGACAACTTCGCCGGGGTCGTCTTTTCCCGTGGCCGCAATCGCCGCGGGGGCAAATTGCACGCAGACGATCGAACCGGCCAGAGCAAGGGCCGCCATTACGATTGACACCATCGCAGGCGACGTTCGAAAGTGGCACATCAGGGCCAGGACAATCGCCGGCGGCAGCGAGCCCCACGTCCCGGGAGCTACCGGCAGCCGACCGAGACCAAAACAGGATAAGGCCAATCTCTTCATAGCCACCGAAGGTTACCTTACCGGCCCGGTTAAGTCAAAGACTATTAGCTGATCCGATACAATTTCAAAGCACTTTTCACTCGTATATGTCTCCATTCTTGCATATGATTCAATTACAAATGCGAAAACGCAGATATGACGTCTTGATTTCGCTTATTGTCTTTTTTTTCTCTGTGTCCCTGCCAACGCCCAGTCGGATGTATTCACATAGGCCTACATCAACGTCGACATCGAGATCCAGGAAGACGGCGACCTGCTCATCTCGGAAGAACAGAAGTACTCGTTCGAGACAGGGCATAACGAGCAATGGCACGCACGGCATCGGTGGTTGCCAACGGACAAGCTCGATGACATCAGAGATGTCGAGGTCTGTGAACTGGCCAGGAACGGTGAAGTATTTTCCGAGCCTCAGAGTCTGACGCACAAGATTCAGAAAGAGAAGGGGCAGTTCTGGATTTGGTGGTGGCACGAACTGAACGCACCAGAGACGCACACTTTTCTATTGAAGTATCGCGTCATTGGCGGTCTTCATATCAATACACCCACAGATGAGCTTAATTGGGAAGCCGTTTTCGGGGACCATCGTAAGATTGAAAAGATAAGGGTGAAAGTCCGCCTGCCGCCTCCGCTACGGGGCAAGACTCACGCGAGTACGGGTGACGGCCTTACAGCCACCATACAAACATCTCCGGATGGAAGCACCGTCGAGTACACGAGGTCGGCGTCTCTGGAGATGGGGTTTGGTCTTGTAGTCCGTGTTTCATTTCCACACCAAATACTGAAAATCAAAAAGCCAAAATGGCAAACCCTTTGGGGACGATTCTGGGGCATGGGGCCGTTTGCGTATCTTATACTGTTGACTGCTCTGTTGTTGGGTATAAGCCTTATCAAGTCCATTGTAACCGGCGACTGGAGCATCTGGGAAGGAGGTGGATCGTAGGTTGAGGTGGAGGCGGGGGCTGATTCAGACCAATTGTCGCTCGAAGATGGCCGGGAATTTTCCCCATTCTAACACGCTTCTACCCCGCGAAACTCAAAACTTGTCCTGAGCACGGCCGAAGGATTCACAATTCAAGACTCGACATTCTGCCCCCTGTTTCCTGAATCCTGTTCTTCTCATCTTTTTTCAGTTCCTTTTGAAATCTTCCAGATTTTGTCATCAACATTTGCCCCTTGAGAGACGCCTTTATATGTAGAGTAGTTCGATGCGTGCATTCGCCGAATGTGCTCACCCTGTACCACAATCAAGCTTCCGCAGTACCCTCCGGCCCCACGCAAACGCAGGACAGACGCTAAGCGGAACAAAGGGAGGGCAGGAAAAGGAATCAGGATTCTTCCTCAAGAAGCCACCGACGCAGGAGATGCATTCCTTTGTCTTTCTCCTTCAGTTCCGAGAGGAATTGTTGAAATCTATCTTTTCGATCGTATCGTGCGATACTGTGGAGACGGTCCGGTTGGCTGGGAATGCCATAGTCTTCCGGCTCGATATCTGACAATCGGGCTCTCTGAATTAGCCAATCCTCAAGCCGCGGGCAGATGACAATGAGTCTCTTGTTCTTATCGTCCCGACGAGCGAGCAGCCGAAGGCCTTCCGCCGCTCGCACTTCTTTGTAGTTGTCCAATTCGCGGGGTTGAGCGCTTGCCGGATCCTCGTCTATGAGGCCAGTTGCGCAACCGAATTTACGCACTCGTTTAACCACTTCGCCCTTGCACCGCTCGTGACGCAACTGCTTCCTGGGCATTCCCAGGGCACGAAGTAACGTCTCGTCCGCATAGCACTCTACCAGGATCCTCATTCGGCCGCCTCGATGAAACGATCCAGATTGAAAAAGGGATCAGCTTCCATCAACTCGACGACCTGGTCCGGCGTCAAGGGCTTGACCCGCGTCTGGTAGTCCTTGAAGTGGGTGATGAAGACCTGGACATCCTCCTTGCGGGCCTTCTCAATGATGGCCGAGAGCAGATATGGATTGTGCGTGGCGATGAAGAACTGGTTGGTCTGATCCAAGGCGATCCGCTCCCCAAGGTACTTGGTATAGTAGGGAAAGGCATTGGACTCCGGCTCCTCAAACACCAGCACCGAGTCCTTGTTCGAGGCAATCGCAACCGTATAGAAAATGATCCGACGGAGTGTATCCGAGGCTAGGGTATAAGGGATGGCCGAGACCCAACCGTCCACTTCCTTCTGGAGTTCAAAGGTCCTCTCGTGGTGCCTCGCGACAAGCTTCAAACCGTACTTCTCGAAGAATTCCTTCATCATATCCCGGAGGACCTCTGCCCCGGAGACGACTGCGAACAGGTTTGTACCGTTGGGTGGTCTAAGGCTCCCCGGTTCCTTGTCATCGTATTTCGCCAGATTCTTGAAACGAAAGAACCTGATTTCTTTCGGCCTGAAAGTCGTGGTCCCCTCAAAGTGCCCCTTCTCATTGATCCTTCGAAAAGGCGAATTACTCTCCCAGCCATAGACATCATAAAAATCACCTGCAAAAGCTATTCTTATACCCGTAGGCGAGATAGCAGTCGTTGATATCTTGATCTCCACAGATCGATCGGCAGCCAACCCGTCATAGAATAGGTATTGCATCAACTCGAAGCGAACATAATCACGAAGGGTTTCTGGCCCCAACTGGCCACACCAAGACAACAGAGCCAGCGCCTCCAGGATGTTGGACTTGCCTGTGTTGGGCTCGCCTATGAACAGGTTCACCTTCTTACACTCGATATCCAACTGACGAACCGATTTGAAGTTCGATACGTTTAGTTTTGTAATCATAGCCACATTTCCAATTAGATGTTCATGGGACGTCGGCCGTTGGGCAATTTTTCCACTACCCATAACAATTATAGCAAAGGCGGTGCGAACACCAAGAGAAAAAGCAGGGAACGGCCCGTAGGATGAGCAGGTTTCCTGCCCATGCGGTTCGGGTCACGCTATATTGACAGCATGGGCAAGCGAGTTGCCCATCCTATGGCTAATCACCGATGATCGCCTCAGTTGGCGGGGCGTGGAACAGGGCTAGGTTGGAGATTGTGGGGGTTAGGCGGCTTTCCGGTATTCTGATTCTTACTTTGTTGGTCGTGACGTTCTCGGTGCGGCAGATTCTCTTGTGGCCTACTGTTTGGCCCTCGGCGATTTGTTTCCATTTGCCGTTCACCTGAGCGTCGATGGTGAATTTGGCGATTCGCTGGCCGTGGTAGCGGATTTGTTCCTGGAATACTATGCGGTTGAAGGTTTTTTCGCCGGCCAGTGTGATTGTCAGCTCGGCCTGCGTGGTCCAGTCAGGGGGCATCCAGCAGGTGGTTGTGTTCCCGTCGAGGGCGTTGGCAGCTCTGTATTGGCGGCTGCCGGTGGCCGATGCGGTTGCTTTGGCGCCGGCGGCGAGATTGGTCTTGAATGTCTCGCGGAGAATCTTGCCTACCTCTGTCAGGACTCTGCAGTCGCGCTCGGCGAATAGCCCGTCACTGTTGGGGGGGATATTGAGCAGCAGGACAGTGTTGCCTCCGACGGAGTTGTACCAGATATCGACGATGTGCTCGGTGGTCTTGACCCGCTGCCTTTCATCGCGCCAGAACCAGCCGTGGCGGATGGACGTGTCGGTCTCGGCGGGATACCAGTGCAGGTGGCCGCCTTTTTCCAGAGTGCTTGCGAGCTTGTCCAGACTCGCGAGGTCCTGGGCCGTCATGTCGGGCCAGGTGAATTTGCCTACGGGCGCGTCTATCGGTATGACGCTCCACTCGGCGGCCCTCGCGCGACCGGCTTCGTTGCCGCACCACCGCACGTCGGGACCCTTGCCGAATATCACCGCCTGCGGGGCAAGCTCGCGGATCATTGCGTACCAGTTCGCATAGGTGTAGGTCTGGCCGCCTTTGCGTTTGGGATGTGCGCCGTCGAACCAGACCTCGTGGATCGGCCCGTACTCGGTGAGCAACTCGAACAACTGGTTCAGGAAGTATTCGTTATAATCGTCCACGACGTATTTGAACGTTCGCTTGTCACCGAATGGGCGCCCCGGCACCGGACGCGGGATCGTCCGCTCGGTGTATTTGCTGAGGTTGCCGTACAGGCCGCCCGCGTTCTCGATCTGGTACAGATCGGCGGGCGACAAGTATACACCGACTTTGAGGCCGTACTTGCGGCATGACTCGACCAGGTCGCGCAGGACGTCACCTTCGCCGCCGCGCCACCTGCTGGACGCAACCGAGTGGGTCGTGTAGCGGCTCTGCCAGAGGCAGAACCCGTCATGGTGCTTGGCGGTCAGGATGACCTGTTTCATCCCTGCAGCCTTCATCATCCGGCACCATTGGTCGGTGTCGAGCTTTTCAGGGTCGAAGATCGCGGGGTCCTCTTTGCCGGTGCCCCATTCGCGGCCGGTGAAGGTGTTGACGCCGAAGTGGACAAAGCCGATAAACTCGAGCTGCTGCCAGGCGAGTTGCCGGGGCGATGGCCTGACACTGACGGCTTTGCTGATGAGTTCCTTGTGTGCCGCCGGGTCGTCCTTCTCGACCGTCTCGTACACGCGGACATAGTCGACGGTGAAGTAATCGGGCAGTTTCGCTTTGGTAATGTCACCGCCCCAGTCGCCGATTTCCTCGGCGAGCTTTATGAACTCGCCGACCTGGGAGACGCCGCCTGCGCGGGTGCGCCACGTTTCATTGCCGTCGACGTAGAAGACATATTCCTCGGGTGTCCAGTGCAGAGCGAACGTGTGGAAACCTTTACTGACGCCGGGTACTTGGGTGATTTTGCCCCCGGCGTCTTTGTGCGCGGCGCCGTAGCCGTCCCAGTGGAGGTTTTGGGTTATTCTGTCCTCGCGCCAGGGTTTCTCCATAATGTCGATTTCCGTGCCATCTCTGCCCTCGTTACCGACTTTGCCAACCCCGGGCCGTGCGAAGAGCCAGAACGCGGGCCAGTGTCCTTCTTGCGTTGGAAATTTGCAGCGGCAGACCCAATAGCCAAACGTGTGTTCGAATTTGCCCTGGCTACGCACCGCGCCTGATGTGTATCTGTCGCCGTCTTTTTTCGTGCGAAGCAGCAGGTTTCCTTTGCCGTCCAGATAGGAGTCTTCCTTGAACCAGTAAGCACCCCGACGTTTCCAGTCGCCCATGATCTCCCATTTGGATTCGTCGATCTTCGGGCCGTCGAATTCATCGCTCCAGATGAGTTTCCATGTTTTGCCCTCGGAGACAGGCGGCAGGAACTCCTCGGCCGCTGCGTTTGCGGATACTAACAAAGGGCCGAACGCAAAAATAAGAATGCAAAATGCAAAAGTAGGCAAGTCATCCCGGCCTGCCGGGATTCCACAGTTTTGAGACTTGATATTTGATGTTTGATTTTTCACAAGCCTCTCCTCCTAATTTTCGGTCGATTTTTGCCCGTGCGGGCGTCGAGTTGCCCTTATTCCCGAGACGACGGTCATTACCAGCATCAGGGTAAAGACTACCGATGTGAACCAGTATCCCCAAGCGGCACCCTGGACGTGAGCCATCCTCATAACCACCGTGCCGATTGCGAACGATTGCAGGAACATCTTGATCTTGCCCGAAGCGGTCGCAGCAAAGTTGACGCCGCGTGCCTCGGCGACGTGCCTGAGGACCGTCACACAAATCTCTCGTGCGGCTAAAATACCAAGTGTCGCCCAATGGATGACCGCAAGCGTCCCGGGTCCAAGGCCAAAGAGTTTCGGCTCGCCGATCAGCGCAAAGCAGGTGAACGCCCCGCAGACCAGAATCTTGTCGGCCAGAGGATCGACCATTCGCCCGAACTTGCTGGTGACGTTTAACCGGCGGGCCGCTATGCCGTCGGCGATATCGGTCAGGCCGGCGACAATAAACAGGATGAAGGCGACATCGAGAAAACCGCAGAACGGCACTTCGCCGTCGGCATAGTATCGCGGGGCGAGCAGAACCATGACCAGAAAAATGACGGTCAGGACAAGCCGGCCAAGAGTCAAAATATTCGGGATAAGCCTTAGCATAATTGAAAGTTTACTTTTTCGGGCAGATATTTCAACCGAAAATTTGCTCAACGAGAAGGTCGTAGTCCTGTGCGGCAACTACCTTTGCATCGATGAACTGTCCGGGTGCTGCCGAGCAGTTTTCTATGATGCAAACGCTGTCGATATCGGGGGCCTGGCCGAAAAACCGTCCGCGGCAGACGCCCTTATCGTCGACCGAATCGACCAGAGTTTTCAGTTTGTCGCCGATGCGGTTCTCGTTCTTGGCGAAAGCAATTTTCTGTTGGGTCAGCATCAGTTCGTCGAAACGCTGCTCCTTTACCTTATCGGGGACCTGGGCGGGCATTTGAGCTGCGGCTGTCCCCAACTCGGGGTAGAACTCGAAGCATCCGAGCGCGTCGAATTGGGCCCACTTGACGAAGTCCAGAAGCTCGTCGAAGTCCCGCTCGGTTTCACCTGGGAAGCCGACCATCAGTGTTGTCCGCAGTATGATATCGGACATGGCGGATCTCAGGTTCTCGATCAGGCGGCGGATTGCCTCCGGAGTGTCGGGCCGGCGCATCGACTTCAGGATGCTGTCGCTGACGTGCTGTAGCGGGATGTCCAGATAATGGACAGTTTTTTTGCCGGTTGCGATGGTTTCAATTAGCTCGGCGTCTATCCCCGTCGGGTACAGGTACATCAGCCTGATCCACTCGACGCCGGAGACTTCCTCAAGCTCCCGGACAAGACACGACAATCCGTTCTTGGACTTCAGATCGCGCCCGTAGTATGTCGTGTCCTGGGCGATCAAGTTCAGTTCGAGAACGCCGGCACAAGCCAACTCAGCCGCCTCGGCGAGCACGAAATCGAGGGGCTTGCTCCTGAACGGGCCTCTTATCCCCGGGATCGTGCAGTAAGAGCACCGGCGATTGCAGCCTTCGCTGATGCGCAGGTAGGCCCAGTGTCCCGGAGTAATGAGAAGCCTGCTCCTGTCGTCGGGGACTCTGTCGGCGCGAGGTTCGGCCCCCGTCGCGCAGAGCTGCGAGCCGGCGGTGTCACAGGCCAAGAGATTGCGGATTATCTCGGCAATGTTGTCACGCTGGTCAAGACCAACGATAGCATCGATGCCGTCTACCCGTTCGAGAAGTTCCGGCCCCAATCTTTCGCCGAGACAGCCGGCGACAACCACCTTTTTTACCGAACCGCTGAGCTTGCAGTCCACAGCGCGCCTGATTGCTTCGAGTGACTCGGCCTCGGCCGGGGCGATAAAACCACAGGTATTTACGACTACAACGTCGGCACTGCAGGACTCACAAGTGATAGCAAGGCCCGCCCGGGCGATCTCAGCCAACAATCTCTCGCTGTCGACCGTGTTCTTCGGACAGCCTAAGGATACAAAGCCAACCGTAATTTCCTGCTTTTCTGCTCCCATAGCCTCTGAGAATCAACTTATGGTGCGATTTCCCCCAAAAAGGAACCATTTTCCCTAATTTTATGTTAATATAGTTGACGATAAAGAAATATGCAATATGATAACATAGTATCCCGTCTATACTCAGGAAGGAGTTGCTTAGTTAGAAGCTGGCCACTTGTCGAGGTTGGGATCGCTAGGGCGGTCGCAAGATTATGATCAGTAGCATTGAAAAAAGCCGCAGCCAGTGGCTGATCGGAGTTCTGGGTGTCGCGGTTGTTCTCTGGATTGGCAAATGGGGGGATGTCTCTGCCCAGACAGATACCGAACACGAGGCCGAAGCAACTCTCAACGGGCTCAAGATCAATCTGACCGAAGATCCGAACGTCGCTTTGCCCCAGGCCTATACCGCTCCCCCTAAGATCTTCGAACAGGTAGTGGGCGGTTCGTCGGAATGGAAGCTTTCCTACTTTTGCAGGCACCATACCTCGGATGAGTTGAAAAAGATCATCCACGAGCAGTTTGCGACAAAGCTTTTCGACAAGAAGGGCAAAGAAACAAAACTGGTGGACTACACGGTCAGCAGCCAGCCTCATACCAATCAGTTGATAGTAAGATGTCCGGCTCAGCAAGATGCCGAGGCGGTGCTGGAGGTTCTCAATGAGGTGGACGTTCCCCCGATTCAGATTAAGATTGATTGTCTGATCTCGGAAGTCTACGCCGACATGACTTTCGACCGGGAAACAACCATAGCGATTGAGAACCTATTCGGTGAGTCCGTGACGATGAAGCCCGGCGGGACAGCTTTCGGCGCCGACGTTCGGGAACTGGTGCTCGAAGACGAATTCCTTCCGGCGTTCCCCGGGGCCTCGATGAGAGAAGTGGCGCGATCGAGAATGGGCCTCAACATCGGGTTCCTGGAGCAAGCCAAATTAGGCCATTCTTTCACAGTCCTGATCGACCTGCTCGAGTCGAGAGGCTACTTGAAGATTCTTATGAACCCGACGCTTGAGGTGGTTAACGGCGGAACAGCCAAAGTCTCCTCGGAGCAGAAGGTTCCTTTGGACATAACGACTATGCGATCGACGCAGTCGGACTATCTGGAAATTAGGACCGAATATGAGGACGTGATTGACTCGCTCGAAGTTACAGTCCATGTCTTTGCGGACGAGTACATAGGCCTGGAAACAGACATAGTGCTCGGCTCAAAGAACACGCCCGAAGGTGTGAAGCAGGTGCCGATCATTACGACAAAGGAAATCACGAACAAAAACAACCGCATCCGGCAGGGTGAGAGTCTTATAATCGGCGGGATCAGAAAGAACGAGGAGTACGCCGTGGTCCGTGGTGTTCCTATACTGAAGGATTTGCCGCTCATCGGATTCCTGTTCTCCAGCGAAGATACCGAGCAGCGAGCGGTCGAGACTATATTTATACTGACTCCGACCATTTCCACCGGCGGACGACCTACAGCGGAATTGATGAAGGAAGTGCAAAGAAAGCACGAACCCGATACCCCCGCGGGCCTGGGTGAAATGATTACCGATCCATTCGGATTCAAGGCACGCGAGCAATCGCGTCAAAAAAGTGCCTACGATGCCGAACAGTCACGGCTTGAGGCCGAGGTTGAAAAAGCGCAGGCGCAAGTCGACGTCAGAGAGGCGAAGGAGCGAGCCGAGAAGGCTGAAGAAGAGCTGAGGAGGACCGAAGCCGAAGCCGAGAAGATCAAGAAGGACGCAGAGCAAGCCACCCTCGAGGCCCAAGCAAAGGCCAAGGCTGCCGAGCAGGCCAAGGCCGTTGCGGACAAGGCACTGGCCGATGCCAGGAAAGCCAAGGCAGAGGCTGACAAGGCCAAAGCTGACGCCGAGGCAAAGAGCAAGGCTGCAGACAAGGACAAGAAAGCAGACTCGGGCGGAGCCGGGGCAAAGGAACCGGCGCCGGAAAAGGTCAAGCCCAAAGCCCAGGCGCCTAAGGAAACTGAAAAGGCAAAGGGCTAACGAGGACAGGCCGAGAGCAGAACTTAACGAGGCCCAACAGGACAAACAGAACAAGATGGTATCTCTATTTGGATCATGCTGTTGTCTTTGTTTGACTGTCGGTTGCAGTTCGTTCGGCGTGCAATTACCCCAACTTGAATCTTAGTTAAGGGACAGTCTATGGACAATTTTGATGCCAGCAATTTTGGCCCTCAAGACCTCAATGAACCGATCTCCCTCGACGGGCCGATCCCTTTTGACAATATCGGCCCGGGCGAAAGCGGCGTTTCACATGCGCCCCTTGATCTGGGCGGCGGCAGCACTGCCCAGGCGCCAAGAGTTGCGGCCCCGCAGCCGGCGGCAAAACCGAGCATATCGACTTCGACAGGCGAAAAATCGACTGAAAAATTAGCCTCCGCCGACCGCATAGTGGGCGTCAAGACATTCTTCACGAAACTGCACGGCGGTGCTATCGCCTTTCTTGAAGAGCAGATCGCCCGTTGGCTGAAGGCTAACCCGGATGTCATAGTGAAACGAACGAATGTCGTCACCGGCCCCATCGTGGGCAAGAAGGTCGAGCCCAACATCATAATTACGGTCTGGTACTAGGCTCTGTCTGAAAACTCCGTCGTCGGGTGCGAGAGCGAGCGGTTTTTCGCCTGACAAAGACGGCGAAGCAGGCGATATCGGTTTTATCGTCGATGCAGCCGGATGCAGTCAGGCGGAAAATAAGCCGCTCGAAGTCAGATCGAGTCTTCGGACAGAGCCTAAGAAAGGCCCGAAGTTATCGGCCCTTGGGGTGGCAAGGACGCGTCAGGCAGTGAAGCGGGGGGGGTAGGGGATGTTCGTACTTTTTCGTGGAGTTGGCGAGCGGGGGCGATGTCGGTCCAGGCCCGGATGAAACCGAGCTCAGGCCCAAATCCGGCGGAAAAATTCTTAACATAAATTCTTGACATATCGTCCGAATTGCATTATTTTCCTTAGTTTGTCTATTTGTGTGAAGTGTATAAGCTCAGGTTTTGAAAATTGTTTGGAGATATTCTGTGGCTAAAGAGTTGGCAAGGAAACTTATCAACGCAGGTGTGCATTTCGGGCACGGCGCCAGCCGGTGGAATCCGAAGATGGCTCCTTTCATTTTCGCAAAGCGTGGTAATATCCATATTATTGATGTCAAGAGTACCCTAAAAGGGCTGTTGATAGCCAAGAAGCTGATTGTAGAGGTGGTATCGGCCGGCAAAGACGTCGTCTTCGTGGGTACGAAGCGCCAAGCCCAAAAGGCGGTTGAAGCTGTTGCCGCAAAGTGCGGGATGCATTACGTTTCCCAACGGTGGCTCGGCGGAATGCTCACCAATTTCAGGACGATACGGTCCCGACTGCAAAGGCTAGAGCAGTTGGAGGCAATGGCTGAAGACGGAACACTCGACAGCGAAAGCAAAAAGCAGGCCTCAAGACTCAAACGCGAGATGCGAAAGATACGAGCTAACCTACAGGGTGTCAGGGCCATGTCCCGTCTGCCCGGTGCTGTTATCGTGGTTGACGCAAAGAAGGAGTATCTCGCTCTTAGGGAAGCCACAAAGCTGGAGATTGCCACGGTGGGACTTCTCGATACCGATTCGGACCCCGACACGGTGGACGTGGCGATTCCGGCAAACGATGATTCCATCAGAGCGGTCGACCTGATACTTAACGAGCTGGCCGACGCCGTAGCGATAGGCAAGACGATGACTACGGTTCGTCAGGAGGCAGCTCCCCAGCGGCCCAGACGTGTTCGTTCCAGGAGGCCGGCAACGGCACGGGCCCGCGAAGACAGGCCTCAGGCTGTAGCGACGGTTCAGCAGACCCCGGCGCCTGCCGCACCGCCTGTCGCACCCGCGGCTCCAACGGCGCCGGCCGCACCTGCAACAGAGGTGATCTCATCGGACAGCCAAACCGAGCAGCCGCCGGCCCAGTAGAACGGCGGGCAGAAGCGGAGTTCTCGGTACTCGGTATTTGGCCGGCTGCTCTGTTGTCGGCCTGTGTAATGTATGAACACCAATCCACGAACCTTGAGAGCATAGGAGTTTTTGATATGGCGGATATTTCAGCAGCGATGGTTATGGAGCTGCGGAAGATGAGCGGTCAGGGAATGATGGACTGCAAGAAGGCACTCCAGGAAACTGACGGAGACCTCGAACAGGCAATGGATTTGTTGAGAAAGAAGGGCCTTGCCACTCTGGCCAAGCGAGCGGGGCGCGCTACTAGCGAAGGTCTGATCGTGAGCAAGAGCGGCGACGACGGTAAGACAGCCGTTTTGGCAACACTTTGCTGCGAGACGGATTTTGTGGCCAAGAGTGACGCTTTTGCGGCCGCTGCGCAAGCTCTGGCCGACTTCGCCTTGGCCTGCACGGCTGACGAAGGTGTTGAGAACGTCCTTGCGACTGCTATCGACGGCAGGAAATTCAGTGATCTTTTAACCGAGATTGTCAGCAAGACCGGCGAAAAGACGCAAGTGGGTGACTACGCGAAATACAAGCTCGACGGCCCTGGACTTATCAGCACGTATGTTCACTTCAACCATAAAGTCGGGACAATGGTCCAGATCGAGACCGGCGACGACGCAACGGCTGACGCCGAGGCGATCAAGCGGACGGCTTGCGATATCGCAATGCACGTAACGGCGACAAAGCCTTTGACGCTGGACAAAGATCAGATCGATCTGGCGACAATTGAGCGGGAAAAGGCCATTTTTTCTGAGCAAGTTAAGAACAAGCCCGCCGAGATTGTCGATAAGATAGTGGAAGGCAAGATGAAGAAGTTTTTCGCTGAGAATTGCCTTCTTCGGCAGGCATTTGTCAAGGACGATAGCAAGACCGTTGAGCAGGTCCTTGCCAGCGCCGCCAAAGAGGCCGGCGGCCAGGCAAAGATAAGGAGATTTGTCCGATTTGAGCTCGGATAATACGCTCGATGCTCGATTCTCGATGCTCGTGCGAAATGAGAATCCGGCATCGAGAATCGAGGATCAAGGATCGAGATGCTAAATTCGAAATACCACCGTGTGCTGTTGAAGCTTTCGGGTGAGAGTTTCTGCAGACCCGGTCAGTTTGGAATTGACGGCCCGGCGCTGGAGTCCATCGCTGAGAGGATAGCGGATATCTGCAAGCTGGGGCCTCAGGTGGCCATTGTGGTAGGCGGAGGAAATTTTTTGCGTGGGAAAAGCTTCTCGCATAAAAGCCACATTCCCAGAAACACGGCCGACTATATGGGGATGCTGGCGACTATCATCAATGGCTGTGCGCTTCAGGAGACACTTGAGAAGATCGGCCAACCTACGAGGGTTCTCAGCGCAATAGCGGTCCCGGCGATGTGTGAGCCGTTCATTCGCAGAAGGGCCTTTCACCATCTCGACCGCGGCAGAGTCGCAATATTGGCCGGAGGAACAGGAAATCCATTCTTTACTACGGACACCTGCGCCGCCCTGAGAGCCGCCGAACTCGACGTGGATCTGCTCATAAAAGCGACAAAGGTCGCCGGCGTTTACAGCGACGACCCTCTGACACATTCGAACGCAGAGCTTTTTGACCAGCTCTCCTACGACGAGGTGCTGACGAAGAAGCTCAATATAATGGATCAGGCGGCGATAAGTCTTTGCAGCAATAACAACATCCCAATTACTGTTTTGAACATTTTCGAAAAGGGTAACATTACAAAGGCTATTTGCGGCGAACAGGTTGGCACGAGAATTGAGAATGAAGAATTGAGAATGAAGAATTGAGAATTCCAAATCCTGATATCCAAGTCCTGAAGAAATTCGAAATTCCCATTGCCAAAATCCAAAACAGCACGTTGCATGCTCTGTTTTGAGCATTAGGATTGTGGATTTCGATATTGTTTAGTATTTAGGATTTAGAGTTTTATGAAACGAGAGGTTTCAAGATGCCTACTAAAGAGATAGTCGCGGACACCGAATCCAAAATGAAGAAAGCTCTCGAAATCCTCCAGGGCGAGTTGAAGTCCGTACGCAGCGGCAGGGCTTCGACCGGGCTGGTTGAAAACATAAGGGCCGGTTTCTACGGAACGCCCACGCCTCTCAAACAAATGGCCACGCTCGCAACGCCGCAGATGGATATGATTGTGATCAAGCCGTTCGACCCGACTTCTATTAAAGAGATCGAAAAGGCGATAAAAGCCAGCGACCTGAGTATCGCACCGATTGTCGACGGCAAGATAATCAGACTCAACATCCCGGCGCTCAGCGAGGAGAGAAGAAGGCAGCTTGTCCAGCAGGCCAAACAGACCGGCGAGCAAACAAAGGTTACCACTCGCAACATACGAAGAGAAGCGAACAAGCTACTCGAAAAGCAGCAGAAAGACAAGCTCATCACCGAAGACGACCTTGAAAAAGGGAAAAAGCAGGTCGACGATATTATCAAGAAATACGCCGACAAAGTGGACGAGCTGATCAAGAGCAAATCGGACGAAATAATGGTCGACTGATTTGTCGGGAGAAACTCACGAATCATAGGTCCGCCCGGCGCCAATTGCGTGCGGTGCGTCCTTATGCTCTTGTGTGAAGATGTGCCAACATTATTGCGGGGGCCGAAGCGATGCGAGTTGAAAGAACCTCGAAAATCAAGCCGCGGAAAAGGACCGTTACAAAGACACTCAAGCTGGTGTTAGCGCTCATAGTCGTTCTGATTGTGCTGGCGGTCTTGCTCGTGCCGACCTTTATATCGTCTGAGAAAGGCCACCGGATGATACTGGCCAGGATCAACGGTGTGATTGCCGGTAAAGCGGATTTTGCCGATCTGTCAATGGGCTGGCTCAAAGGCATCAAGGTCGCGAACCTCAGCTTTAATGACGATGCGGGCCAGATCGCTGTTCGTGTGGAGCGTCTCTGGACAAAACCGTCCTACGGTTCGATTCTGGCCGGCAATCTGTCTTTCGGCGAAACTCTGATTGACAAGCCAAGCGTAGAGATCACTCTCAAAGATCCGCAAGTGGCTCAGGCCCAGAGCCCGGGTACCGAACCATCCGCCTCGGGAGCGACAACGCCCATCGTCTTGCCAGTGGAGAGAATTGATCTTATCCTTAGCGACGGCAATGTGAAGATAACCGATCCTGAATCCGGGACTATCGAGCTTTCAGCGATAAACTCGCGAGTGAACCTGCAGCCACCGGGACAGCAAACTGATTTCGATCTGAAGATGGCTGTGGCGCAGCCGGACAAGCCATCGGAGATTCAAGTGACCGGCCATGTCACCGGCAAGCAGAATACCGGTTGGAGTCTCAAAGGAACGAGCGGCAACCTGACCGTCGAAGTCAACGACCTGGACCTCGAATCTCTGGCGCCGATCTTTGCATTGGCTGGCGTCGAGATTCAAGCCAAAGGTGTAGTTGCCGGTGATGTGAAGAGTCAAATCAAGGACGGGCGATTTGAAAACCTGGCCGCCGGTATCAAAGGCAAGAATATCGACGTGACGGGCGCCAAGCTGAAAGGCGACAGATTCAGAACATCCGGCCTGGATGTCAGCGTGAAGCTGAGCCGCCAGAAGGAAACTATAAACATCGATACACTGCAGATCGAAAGCGATTGGGCCTCTGTTACGGCCGGCGGCGTTATCCCAACCGGCTTGAAGTCTGTGGGTGACTTCTTCGAGGCCGATTCAAGTTACGATTTGAAGGGTGATTTCAACTGCGACCTGGCCGCCGTCTTGTCGCAGATGCCTAAGACCCTGGGACTCAAAGAGGGCACACAGGTCACTTCCGGCCGGCTGACAGGCAATATTGCAACCTCTACTCAGGCCGGGAAAAGACAAATACAAGCCAACGCGACAATCGCAGGATTAGAGGGCACGGTGAAGGGCAAGAAAGCCGCACTGTCGGAATCCATGACCGCCGAGGCGCTTGTTTCATCGGACAAGGCCGGCATAATTTTCGACAGGCTGGATGTCACGGCTCCCTTTGCCATGGTCAAATGTGCAGGCCGGATCGAATCGCTCACTTACGATGCTCAGGCAGACCTGGCGAAACTTCAATCGGAGCTGGGACAGTTCATAGACATGGGCAAGTACCGCCTCTCAGGCGAGCTTGTGGAAAAGGGCCGGATATCCATCAAGGAAGAAAGAATCGCAGCGTCCGGCTCGGCACAGATCAAGAACCTCAGCTTGAGTTCACAGGACGGGCTCAGCGCCGCCGAACCGATGGCCAACATAGACTTTGCCGTTGACGTGGATACGAAGAACAGCTTTGTGACCGTCGGTTCGATCGCAGCCAGCGCAAGTTTCGGCCGCCTTAGTGTAGAGGACGGCGTCGTGCCTCTGAATAAGGAATCGGCAAAGCCCTTGCACGCTACCATATCCGCAGAAAAAGTCGACCTGGAAAAACTCCTTCCGTTCGGCATCTTGTTCGGGTCTTTGCCGAAGGAGATGCAGTTGAGCGGCCTAGCCGATTCGACACTTTCGGTTGACGCCGACAAGAGTCTCTATAGGATCGCAACCGACTCGACAAGAATCGAAGGCCTGAAACTTGTCTACCCCGGGCAGGAAAAGCCCTTTGAACCGAACGAAGTGGCGCTCACATTCGAAGTCGAAGTCGATCCCAATCAA
Organism: uncultured Pirellulales bacterium; assembly: GCA_964562575.1. Classification (GTDB taxonomy): domain Bacteria; phylum Planctomycetota; class Phycisphaerae; order Sedimentisphaerales; family Anaerobacaceae; genus SG8-4. Next base: position 37,897 of record CAZLTY010000003.1, read on the forward strand.
AAGGCGGTCAATGTCAGGAGCCTGCAGTTGGACAGCCCGCAGATAAAGATCAACAAGGGCGAATTCAGCCGGCTCACCGAGGACGACAAGACCACGCTGGCCGGAGAGGCTGAACTCGAATACGACTGGTCGGCGGTGAGCACAGCAGCGGCGCCGTTTTTGCCCGAGGGCCTGACGCTCGAAGGCAAAAGGAAAGACGTCGTCAATTTTCTCAGCGAGTACCCGGCGGCCCAGTCAGATAAGCTCATGCCCAACCTCAGTGCTCAGGCCAAACTGGGTTTTGAAAAAGCTGGCTACAAGGGATTGAATTTCGGTCCGACGGATGTGGATATCCAAGTTCAAAGCGGTGTGCTGAAAATCCCGCCGTTTACAACGACCGTCAACGAGGGTCAATTCAGCTTTGCCGGCGAAGCGGACTTCAAGGGCGAGCCCGCACTGTTCAAGGCCGTCAAGCCGATGCAGATGATAAAAGATATCAAGATCAACGACGAGACAACGGGCAAGCTTTTGAAATATGTCAATCCAATATTTGCAGACGCCGTCAATGTCGCAGGCATCGCGAACTTCAACTGCGAACAATTGGTCATACCGCTCCAGGCCAAAGCAAAGGACGACGCAGTGATCATCGTCACGATTTCGATGGACCGGGTGCGCTTACAGGCCTCGAACCTGATGGGACAAATCCTAACGGCGAGCAACGGCGACCCTCGCGGCACAGATATCACGATCCATCCGACGAGGTTTGTCTTGCAGGAGGGTTTTCTCCGATACGAGAACATGCAGGTGGATATAGGTGATAACCCGGTCAACTTCAAAGGAGTGATCGGTTTGGATAAGAGTCTGGATATGACGGTGACTTTGCCCTACACTAGCGCCGGCAGAACGGCGCGAGTCGGCAGAGATACTCGCGGCAGAAGGATTACATTGCCGCTGAAGGGTACTGTTGATAAACCCGAACTCGATATGGGCAAACTGCTCGAAGAGCAGCTCAAGGGACAACTGGAAAATCAATTGCAGAAGGCCCTGGAAGATTTGTTAAAGTGACGCAATTGAATTCCTGCCGCATTCGGGAAAACTGAAAGGGGATAAAGATGCTCAAGCTCAATGAGCTTTTGTCCACACCCAGCACGCAGCTTGGCAAGGCAAGTCGCTTTGTCGTTTTTCAAATCAAGCTGTGGTCACATTGCGCCCGGCTCTTGAAGAAGAACCGCTCGGGCCAACAGGCCGCCGCCCTGTCGTATCACACGGTCTTCGGGATTGTGCCGCTGGCCATCGTGACACTTCTGATATTTCAGTCTTTTCCCCGCTATGGCCAGATCGGCGAGAAGATGAAGGACTTCGTCTATCGCGAGGCCAACTTTTCAGCTTTTGAAGACCCGGCTCCCAGCGGGGATGATCCCGAGCAAACCAAGCCGCTCACTGCTCACATCGATGGAATAGTCGCAAGGTTTTTCGCCGAGACAAACAAGGGGCAGATCGGGCTGTTCAGTGTGCTTATCGTGATTTGGGCTGCTCTGTCCCTGCTGGGGACAATAGAGAAATCGTTCAACAATATCTGGCACGTCGCGGCGGGCAGGAATTTTCTGCATCGCATTATCAGCTACTGGGCGCTGCTGACTCTCGGGCCGCTGCTTGTGGGCGTCGGCATATACCTAGTCACAAAACGGGAAACTGTCCTTCCAGAAATTGCGCCGTCGGTGTTGTCCTACGGCGTGGCCGTCGTCGCCTTCTTTCTGCTCTATTTTGTCTTGCCCAACACAAAGGTCAACGCCAAGGCCGCGATCTGGGGTGCGGTGGTCGCAGCTCTGGTCTGGGTGGCGGCCAAGAGCACCTTCGGATTCTGTGTCACAGAACTCAAACTGTATCGTACCGTCTATGGTGTAATGGCCTTGATCCCTATGACGGTGCTCTGGATCTATATCACCTGGCTCATAGTCCTGTTCGGCCTGCAGTTGACATTTACCACACAGCACCTGAAGACCCTCGACGCCGCCGAGATCGCTGCGACCCGGGAGACGCAGGACTATTTCATCGCCAACGATCTTACCTTGATCAACATTGTCAGAGAAATCGCCGCGGCGTTCGAGACTGATCAGGGTCCGGTCCCGCCGGAGGATATATGCAGCAAGCTGGACATCCCCGCAGAGTTCGGGGAGAAAGTTCTCGACCACCTTGTCAACTGCGGACTCATAGTCAGAACGTCCCAACCCGCGGTTGGATACTTGCCCGCAAGGGACCCGGCTGACATCAAGTTGTCCGATATCGCCGAAGCCACAGCGGCGGTGGGTTTCGCCCAGTCAACAGCCGAGTGGTCACCAAGCCTCAAGCAGATAACCCAATCCCAATGGAGGCTTCTGGCCCGGCATACTTTGAAGAAGACCTTGAATCTCGGACAGGACGCCCCTCCGCTGGCCGGCGAGATACAAGAGCAAGTCCCGTCAGAAGTAGTCAGTTAGCGTCGCCATGATGTCAACTCACTCGCCGATGATTTTTACGAGAAGTCTTTTCTTGCGCTTGCCGTCGAACTCGTAGTAGAAAATATGCTCCCAGGGTCCGAGATGGAGGGCGCCGTCGGTGATTGCGACCACGACCTCACGGCCCATTACCTGCCGTTTCATGTGAGCGTCGGCGTTGTCTTCGTAGCCGTTGTGCCGATACTGGCTGTGCGGTTTTTCAGGTGCCAGCTTCTCGAGCCAGATCTCGTAATCGTGATGCAACCCGGATTCGTTGTCGTTGATGAATACCGACGCCGTTATATGCATTGCATTAACGAGAACAAGGCCGTCCCGGACGCCGCTCTCGGCGACGAGCCTTTCCACTTCGTTGTGAATAGATACGATGGCCCGGCGCTGCGGCACGTTCATCCAGATTTCTTTCGTCAGTGTTTTCATAGAAACCCCATATTTGACGCGCCCGGCGAGGACGCCGTCGTCACGCTATCGGCGCGTAGATTTCCGTCAGAATCTCCTCAGACGCAACTTGCTTCGGGTCGTTCAGATAGACCTCTCTGGTTGGTCCGGCGACCTTCTTGTGGTTGACTGCGATCCACTCAAACAGTTTCTTGTACGTCGGCGCACTTTTCTCATACGGCCCTTTGTGTACAATCCTCGCCATCTGCCCGCCGGGCAGCTCGTAGCAGGTAATATCACCCTGGCCGTCGACCACGTTGGAAATGGGAATGACCACCTCCACGTCGGCGCTCGCTTCCTCGTTTGCCTTCATTGCCTGCCTGGGGGTTTCGTGGCAGACAAACATGGGCCGGCCCTGTATGCCGGCGCCGCTTGCCTGGGCGTATTCACACACCTCTGCGATCATCGGGCCGATCTCAGCATACGTGCCGCGCCTCCACACGCCTACAACCACCTGCGGCTCTACTTCCGTCACGCACACCTCACTCATGGCACAGCCTCCGACACGACATATAAGAACGTTTTTGTGCGCACATTTTCGTCAGCGGACTGACGGGTTCTATTGTAACACGTTTTGCCCTATGCACAAATAGCATCTTACAAATTTGCCCGTCACTGAGATAGGCTGTCAAGCACCTGCTTCATATTGGACTGGTATACCGCAGGCCAGCACTTGACAGGTGTGCCGGTTCCGAGGAGGGCAAGAAGACTGTCATCTATCTGTTCTTCTGTTTCTTCGTTCTTCCAGAAGGCGCCGAGAGTATTTGAAATGACCTTCAATCTGTCGCGAAGAGGTGTTGACAAGACGTTCCGCTCACAACAGGCAAAATATCTGTTTGGGTGCAGGTCTGAGCCGATGGCTTTGACCAAGACTATGAGATTGTATCTGCTGTCTATTGCCGCAACAGCTTCCGATAGACTGCTTCGATGACATCGACCATTGTATCTGGTGCGAATTTCTTTTCCACTGCTTCTTTGCCGCTGGCGCCAAGTTTCTCTCTCAGGCTCTTGTCCCTAATCAATTCGGCGCAGGCGTCGATCAACTGTTCGACATTCTTCGGTTCGATTAACCTTCCCGTGTTGTCGTTTACCACCTCCCTTGCGCCGTCGAGGTCGAAAGATATGGCCGGCTTGCCGCAGAGCATTGCCTGCGGCAGCGCACGGGCAAGACCTTCTCTGAGCGAACAGTGCACGAGAATATCCGATGATTGTATGGCCAGCGGAATCTCTTTCGGAGGAAGCAGGCCGGTGAATTTGATGCGATCGGCCAGGCCGAACTGGCGAGCCTGTTCCTTCAGTTGGTCGCAAAGATTGCCGTCGCCGACGAAGAGCCAGACGCAGTTTTCAAATCGTTTCGAAAGCTCCTTCGCCGATTCGACTATGTATTCATGTCCCTTGAGCATGAAAAGCCGGGCGATAGTGACAAGCACAACTGACGTCTCGTCGATTCCGTACTTTCGGCGGAAATCAACCCTTCTTTCCTGTGAGATCGGCTCCAGGAAATCATCTTCCTCGATAGCAGAATAGGCCGTGACGTACCGCTCGGGCGTGCCGATGCCGACGGCAGTCGCCTGTGCGGTCATCGCATCGGCGACGCTGACAAGGACATCCGTTCGCTTCGCGGTCGATCTTTCTATGGCAATATAGAACTTGTTTAAGAGTTCGCTCTGATACGGATGAAAGGCCAGCCCGTGGATCGTGTGTACGACTGCCGGCAGATTCTCTCCCCACTTGCCCTTTAGGCTGCTGGCTGCAAATCTGCCCAAAATACCCGCTTTGGCCGAGTGGGTGTGAACAATATCCGGCTGTAACTCGCGCAGGAGTCTTTTTATCTGGAAACAGCTCACGACATCACTATGAGGATTAATCGCCCGGCGCAGTTTGTCGACAACGACTACTTTATAGTCCTGCCCCTTAGCCTGGTTGAAAAGCTCACCCTCAGGCCCAAGGGCCGGCCCGGTGATAAGCGTGACATCGTGCCCTCGCTCGGCGAGAAGCTTGCAGGTAATGAGCGTATTCTCCTGCGCCCCGCCGACTATCAGCCGCGTTATTATATGAGCGATTCTCAATATCTTATCCACATCAAGCACAAACCCTGGGGTGGCGCAAGCCGGCCCGCTGCGGTTCGGCTCTTTGCCTCGAGGATTTCACTTATCTTCTCAGGCTCCCATCTGCCTACGCCGACATCGACCAGGGTGCCGACGATATTCCTGACCATATTATACAGAAAACCGTCGCCTTCGACATCAACGTAAACGGACTTGTCCGCGGATTCGACGCCGCAGCGGAATATCGTCCTCACAGAGTTTTTCCTCTTATCTGCAGCCGATGCGAAGGATTTGAAATCCTTCTTGCCTACCAGGAGCTGCCCCGCCCTGGCCATAGCCGTGACGTCAAGTTCTGCGGGCAGGTGCCAGCAGTGCCGGACGGCCAAGACGGGGCGGATGCGCCCCGTGAATATCGTATAGCGATAGAGTTTGTTTGTCACCGAACTCATCAAGTCAAAGCCCCACGCCTCTTCGACCGCTTCGAGAACTGCAATATCGGCCGGCAGTTTGTCCGTGATTGCCTTGGCAAGATTCTCCGTAGGTATGGGTGAATCGGTTTCGAAAAGACCAACCTGCCCTAGCGCGCTGACCCCGGCGTCTGTTCGGCTCGCCCCGTGAACGTAGGTGCGCTTACCGAAAAGATTCGAAACGGCCTCCACAAGTTCACCCTGAACAGTCCTCTTGCTCGGCTGGATTTGCCAGCCGGAATAGTCGAAACCGTCATAGGCGATTGTCAGTCTTATGTTGCGAAGGGGCATTTGGCTCAGAATACAGGAATCAGAATCCAGAATTCCACACTAAGGAACCGCGCATAAATAATTGATCCATTTCTCATCTCATCTTCACGCCATCTTCAGTCGCTTCTCAATCGCGAAATCCGCGACGTAGAATAGCTACGCCTGTGGTTTCGCTCAATCGGGCGCGACTGAATCTGACGCAAATCTGAGCGATAAATGAAGCACTTATTTATGCGCGGCTCCTAAAGCAACTTCTCTGCAATCTGGACGGCGTTCAGCGCAGCGCCTTTTCGCAACTGGTCGCCTGCGACCCAGAGATTGATGCCGTGGTTCTCCGGTATCGACTCGTCCTGGCGGATTCTACCGACGAAAACATCGTCTTTGCCGGAGGCGTCGATTGGCATGGGAAAACGGTTATTCTCCCGGTCGTCCAGAAGCGAGACACCCGGAGCCGTGGCCAGGAGGTCTCTGACCTGGTCCGGCGTAATTGCCTCGGTGAATTCGAGATTGATGCTCTCGCAGTGCGCCCGAAGGACGCCGATACGGATGCACGTACAGGTAATTGCGATCTCAGGACAGTCGAAGATCTTCCTGGTCTCATTTACCATCTTCATCTCTTCCTGGTTGTATCCATTGGGCCCAAGCGGCGAATTGTGGCTGAAAGCGTTGAACGCAATCTGATACGGGAACACTTCGCAGGTAGGCTCCTTGCCGTCCAGAATCTCGCGCGTCTGTTCCTGGAGTTCGACCATTGCCGAGTGACCTGCTCCGCTGGCGGCTTGGTAGGTGCTCACGACCATTCGCTTGACAGGGTTGGCCTGGTGCAAAGGCCAGACAGGTACGATCCCGATAATCGTCGAGCAGTTCGGGTTGGCAATGATGCCCTTGTTTTGCGCGATTGTGTGCGGATTGATCTCAGGGATAACCAGCGGAACTTCCGGATCCATGCGAAAGGCCGAGGAGTTGTCCACCACGACCGCGCCGGCTTGGACCGCAGCCGGGCCGAATTCCTTGCTGCGCCCGCCCCCGGCGCTGAACAAAGCGATGTCAACCCGGTTGAAACTGTTCTTCGTCAATTCCTCGACAATATATGTTTTGCCCTTGAATTCGATTTTCTTGCCCGCCGAGCGACTGCTCGCAAGCATTCTTAGGGAGTTGAAAGGGAAATCGCGCTCGGCGAGTATGCTCAGAAACTCCTGCCCGACCGCTCCGGTCACCCCTGCTATCGCAAGATTACAACTCATAACACATACCTCAAAATTCTCTTGCCAAAAACTCAAAAGGCAGCCAACAAGACTGCCCACCAAACTTCAAAATATATATATATCGACATATTATAGCGTCTTGACTGCCAAAAGACAACCGCGCGGGCCAATATTTTTCATGTAGACCGAGGCGATCCAGGAATCAACCCGAAGTCTCATTCTGGGCTGATCTCTGCCATACTGCCGCCATGGCCGAGGCCGTAATAATGCAGACAAACACGAAAACCGCCGCCGGCATAGCCGCCTCCTTGCCGAAATGGTTCAGTGCCAGGACCGTTCCCAAGCCGGCGTTTTGCATCCCGATCTCGATTGCCAGCGTTCGCCTCCTGCGCAGATCCATCCGAAATGCCGAGCCGACTCCATAGCCGGCCAGCATTCCGTAGACGTTCAGGGAGACTGCGGCAAACAGGATGATCCGCGTTACTTCGGCGAGACGCTCCTTGTTGAGAGCTATCACCAGCGAGCAAATGAATATGATAAACGTGACCGATATCGCCGGGAAGACTGGCAGGATCTTCTCGATCTTCTCCTTGAATTGATGCCTCATCCCGAAGCCTATGAACAGCGGCACGACTACCATCATCACGACATCACCGACCATATCCAAAAATGGAACTTCCAGCCTCGACTTTGCCAGAATGAGTGTCAGAGTCGGCGTTAGCAACGGACACAACAACGTCGAGACAGTCGTCAGAGAAACCGAATATGCCGTATCCGCCTTTGCGATATAGCTCATCACGTTGCTCGCCATCGCGCCGGGCGCCGAACCGGTCAGTATCAATCCAACCGCAATCTCCGGTGGCAGCTCGAACAGCCTGGCCAGTACAAACGCGCCCAGCGGCATGATGCTGAATTGTGCCGCCGAGCCAATCAGAACAATAGTCGGCCTGCGTGCAATCCGCTCGAAATCTTCGACTTGCAGCACGGCTCCTATCCCGAACATTGTCAGCGCAAAGAACCAGTTCATATAGCTCTTCAAAGCCACAAACGGCCCGGGTAAAAAATACGCCACCACCCCGAACGCAACTACCCAGATCGCAAAGTACTTCGTATAGAAGGACAGTATCTTCTTCAACATGGCGTAAGAGTATAAGTCCTCGTCACCTCGGTGACAACGTGCAATTATCTCGACTCTGTGGGAATCTCGCGTTGCTGGGTGAGCCCGACCCCTGTGCAGGATTGCGCTTCTCAGGACAGAATATCTTTGTAGTCTGCGCAGAATTCTTTTCGTTTGCACGCCGCGCAGTGAGTTCCTCTCCAGATGTTGTCGAATTGCTCCATGACCTTGGCGACTATTATTTCGTCGTCGGTTACGATGCCGGACTCGAAGTTTCTCTTGTGCTCGCTCTTGGCGCCCATGCCGGCGCCGGTGAGATTGGCGCTGCCGGTATAGGCGAAGCTGGCGTCAATTACCACGGCTTTGAGATGGACTCTCGGGCATAGGATCCGCTCCATGCCGTCTATCAGATTCGGGTACTTGTCGAAATCCCTTCGAAAAGCCGGGCCCGGTTCTTTGGCGTGCAGCAGCCTTATTTCGACATGCTTGTCGACCAGATCGGACAATATCTCGAGAAACGGGACCATTCGGCGACCTTTGTCTACGTGAAGATCCTTCAGATCGGAGGTGGCGATCCAGACAAATCGGCGAGCCTTCCCAATCCGACCCTGAATCACTTCTTCGTATATATCTCTGTCCGTAATGAAATCGAGCATGCCAAGCGAAACCCAACCTCGCCCGTCCACGATCTCGATTCTACCGGTGAAGACCTCGCGATGCAATACGAGAGACGCCGGAACGGATTTCTTGAATCAAGATTATGCCGAACGCGTGAAAACTCGGACTTCTGACAATGTGGGGGAAACGATGCTGTGGACTGTTTTGACTATCCTGTTGTGGGCTGTTACTGTTCTTTTGGGGGCTCCTGCTGCGATTGCGGTTCTTCTTTTTGCTCGGCCTGGGACTCCTTGTCGGGTTCCTTCTTCTCGTTCTTCTCGCGTTGGATTGCGTCGTATATTTCCCTGCGATGAACAGGTATGCTCTTCGGGGCGGTTATGCCCAAACGAACTTTGTCTCCGCGAACATCGACGATGATGATTTCCACATCGTCACCGATCATAATGGACTCATCTCTCTGTCTGCTTAGAACCAACATCGCTAACTCCTTTTGCTGGCAGGTTTTACTATATCAAGTAATACACAGATTCCAGCCAACTGTTCGTCCGTCAACTCCTCTAAACATCTCTATCATCGTACAACTGTTTCGCTCAGAAACATTGTCTGAGCGACGAATACTTGACACACCTATATTTCGGCTAATTCCAAGACCAAAACCAACCATTTTTGTCGTTGTCCGGGCAATTGGATTTGGTTATGAGACTTCGATAGTATAAGTGCTTGAGAAAAAGGCGTTTACGTGGCAGGAAAGGGGATAAAAAAGATAGGCTAATTTTGCTCAAACCGGCCTGTTTGGCTAATTCATCTCGTGCTTTCGCCAATAGACATAGCGGATGGCCATCCAGTAACCGGCAACCGAACCCAAGGCGCCAAAAGCCACCATCTGCACAGGTAAGACCGAAGCGACCGCATCACTGAAAAAGGCCGCCGGCCAGGCTTGAGCGAGATATTGTACGTTTTTGGCATAAGTATGCATGCCAAATGCAGTTACAAGAACGCTTGCCAGAGCGGGACAGAGATAGCTGACATTGAGAAACTTCTTGACTGCGAAGGCTGCGACTCCGAACGAAGCCAAGACCGCAAATGCGATCTGTGCGGCGGCCGGTTGGGCTGTGACAGAGCCCAATCCATTATCGGACATTCTAATGTCCTGAGCACATATTCTTATGCAGAATTGAGCAATCACAGCAGAGCCAGCCAGTGCAACAATAGCATTTAAGTGCTTGGTCGCCGAAGAGTCAGGCTCGGCTTTTGACTCCTTGAGTTTCAGGCCTGGACGGATTTTCTGGGCCAACAGCACACCTGCAAAGCCGGCTGCCACGACAATCAGCCAGAAAACCGGTTCGAATCTGAGTGATGCAACAAGCTCCTGACGCTGGGTAGCCGTGGGGTTTTGCTGTATCAGATTAGCCATACTGCCGGAGCGAAAGGCCCAGACGGCCAGACCGGATGGCGCCGCCAGGATTCCGATTTCCCGGCCGTAGGGCCAGGAAACAAAATAGCCAACCAAGCCTGCCAGAAACGCCAGGGGCACCAATGGCGCTGCACGGCCATAAGCCATATCGCCGATCCGGTCGGACGATCCCGCCAGGTGCCAGCCGGCGCCGTATATTAACGCCGCGCCAACTGCCGCGGCGGCCGCTATTCTCAACTTCATCAGCCAGGATAATTCCATAATGTGATCTTCCTTAACCAAGTTGGCGATAAGGTACTGCCAAAACCCGGACAGGTCAACAACATATTCGCCGGGTGCGTTTTGGCCGCTTGTGCCGGTCAGGTGGCAGAAACTTTCGCCCGCGGGCATTCTGCGGTCTCCAGTACGGGCATCCGTTTTTGACCTTGCTCACTGTCTCGGCTGGTTGTTGGGTTTTCTCTTCCGTTGGTGTGTTTTCTGTGCTATACTACGTGTGGTATCTCCACTTTGCAGAAGTTCAATTGCGAAGGAGCAACGGGTACAGAAAGGATGCTATGAGCGAATCGAATACACAAATTTGGTGCACCAATTCCAATATGCGCGGCAGTAACTGCGCATCCGTTTTAAGTACCGCTGACAGACTGGAATTAGCGGGCAAGAGATTCCATTTCATCGGCGCCGGGGGCATCGGCATGAGCGGGCTGGCGCAGCTTCTGGTGAAGAACGATGCGCTCGTCACCGGGTCGGACGAGATGCCGAGCGAAGTGACGGATAATCTTCAGCGACTTGGTGCTGATATTCGAGTCGGCCACGACGCTGAGAATCTCAGCCCGCAAACTGATGCGGTTGTCATCTCTGCGGCGATCAAGGATGACAATCCGGAGTTGATGTTGGCACGCCGACGCGGATGCAAAGTCCATAAGTATGCCGAGATGCTGGGCGAATTGATGAACCGCTATGACGGCATCGCGATCAGCGGAACTCACGGCAAGAGCACGACCAGCGGGTGGCTCACCTATGTGCTCAAGCAAGCCGGCGTCGATGCGAACTACATTGTCGGGGCCCAGATCAGTCAGTTGGGCAACTCTTCGGGCGCTGCTGACAGCAGGCATTTTGTGGCCGAGGCATGCGAATACGACCGGAGTTTTCTCAACCTCAAACCCCAAATCGCCTGCGTGCTGAATATCGAGCAGGACCACCTGGACTATTATAGGGACGAAGACGAGATCGTTGAAGCTTTCGGCGATTTCGCATCGGGCACGAAGCCAAGTGGCGTCGTAATCGCCAACGGCCAAGATGCGAACGTGGCAAAGATAATTACCGACTCGCGCTCGCTATGGAACGATAATTCCGTGCGATGTGAGACTTTCGGGCTTGACGAGAGCTGCGATTTCCACCCCCGGAATATCACGCTCATCGATGGACTTCACGCATTCGACGTCTATCGCAACGGCACATTATTGGGACCGGCGAGAATTTCGCTTCCGGGCAGCCACAACATCCTGAACGCTCTGGCCGTCACCGCCTTGGCGATCAACGCCGGACTGGAACCTGACCGTGCGGTCGAATTGCTGGGTGGCTTTACGGGCATCGACCGCCGGCTTATGTTCAAAGGCCAGTTCGGCCGGATAACCGTTCTCGACGATTATGCCCACCATCCTACGGAAATCCGGGCGTCGCTGGCGGCGATAAGGCAGAAGTACCAGCCCGAGCGAATCTGGTGCGTTTTTCAACCGCACCAGTACAGCAGAACAAGATTTTTGCTTGATGATTTTACAGAAAGCTTTAAGCTTGCCGATGTAACTATTGTGCCGGAGATTTATTTCGTCCGGGATTCGCAGTCGGCCAAGAAGGAGATCAACGCACAGATATTGGTCGATAAAATGCGGGCAAATGGAACCGAGGCTCTGTTTATCGAGAGCTTCGAAGCCATTTGCGATTATTTGAAATGCAACGTACGTTCCGGCGAACTGGTTGTAACCATGGGCGCAGGCGATATTTGGAAGGTCGCAGATGACTATCTTCAGTGGCTTGGAGGAAATAGTTGAAACAGACTATCCGCTCGCCAAACGAACCTGGTACGGCCTCGGGGGGCCGGCTGACTACTTCATCAGGCCAAAAAACACCGAACAGCTCAAAGAGGTCGTCCAGCGCTGCGGTGAAAATGGAATCCGGATTTACGTAATGGGTTTCGGCTCCAATCTGCTCGTAAGTGACGCCGGTGTCAGGGGGGCGGTGATAAAGCTGGAGGCAGAGCAGTTTACCCGTGTCGAGTTCAGCGACCAGGAGGTTACTGCCTGGGCAGGGGCCGAGTTGAGCAAGCTTGTTCTGACCTGCGTGGAAAAAGGGCTTTCAGGCATAGAGACCCTGACGGGCATACCCGGCTCGGTCGGCGGAGCGGTCAAGATGAACGCCGGCGGCAGCTTCGGAGATATCGGCGCAGCGGTGGAAACCGTCGCTCTTATGGATAATACGGGCAACATTTTCGAAAAGAGCAAACCAGAGCTTGAATTCGACTACCGCCGGACAAATATTACCGCCAAGTTTATTCTAAACGCGCGGCTGAAACTGGGCGCAGGTGACCCGGAGCAGATCATGCGAACGGTCAAAGAAATCTGGATTTTCAAGAAGAACAGTCAGCCGTTGAACTCGAAGAATTCCGGCTGCATATTCAAGAATCCCAGAGGCAATTCAGCCGGCGCCTTGATTGATAGGGCGGACCTGAAAGGACTGCAGGTTGGTGGGGCCATTGTCAGCGAGAAGCACGCAAACTTCATAATCGCCGAGAAGGGCTGCACCAGCGACGACGTTATGAAACTGATAGAGGCCATAAAGAAAGGTGTTAAGGAACAGTTCGACGTCGATCTGGAACTCGAAATCGAGATTTGGTGATTGGCATTTGAAGCAATAACAGATTGAGAACAGTAGAGAGCAAATTAAAAGTAGCTGTGCTTGCCGGTGGAATCGGTTCCGAGCAAGAGGTCAGCATTGCCAGCGGCAGGTGTGTAGCTGATGCGTTGGAGCAGGCCGGTTTTGCGGTAGTGACAGCCGACGCCCGGCCTGAGAATCTCGACATACTCGATGACGCCGGCATTGACGTGTTCTTTCCCGTCCTGCACGGCGAATTCGGCGAGGACGGCCGGCTCCAACAGATACTCGAAGCCAAATCACTGCTCTACACCTCAAGCGGATCGGCGGCAAGTGAATTGGCGTTTGACAAACTGGCAAGTAAGAAGCTCTTTGACGATGCCGGGGTCGCTACACCTGCGGCGGTTGAATTTAGCTCCGAGATTGATCTTCACTGGCTCGAAGAACAGTTGCGGGATTTCCCAGACAAATACGTCGTTAAGCCCGTCAAGCAGGGAAGCAGCGTTGGGGTAAACATCGTCTCGACGGTGCATGAAGCCCTCGTTGCCGCACAAGAGACCTTCGACGAGTTCGGCAATTGTATGATCGAAGAATTCGTCCCTGGCAGGGAAGTGACAGTAGGTATATTGTGCGGCCGGGCCCTGCCGATCATAGAGATACGAACACAGAGCGGCTTCTACGATTACGACGCAAAATACGTTGACGATCAAACAGAGTATCTCTTCGATACAATTACAGAGGCGGCCGTGGCGGCAAGTATCACCCGGGCAGCGGTTGATTGTTTCGACTTGCTCGGCTGCCGGCACTTTGCAAGGGTCGATTTTGTTCTGGGCGATGACAAAATCGCCCGAGTTCTGGAAGTCAATACGATCCCCGGTTTCACGAGTCATTCGCTGTTGCCCAAGGCGGCGGCAAAAGCGGGACTGTCCATGAGCGATCTGTGCGCGAGAATCGTCGAAGCGGCATGTTCGTCGCTCGCCGGGCACAAGGCGTAAGGCAAGATAAGGAAAGATGGCAGCCAGAAAGAGAAAGAAAAAGGGCAAAACGAAGGTAATATCTTCCCTGCTCAGTGTCCTGAAGAGAAAAAAGAAGAACAAACAGGCGAGCTGGGTCGGCCCGGGCTTGATGGGTTTCTTGAAGGTGCTAGCTGTTATTTGCTTTCTCGGCGCAATAGCCATCGGGCTGCTCTACCTGGAAGAGGATGTCAAAAAGAAGGCCGAAGAGAGAGTTCGCAGCTCGGAAACGAAATACTACCTAGAGCTGGCGGATGTCCCTACATGGGTCAGCGACCAACTTAAAGAGAGAGTTCGTCATGTTGCCGAAAGCAGCGGGGGGGATTTGAGATCTGGTGATTCTGTCGCACGATCAGTCCGACGAAACATCGAGAAACAGATCGCCTGGCTGCATGACGTGACGGTGCGGGTCAGGCAGGACGTGCTCCGCGTCGAGGGAACTTGGCGAAAACCGGTTGCTCTGATCAGAAGAGACCTTGTAGAGCAGCGTTATGTCGACTCGCAGCAGGTCGTGCTCGAGTATGTGCCGCTGCCCCATCTGCCCATAGTGGAAGCAGTGGGGATCAGTAATGCTATTGATATGCCCCCGCCCGGCAAGCCATGGCAATGTGACGATCTTGCCGCCGCGATTACGATACTCGGTCAGATGAACCGGATTGACAAGACCTTTGCGTCGGACAAGCCGCTGCTGTTCGAGATTGACAGGATCGACGTGACGAATTTCAACGGCCGAAGTGATGAGGGCGAACCACACATTGTTCTGTACACCAAGGACGATATCCAGATTATCTGGGGAGCCGAGTGGGGCAAATGGCAGCAACATCTGGAATCCGAAGACAAGGAAAAACTAGCCAAGCTCTGGGGCTATTATCGGCAGCACAGTACACTTTCGGTCGGCGTAAAATACATCAATCTGCGGGACCCACAAGATAAAATACCGCTGCCGATAGACAAATATTAAACCTCCGCAAGACCGTTCAGTGCTCTCGCCAGGTCAACATAGCGATAGGGGATTCGAAATTCGGCGCAGACTGATTTGAGTTTGGCCAGAACCGCTTCGCTCAATTCACCTTGAAAGCCCGCATCCCCATTACAGCAAAATATCCGACAGCCTGCAAACCGATGCTCGTGAACGCCGCACTTGCCGTCGATGTTGTAAGGGCATTGACTTGCCGGCATTGCCTTGATCTTCTCGGCGCCTAAACTTGCAGTCAAGTACGTCAACTCCGGCAGAGTAACGAACAGGCGATGGTCGTACGCTTCGAAATCACAGCAGTCGCCGCAGCACTTGCACGCCCCGGCCGGACTACCGCTGCGGCGGATTTGTAATTCCAGCCAGTCGTAAATTTCCGCTACTCTTTCTATCAGCCGGCTGTCGGCTCGGTATCTTGCCACCATCTTCTGCATCTTTTGATCTTTTCAATTTCCTCGAAGCTGTAGAGTCTGGCCCGATTGACGCCGGGGCACTTGCGCGCCGCCTCGTTCCATGCGCTGGGGCTTTTCAGATTTTCCGGCCAAAAAGGCCAGCTCCGGCACTGGCTGGGGCGAACCGGATAAATCATGCATCCCCTTTGACCGTCACGATCTCGCAGGAACATGCAGTCTCTTGTCGTCGGTTCCTCAAGGATCGTCGTCCGCAACCCCACGCGCCGGGTGTATTTCTGACGCAACTGCCCGACCGTTATCTTGAGGTGCTCAGCAATGAACTCAATCTCCGGTTTAGCGACCCAGATATAACCTTCGCCCGGCCCCGAGCAGCACGCGCCGCATCCATGACATTCAAAATGCAGGCCAGCCACGTACCAGGGAAATTTGTCTTTGACTACAGAGTTCACAGGCTTCAACGGATAGTATTCAGTTGCCAGTGCCTAGCCAACCGGCGATTGTGTTGACAAATTCCTCACCGCTGTGAAGCATTTGTTTAGCGTCGTCTCTCGATATTACGAAGGTATATTCGTAATCGCCTATTTGCCTTTTCCCAAATGCTCTGTTAAGTTCTTTGCCTCTTTCATGCGGCCACCCCTTCTTCACGGATGTTCAGCAACAACGGGCTGTCAACCGAATTGTAATCTCTCTCCGAGACAGGATAGACCGACAGTAATACGCAGTGATTCAGGTTAATGTCTGCAATTACATCAATGAGACGGTCTATTTCCTCTCCCGCAATGACATTACCTTCCAGAACAACGGTCAGATCGATATCCGAATCCTGAGTTGCTTGCCCTCTCGCAAAGGAGCCGTACAAAATGATACGCTTAAGCCTTCTACCGTATAATCCTTCGGCCTTCTCTCTGAACTCTTTAAGTATATGTTCTATTTCCATAGTGTACCTCTGAGCACCTTGCTCATTATAGCTGCTTGAATTATAAAGAATCCGACTGACGTGGCAACTATCTTCTGCCTGTCATTGCTGGCGAACAGACTCGATCTCAAATTTACATTCCGCGAACATTCGAGAATTCTCTTTGGCTCTGCGCACTTCTTTCGTCTTTTCTGCAAGGTCTTTGAGCTTCTTAACACTTTTGTCACATAGAGACCATTTCCCAACTGTCTCTTCGGTTGGGACGTACTGCATTATGCAAGAATCGCAGTTGCAATCCGGTTTTCTCCGATAAGGGTCGTCCTCTTCGTAACAGTCATGTGCTCCCAACAAATGCAGTGCCTCATGCCAGATAATGAATCTATTGCCGGATTCATACACAGCCGCGAGTCCACACCATTCGGCACCCCACGGGCCTGCCCCATCCTCCCTGAGTGCAGACCTAGCGATTGCACTATCTCGATGGCAGTATACAAGCAATCTTGGTCTAAAGAATCCCGGATTGGAACTTTTCACGCTGTTGGGGATGTTGTCCAAAAGCGGCTCTTGTATGTGTGAGGCAGCATCTTTGAACGTACATGATTGCCCATCCACTCGATTCAATATTGCATCTATTTCTTTTGCCAATTCAAGTTCATTTCCAAGTTGCCTAATGCACACCTTCAATCTAATCGGCTCTTCCTTCAGGTGTTGAGCTAACTCTTTTAGTGAATCGGCCACGAATCTCTCGTCACCCGGTGTCATGTCAGGACAATGGTAGTATATGGCAACCATACTCTATCTTCTCCCTATGTTGTCCTTGCTGGATTCCTGCTTGCGCAGGAATGACAGAGAAACGTACAAGACGGCATTCTGATCTCACCATCTCAACACGGCGCCGGTATCGGCGCTGGTTGCCATTGAGGCGTATTTTGCGAGGCAGCCCTCGGTTATCTTAGGCTTGGACGCGGTCCATGACTTCTTGCGCTCGGCGAGTTCGGCGTCGGAGAGTTTTACGCTCAGACTGTTGTTGGGGATGTCTACTTCGATCATGTCGCCGTCTTTGAGCAGTCCGATGGGCCCACCCACGGCAGCTTCGGGGCTGATGTGCCCGATGCAGGCGCCTCTTGTGCCGCCGCTGAATCTTCCGTCGGTGATCAAGGCGACGGACTCGCCCAAGCCGGCGCCGACAATATAGCTGGTCGGGCTCAGCATCTCCTGCATCCCTGGCCCGCCCTTGGGGCCTTCGCACCGAATCACTACGACATCACCTTTCTTGACCTTGCCCGCCAGAATGCTGTCACATGCCTCCTCCTGGCTCTCGAATATGACCGCCGGCCCGCTGTGCGTGAGCATCGCTTTGGCGACACCTGCGGTCTTTACCACGCTGCCCTTGGGAGCGAGGTTGCCCGTCAGAATTGACAGACCGCCTGTTTCCGAATACGCATTGTCGAGCGGACGGATCACTTCGGTGTCCGTTGACTTTGCGTCGGCAATGTTTTCGCCCAGCGTTTTGCCCGTTACCGTCGGACAGTCGGTATTGACAAGCCCCTCGAGCTTACTCACTTCGTTCATTATCGCGCTTATGCCGCCGGCGGCGTCGACGTCCTCGACGTGATACTCGCTGGACGGTGAGACTTTGCAGATATTCGGGCATGAAGCCGATATCTCATTTATGCGTTCGAGGTCATACTTGATGCCGGCCTCGTTGGCGAGAGCCAGCGTGTGCAGGACGGTATTGGTCGAGCCGCCCATCGCCATATCCAGAACCAGGGCGTTGTCGAGCGATTTGGCAGTGACAATGTCCAGCGGTTTGAGATCTTTCTCGATGAGAGTCATGATCTGCTTGCCCGCCGCCTGGTAAAGCCCTTGGCGTTTCGGATCGACGGCGAGAATCGTCCCGTTTCCGGGCAGCGCCATTCCAATTGCCTCACAAAGGCAGTTCATCGAGTTGGCTGTAAACATCCCCGAGCAGCTCCCCTGGCCCGGGCATGCCGTGCGCTCAAGCTCCTTCAACTCCTCTTTGTCAATCGTGCCGGCGTTCAACGCAGCGACACCCTCGAATACGCTGATAAGGTCGACCGTTTTTCCGTCGTCCGTTTTGCCCGCGACCATGGGTCCGCCAGAGACGAAGATTGTCGGGATGTTGAGCCTGACCGCCGCCATCAGCATCCCCGGGATGATCTTGTCGCAGTTGGGGATGCAGATGAGAGCGTCGAAGCAGTGAGCCCGGGCCATTGTTTCAACCGAATCGGCGATGATCTCGCGCGAGGCCAGAGAATACTTCATACCCGTATGGCCCATGGCGATCCCGTCACAGACCGCAATGGTATTAAACTCGAAAGCGGCTCCTCCGGCGCTGCGAACGGAGGCCTTGACCACCTGTGCCACCTCGCGAAGGTGAATGTGGCCCGGCACTATCTCGCAGAAGCTGTTGGCAACGCCGATGAACGGCTTATTGATATCGGCATCACTGAGGCCGCATGCATGAAGCAGGCTCCGATGCGGCGCCCGCTGGAAATCCTTTTTTACTGTGTCGCTTCTCATAATCCGGTTTCTCCAAAATTTTACAGCAGAGTTATTCAAAAATCCGAAAACCATATTCTAACCGCTGACAGGACCTGAATAAAGAAAAATCGGTTGTCTTAAGAAGGACAAGACATATAATGACCCGTGAAGAATGCTGTTTTAGGAGAAGTTACGGGAGATTAGACGATGAAACAGATCGGAATCTATAGTCTCGTTGTGTGCATTGTGCTCTTGGCGGTCGGCTGCG
>CAZLTY010000004.1:0-55127 GCA_964562575.1 uncultured Pirellulales bacterium
CCCGATTTTTCCGGCTGCTGGCTGCAGTATAGGATTACTTTTGACGTGAATGTCTATGATGGCTATTCTATGGTTGTTTTCTGGGCACAAAAGATTGTGAGACCATTGCAATTTTACATGTTTAATGTAAAAATGCATTGCATTATTACAATTGATTCCTTTAGTGTTGTACTGCTCCTGATTGAAAACTCGCGTTCTTGCGCGGGGAAGTGGCTTTACAATAACAGGTTATGGTTTTGCTCGCGAGAATTTACTACCCTTCAAGGGTATAGGTATAGAGGTAGTAGCCACGAAGACACAAAGCATGTCCCGTTCGGCAGGCTCAGGGCAGGCTCTGAGCGTAGTCGAAGGGACGCGAATTTAGAATACCGAAAACTTGGTGACTTCGTGCCTTAGTGGCCAAGAATGGGATTCCGCATTTTTGATATTTGACTCTTGATATCTGCATTTTCAAGGAGAAAGACTATGGGCAGTGACCAGGCAACAATACCACGGCGAACTGAGCGAAGAGATACCGCAGATCCGAACAAGATATCGCGAAGGGGGTTCGTCGCCCGTGCGGCAGCGACGGCGACTTTCGCCGGTTTGCTGGAAAATGGCCGGCAGGCCGAAGCAAGAGAGCGCGGCCGCGCGCCCGTATCGTCGCGAGAATCGATCAAGATTACCAAAATCGAAACGTTTGTTCTCAGGAACAGCTGGGTCTTCGTCAAGATCTCTACCAACGCCGGAATCGTCGGCTGGGGCGAGATGCTCAAGGACAACAGCAAGATGTGCGCCGCTGGAGCCAAAGAACTCGAGTCCTATCTGGTCGGCAAGGATCCGCGAAGGGTAGTCCATCACTGGCAGGCGATCTACCGCCACTCGTTCTATCGCGGGGGCCCGGTGCTGACAGCGGTGCTCAGCGGTATCGACCAGGCCCTCTGGGACATCAAGGGCAAGGCACTCGGTGTTCCCGTCTATGAACTGCTGGGCGGTCCGACCAGGGACAGGATCAGGATCTACGGCAGCAGCAACGATGTCAAACGGGGCAGGGCCAAGGCGTTCAAGACCCAGGTGAAAGCCGATGGTCGCATTCCCAGCCGGTACGTCGAAGGTAAGGGATTTGTCGAGAGAGCCGTCGAGGGCTTTGCAGCCCTGCGCGACTCTTACGGTCCCGACGTCGATATTGGCATCGATTTCCACGGCGCCGTTCAGCCACAAACTGCACTGCTTTTGATAAAGGCACTCGAACCCTGTCAGCCCTTCTTTTACGAAGAACCCGTTCAGTGCCAGAACGTCGACGTCATGGCCGAGATCGCACGCAAGACCCACATACCAATTGCTACAGGCGAGCGAATCTTCACGAAGTGGGGCTTCCGCGAGATACTTGAAAAGAAGGCGGCCAGCATTCTGCAGCCGGATGTCTGTTACGCCGGCGGCATAACGGAGCTGCGCCTGATCGCGGGGATGGCCGAGGCGTACTATGTCCCGATAGCGCCGCACAATCCTCAGGGACCTTGTTCGCTTGCGGCCAGTTGCCAGATCGCCGCATCGATTCCCAATTTCCTCATCCAGGAGCGCGGCACTGATAGCCATGAAAACCTGCTGAAGGTGCCGCTCAAGGCGGAGAACGGATTCCTGCCGCTGCCGAAAGAGCCGGGTCTCGGCATTGAGATTGACGAGGACAAGCTCATGGCGCAGGTCGGCGAGCCGAGAGAATATCCCAGGACATACGATAGAGACGACGGTTCCGTCGTGGACTGGTAAAAGAGAAAGCAATAGCGATGGATATGACAGAACTGATACGTTGTCTTCGACAGCGCATAGCCGAGAAGCCGGTATTTGGACCTTTTTCAAAGACCAGCGATCCGGCTATCGTCGAGACGCTGGGCTGCGCCGGATTCGATTTCATCATCCTCGACACTGAACACGGTCCCAACAGCATAGAGACCGTTCAGAATCTGATCCGGGCGACCCAGCTTTCGCAGATGGCGCCGATTGTGAGAGTCCCTTCCGGTGATTACGAAATGATCGGCAAGGCGCTGGACGTGGGAGCCGCCGGCGTTCAGGTCCCTCAGATTTCCTGTGCAGAAGATGTGAGAGCGGCGATCGAACACGCGAAGTTCGCCCCGCTCGGCATGCGCGGCGTATGCCGCTTTGTCAGAGCTGCCGGCTACTCGTCTATGGAGAAGAGCGACTATTTTCGCCGCGCCAATGAGGCCCTTCTCATTATCCAGATAGAAGGTCAAGCCGCGCTCGAAAACCTGAATGATATCCTGGCAGTCGACGGGGTCGACATCGTATTCGTCGGCCCCTATGATCTGTCACAATCGCTGGGCGTTCCCGGCGAGGTGGAACATCCGCTCGTGATTGAGAAGATGCGGCAGATCGTGCAGGCGTGTCTCGACAGAGGTGTGTTCGTGGGCAACTTCACCGAGACGATTCCGCAGGCCGAGATGTGGACCGGGCTGGGCCTGCGCTATATGTCATATTCGGTCGATGTCGGAATCCTCTACGAAGCGGGCAAGGCCCTGATGAGTGATTTCAAACGCATGCGCGGCTGCGAAGAGAAATAGAAGGCAGGAGTAAGATGGCATGAGGCACAAAGTGGCAAAGGCACAGAGGCACAGAGGCATGGCTGGCCCTTTGCCCCTTTGTGCCTTTGTGCCTTTGCGCCTCTGCCCCTCAGTTCCTTCAATTATTTTGATTCTTGCTTTGCTATTGGTGTTCTCGGGCTGCAATCGCAAGGATTCCTTTCCAAATCGTCCCATCACATTCATCTGCCCGTGGGGCGCCGGCGGCGGCACCGACCGTATCTCGCGCCAGTTGGCCTTTCTGTTGGAGCAGGAACTTGGTGTGCCCGTCAACGTGGTCAACGCCACGGGCGGAGGCGGCGTGACCGGTCATTCCCGCGGCGCCAGGGCCCGCCCCGACGGCTACACGATAACAATGGTGACAGTCGAACTTAACATGCTGCATTGGCGCGGCCTGACCAGCATTTCCCACGAAGATTTCACGCCGGTCATGATGGTGAATCAGGATGCTGCAGCCGTTTTCGTGCGAACGGACAGCCAATGGAAAACACTGGCCGAACTGGAGCAGGCCGTCCGGGACAACCCCGGCAAGCTCAAGGCCTCCGGAACCGCATTCGGCGGAATCTGGCACGTCGCCCTGGCGGGCTGGCTCACCACGATCAGCCTGCAAGCGTCGGATGTGACATGGATCGCAATGAGTGGCGCGGCACCCTCTCTGCAGGAGCTGATGGCCGACGGCTTGGACATCGTAGCGTGCAGTCTGCCCGAGGCCCAGGTTCTTTTGAAGGCCGACAAGATAAGGTGCCTCGGAGTAATGGCCGAGCAACGCCTGCCGGGGTATCCCGAAATATCCACTTTCAAGGAGTTGGGAGTCGACTGGCAGGTATCCACGCACAGGGGAATCGCTCTGCCTGCGGGTGTCAGCGAATCGCGGTCTCTGGTGATCGAGAATGCCGTTGCCCAAGCGGTAAAGAGTAAGGAGTACCTGGAGTATATGGCCAACACTGGAGCGGGCGCGGCGGCGATGGGCTCGGAGCAATACGCGAGCTTCCTTGAAAAAACGGACAAGGCATTCGGTAGCGTTTTCGCGGGCCCTTCCTTTAAGGGTTTGAAGCATAAGTACGGTCCCATGTTGTTCCCCGCGGTGCTCTCGGGATTGTTGGGAGTCTGCCTTGGCGCCTGCTTCGCCTCAGGTTCGCTGCGCAGCACACCTGACCGACAGGGAATATCGAAAACCGCAATGCTCGATATGTCCATTCTGATCGGTTGCGTCATTTTGTACATCCTGACAGCGGAGATATTCGGATTTGTTCTCTCGGCGGCGGCGATTCTCCTGGTCTTGTTTAGTCGGATGCGCGTGGGCAGTACGATAGCAATCCCGGCCACCGTATTGCTGGCAGCGCTTGTGTATCAGCTTTTCGCGGTCGGCCTGCGCGTTCCGTTGCCGAGGGGACTTCTCGGATGGTAATATGAGCCCGATCCTTACAGCCGTGCAAAACGTTCTTGCCGATCCCCAGGTCGTTCTGATTGTCTTTCTGTCGGCCTGCTTCGGCGTTTTTGTCGGCTCGATTCCGGGCCTCACCGCCACGATGGCGGTGGCTCTGCTTGTTCCGATCACATACTGGCTCGACCCGATCGCCGCCCTAGCTGCGGTCGTCTCGGTGGTAGCGTGCGCCATCTTCGCCGGTGACATTCCCAACACGCTGCTGCGTATACCCGGCACGCCCGCTTCGGCGGCATACGCCAACGATGCGCATAACCTGACGCGCCAGGGCAAATCAAATCTCGTGCTCGGCACCGCACTGATCTGCAGTGTCGTCGGCGGCATCCTCGGCGCGATAGTTCTGATGCTGCTCGGCCACCAGCTCGCCAAGGTGGCAACCTCATTCAGCGCAGTCGAATATTTCTGGCTCTATCTGTTGGGATTGAGTTGCGCCGTCGTCGTCTCCAGCGGTCCCAAGCTCAACGGACTGCTGGCCCTGACGATCGGCCTGCTGATCTCTACGGTCGGACTAAGCGCGGTCCACAGCAAGGCGCGTTTTACCTTCGGCGTAGCAGAGCTCTACGGCGGGGTAAACTTCATCCCGGCGATGATAGGCCTGTTCGGCATCTCGGAAGTGCTAAACTCGATGCTCGGCAGAAAACGAGAGATGAGAGGCGAGGGACGAGAGACGAAAGAAGGCGCATCCCACGTCCATCATCCATCGTCCGTGGTTCGTCCTTCTCTTCTGGGCTCAGGGGCAGGCATGTTGCTTCGGCGAAAGGGCCATGTGCTGAGATCGGCGTCAATCGGATCGCTGATCGGCATGTTGCCTGGTGCCGGCGCCGATATCGCCGCCTGGGTATCCTTCGCGATCTCGAAACGTTGCAGCAGAAAGCCCGAATTGTACGGGCAGGAGTCCATCGAAGGGATAGCCGATGCGAGTACCGCAAATAACGCCGCCCTGGCCGGTGCATGGATCCCGGCACTGATCCTGGGGATACCGGGCGACTCGGTGACGGCGATTGTCATCGGCGTTTTGCTCATGAAGAACATTACCCCAGGACCGGACATCTTCACAAAGCAGACCGAACTGGTGTACAGCATCTACGTGATCTTCATTCTGGCCAACATCATGTTGATACCCGTCGGCTTCGCAGCGGTCAAGGCGGCGAGCCGGCTGGTTCGCATACCTAAGGCTATTCTGCTGCCCGCCATTCTATTGTTCTGCATAGTCGGCTCCTACAGCCTCAACGCCAGCTACATCGATGTCACTGTCATGCTGATCATGGGGGTTCTCGGATTTGTGCTGGAGCGCCGCAAGGTGCCCCTGGCGCCGATCGTGCTCGCACTGATCCTCGGCCCAATGGTCGAAGAACGATTCATTCAGATCATTACCGGCTCGAATGGCTCATTTACAGGATTCGTGAATCCCCAAAGACCGATAGCCTTAGCACTGGCGGGCGTCTTCGCCCTGGTATGGATATCCGCTGTTGTCTTCGGTAACCGAAGACAACGAAGATCAAAAATCAAAATGTAAATATCGAAATTTCGGAGCCCGCCTTTGGCGGGACTTTTTCAGACAGCGTCCGCCAGCGGCGGATTCCGCAATTTTGCATTTTGATTTTTGATTTTTACATTTCTCAAAATGCCGGGCCGATCCGATTGAGGGCGAATTCTCTGCAGTTGTTGATCTCGGCGGCAGTCTGCGTGCCGTTGCACACGTCGAGAAGGAATTCGAACATCTCATCAGCCACCGTCTCGATTCCGGTGCCTCCGATGACCTTGCCGGCATCGACATCAATAAAGTCACTCATGCGTTCATACATCTTCGTGTTGGACGAGATTTTTATTACCGGCGCCACCGGGTTGCCGACCGGGGTCCCCACACCTGTGGTGAACAGCACGATATTCGCTCCGCCGGCTACCATCCCGGTCACCGATTCGGGGTCGTTGCCTGGAGTGTCCATCACTACAAGCCCCTTGCATTTCGGGCGCCCGGCGTACTCGACGAATTCGTTTATGTCGGATCGACCGCCCTTGACGATGCAGCCCAGCGATTTTTCCTCGATCGTACTGAGTCCGGCCTTGATGTTGCCCGGCGCCGGATTGCAGCCTCGCAGGTCACCGCCGGCGTCTTTTGCCATCTGCACATAGTCCTTTATCCGCCCCAGCAGTTTCTGCTTAACGGTGTTGTCGGGAATTCTCGATTCCAGGGGTGCTTCTGCACCGATCATCTCCGGGATTTCGGAGAGAATCACCGTCGCGCCCAGCTCTACGAGCCTGTCACTGACAAGTCCCACAGCCGGGTTGGCCGTTATCCCAGAGAACGGGTCCGACCCGCCGCATTCGAGACCCACTGTCAGAGAGGAGATGTCGAAGTCGCTCCGCCGCTGCTTCGAGACGAACTGCTTTATCCGGCGAAGACTCTCGTGAGCAATATCCATTATCTTGCGCAAGTTTCCAATTTCCTGGATCACCAGCATTTCGACCATCTTGCCGCTGCGGTCGATGCGTGAGGCAATCTCGTTTACGTTGGCGGTCTCGCAGCCGAGTCCAACCAGCAGCACCGCACCGACGTTCGGGTTGCCGCAGGTGCCGCTCAGGGTCCTGAGCACCTGCTTGGTGTCGGCGCCCATGTGCGTGCAGCCGTGCTGATGCGTGATCGGAATGATGTCGGCATCGACTCTTGCTATCTGCTCGACGACAGAATTAGCGCAGGAGACGGTGGACATTACGACCACATGATTGCGTATGCCTAAAGAATCGTCGCTTCGTCGATACCCTTTGAGTTTGATTGTGGACATGCGGATGTCACCTTCCCGGGACTATACTGAACTGATCAGATTGTGCACGTGAACGCAATTGCCCTTGGCAATATCTTCGGTCGCAAGGCCGATCAGGTATCCATATTTGTATATCTGCTCGCCCTTGACGATGTCCGAAAGGGCCAGCTTGAAACCGGCCCTGATATCTTCAGGTACGCTGATCGCAACCTCACCTGTGCCGGAGCCGAGCACATAATCTCCCGCCGGCAGATCGACCAGCGCGGTCGCGACATTATCCTTATCGCTGAGAATAACGGCGTAGTTTTCAAGGTTTTGTCCTGGCTTGGTCACCATCTCGGCAGCTTCCGTTTCCAATTCGCCTCTACGTGCTCGCGCATCTGAGCTTCGTCGTCTCTCTTGCGATACGGGCACTTCTCGAAACGCTCGCGTCCTCTTGCAAGTTGATCGTAGTCCAGCTCAACGCCCAATCCCGGCTTATCGCCGATCGCCACGCAACCACCGACAATCGGCACCCGGCCTCCGGCGACAACTTCATCTCTCTGAGACTGCCATGGATAGTGTGTATCGCAAGCATAGGTCAGATGCGGGGTGGCCGCCGCGACATGCGCCATGGCCATCAAAGAGATCCCAAGGTGACTGTTGGAATGCATCGACAATCCAATGTCGAACACCTTACAAAGAGCCGCGAGGCGCTGTACGCGTCGCATACCTCCCCAATAGTGATGGTCGCAAAGAACGATCTGCACGGCGTCCAGTTCCAGGGCCTGCGGGATATCTGCGAAGGACGTAACCGCTACGTTGGTCGCCAAAGGTGTCTCGATGCCTTCGGCCATCAATCCCTTTCTGACTTGCGACATGTTCTCGATACTTGCGGTCGGGTCTTCCAGGTATCCTCGGCCCGACAGCTCTTTGGCCAATTCTCTGCCCACACGCACCGACGTCTCGACCGTCCAGGCGGAATTAGGATCGATACGCAAAGGTACGCCGGCGCCGAACTCCTGATAGAGAAGCTTCACTGCTTCAATTTCCAGATCGGGCTCCAGCACGCCGCCCTTGAATTTGACCGAGCCGAACCCGTACTTGGCGATCATCTGCTTAACTTCCCGGACGAGCGCTTCGGGAGTCATGACTTCGCCGTACTCGTCTTGCCGCTCGTCGTCACCTTCTCCTCCGCCGCCGGCGTGCTTAAAGAACGGATACGCAGAAAAAGCGACCTTGTCGCGCACGCGACCTCCGATGAGATCGCATACTGGTTGGCCCACGGATTTGCCGATCAGATCGAGGCAGCCGGTTTCGACGGCGGCATAAGTTCTGGTTGTTTGATCGAGCGGATTCTCACCCGGCACGAGATAGGTCTGAGAGCGTTCCATTCCGGATCCTGCGCCTTCGGTCATCGAAGAAAGCTGACCTGTCAGCCGGTAGGGATTCTGGCCAATGACATCCGGGCGAATCGCTTCGAGTGCACGCGCAGGTGCCTCGCCACCGTAGGTCTCGGAAATTCCCGTGATGCCGTCGTCGCTTTCAAGTTCCAGGATTGTCCGCAGGGCGTAGGGGGCATGAAGGCCGTAGGAACTGCGCAAAGGCGGATCAGCGATGGCAATCGAGTGAACTCGCATGTCGACGATCTTCATTGATGCTTCCTTACTTTCCAAGAGAGTTTTTCAAACTAATGGGAAAAGACGTGCCAAAACCATTATCACCAGCAAACCGACAAATGCCATTACCGCCATCATAGCCGAGCAGGTCTTCAACGTTTCACCTTCTGTCATGCCGGACATTTTGCACATCACCCAGAAACCGCTGTCGTTCATCCAGGCAATCATCTTTGATCCGCATCCGATGGCCAGCGCAAGGTAGAGCGGATTGAATCCGAGCTGTCCGCCGCCGGCTAGACCGCTGAGAATGCCGACCGCGGTTATCATGGCGACTGTCGCCGAGCCTTGGGCCGTCCGGACGACAGCAGCCACAAAGAACGCCAGAGGAAGTACGGCTATCTGGTAAGAAGTCGCCAGTTCCTGGATGCGCGGGCCGATGCCGGTCTGCTGCAGGCTGCCACCAAAGGCGCCGCCGGCCGATGTGATCAGAATGATTAGTCCGCCGTTTGACAGTGCGTTTTGAAGAAATGGTGAGATCTTTTCCCTCCGGTCCATGTGCCACCATGCAAAAGTCAACAACGCAACGCCCGCCGAAATCGTCAGGGCCACATTAGGATTGCCCAGATTGTTGATCAACACGGCGATACCTTGCCACCATGGAACTGTTGTTGTCGGAGATTGTGCCTCAACCCATGAGTTGAAAAATGTCCTTCCGGCAATCAGGAGAACGGGCAGAATAATAGGCAGCATCGAGAGCCAGAAAGGCGGCAGCGTGGCTTCGTCCTTCTCGGCCATGCTCTTCAGATCGGCAACGGATGTATCGGTCGTATCTCTGACGGGAATAGGCCACCTTCGATTTGCCCATAATGCATAAAGATAACCGGCACTGACGGTAAAAAGGCCGACGACGATTCCGCCGGCGATCATCAGTCCCATGTTTACAGAAAGCTCACCGGCGACAAACAAGGGGCCGGGCGTCGGGGGCACCAAAGAATGGGTCATGGTCGAGCCTGCGACAATCGCCATAACGTAGAGGCCGTACTTTCGATGCGTCCTGATCCCCATCGCCTTGCCCAACGGTATCATCAGATAGAAGACCGTGTCGAAAAAGACAGGCATCCCCAGCAAAAAACCGCTGCTCAAAAACGCGTGTGATGCGCGTTTCTCCCCCAACCATCTTACCAGCGAGCGAACAATGCGCTCGGCGGCGCCGCTTTCAAGCAGAAACTTGCCGATGATGGAGGCCATCGCGATCAATATGCCGATCTTGGTGCACGTGCGGCCGAATCCCTGGGCCACCCGTTCGCCGACTGACGACTGTGCCAGAGCGGCGGTTTCCTCCGCCGACATCTCTTTATCCGCGGCGTACCTCTCCAATGCCGCCGGCGCGGTAAGACTTGCGACGATCAGCGCTCCGAGTACCAGGGCCAGAAACGCGTGCAGGCGCAGGAGCAGTATCCCACCCAGAACCACAATCATGCCGACCAGCAGAAGCCACAGAGGATCAATCATTGCATCTCCTTAAGAAAGATCAAAAGCCAAAATGACTGAAGGAACAGAGGCACAAAGGCACGAAGTTATGGTTGTACCTTTGTGCCTCTGCCCCTTTGCCCCTTTGTGCCTCTTGTTTCTTGATATCTTCATTCTCTCCGCTTTACCCACTTGAGACTGTGATCGCCTGTCACGGCGATAGTCTGAGCCGGGCTGTCCAGCTCGAATATGGACCAGGGCCCGGGAATGAACGGATATTTCTCGATGACGGCTTCATTGACATCGATTCCCAACCCGGGCCCCTCGGGCAGGACGAGATACCCGTCCTCGATCTCAAGAGCTTCACAGAGTATTTCATCGGCAAGCGGAAAAGGATACATCGCAGGGTGCTGTCTGTGCGAGTAACAGGGATATTCGAGCCATTCGACAACATCTTCGCCCCAACAGACTCCCAACTGAGCGGCAGCAAGCACCTCCAGGGCCGTGCCCCAACTGTGAAACGCAAAGCGCCGTGACCGCTCTGCAACGCCTTCAAAGATTCTCGTGGCACTCGAAACGCCTCCCTGGCACAGAATGTCCATCTGAACATAGTCAACCGCCCCCGAGTCGATCAGATCGTCAAAGCCTGCATCGTCCGGCTCATGTTCACCCGAGGCAAGCTTCACGTTCGACCGTGCACGCAGCCTTCGGTATGCATCGTGGTCGTCCGGCGGCAGAGGCTCTTCCAGCCAGAGAGGATTATATTGTTCCATGTCACGAACAAGCTTCGCAATAGTCTCGAAGCAATAGCTGTTGTCGCCCATCCGCCACCACGTATGGGCGTCGATCATCAAGCCGGCATCAGGTCCCACGGCCTGTCGCATCAGAGCGACGGTTTCCAGGTCTTTCTCCGCTCCCCTCCCGGGCCGCATCTTGTAGGCACTGAATCCCATGTCGATAACGGCGCGCGCTTCGGCTGCGTACTGCTCCGGTTCCATATACATCCCCGCGCTGCCGTAGAGTTTTATCCTGTCGCGCTCGCGCCCTCCGAGCATCTCCGAAAGTGAACATCCCTCGTACCTCGCTGCAAGATCGAGCAATGCGATTTCAACAGCCCTGTAGGTCTTCATCACCTCGATGTCCGCCGTAAATCCGAATTCTGCCCAGCGGCGAGGGTCTTTGCCGATCAGAAATGGCCCGATTATCTGTTTTGTCTCTCTGTCCGCTCGCTCGTGGGCGGGCCCTGGCGCATATCCCGTCAGGCCTGTATCGGTAGTGACACGGATCAACATCGCATCTCTCTTGAGAATCGTGCGCCGCCCTGCCCAGAATTTCAACCTGACCGGTTCAGGCATCTGATAGGACATCAGGAAAGATTCGACGCGCGTGATTTTCAAGGCGAGGTTCCTCTGGAGATTCTTATTCGTCGGCGGCACATGATTCTTCTAGTTGCTTCAGACTATCGGCCGTTCTGCGGGCGCTCTCCTGAACGAATGCGCCATCGGAGCCGCAGGCGATAAAGCGATATCCGAAATCATAGTACTTCTTAAAGTCGGCCGGATTCTTGAGCAAGATTCCGGCTGCCTTGCCCTGTTTTGTCGCGGCATCGGCGGTCGCCTTGATGGCCTCGACAAACTTAGGGTGATCGGGCTTGCCGTAAACGCCCAGGGCAATCGAGAGGTCCGTCGGACCTACAAACAGCACGTCGACTCCGTCGGTCGCCGCCACCGAATCCAGACTGTCCAGTATTTCTGCCGTTTCGATCTGAACGATGCAAACGAGGTTCTTCTTGTGGTTGGCGTAGTACCGGTCAAAATCGGCGCCGAACCGTGCCGCCCTGATCATTTTCGCGACACCTCTGACTCCTTCAGGCTGATACCGGATGGCCTTGACCGCCTGCTCGGCGTCGGTGAGTGTATAAATGCGAGGGCACATGATTCCTTCTGCGCCTAAATCCAGGACCCTGTGGAAACGCTGCCTCTGGTATGACTCGACTCTGACGATAGCCGCCGCAGACGTGTGCTCCAATGCCTGCAACTGGCCCAGGACCTGGCCTTCGGAGCCCGCCCCGTGTTCGATGTCAACCAAGGCCCAATCGAAACCCGCCGTCCCGACAATTTCCGAAGTGAGGGTCGATCCGAGATTCAACCAGCATCCGATTAGAGTCTCGCCGTAGTATATGCGTTTCTTAATATTCTTCATTGCAGCCCCTGTAAAAGAAATCAAGAATCAAAGTGCAAAATGCAAAATTAAGGAAGTCATCGCAGCTTGCCGCGATTCCGCCATTTTGATTTTTGACATTTGATTTCTGATATTTACATTTCCCCTATGCCCACGGTCGGGCCCGGCCCTTTAGCTCGATCTCGGTGATAATATCGCGGGCAAGAATTGCGTCCTCACGAACCTGGAAGTCGAACATCCCCACGTTGGCAAAATCCGCTCCGTTTTCGAATGCGAATCTAAAGCCCTTCCGCGGGTGTATGACCCCGGCGGCCAGAACCTTAAAGGCAATCCACGCCTTCTTGACAGTCTTCATGAATTCGATTGTTTCCTCCGGCTTCGTGCACCACATGCTGTCACCGCGCGGCAGCCCGCGTTCGGGACGTTCGGCTTCGGGAGTAGCCGACCAGTAATCGTCGCTGTGAAGCGTCTTCATGTAGAAGTCTACATCGACATCCGCCTTTTCCAGGGCCATCGGCACTTCGAGGCTGTGGCATGCGCAACCGGCGATCAGCCCGTTCTTCTTGATGAACTCGACGACCTTGGCCAGCAGATCCACGCGGTTGTTCCTGACCCAATTGTCGCCTATGCCGCCGTGCACGAAGGCGCCGACGGCGCCGTTGTCGATGGCCGTCTGAATCGATCCGGTGAGATCGTAAGTCTTGGGATATGTCTGGGCAATCCACTGAATCTTCCCACCCCATTCCTCGCGATACCGGTTATAGACACGAATGGTCGGATCCTCACCGTGAGCATAAGGACTGTTCACCGGTCCTATCATCGTGTTGACGCCGCATTCTTCGCACAATTGCCACGTCTCGATGATCTTGCGGTCCGTGAAGTAGTGCCTCATCAGTGACGCAACATATATCAAGTCACGGTCATGTGCACTGCCGATGATTAGATTGCCCCCGCAAATCAAACGGCTGATCTCGACATGTCCTATGTTGCCCGTCGGCACATTTATGGACCCACGACGATTCACGCTCTTGGCCATAAGACTACCCGAAATCTTTCAAAATAACGCGCCACCAAACCAGACCCGACCGAGCAACGTCCGTTAGTGTATCGCTGCCCTTCGAACTTGTCAACTTCGGCCTGTGCTCCATACCCGGACCCTGCTGCCATTTTGTCGAAAGACATGGAAGGGCGAGAGATGAGAGACGAAGGACGAATCACCCATCGTCCATCCTCCATCATTCCTCATACGTTTTTGATCAGTGAAAGATCTCCGTCTCGTGCCGCTTCCAATATCGGGCCCATGTACTCGTCGATCATTTCAGCGGTCAACGGCACGGGCATGTTCTGGAGTTTCATCTTGAGTTGAGGATTCTTTGCCGCTGCCAAGGCGCGGTCGATATGATGCGAGCCGAATCCATCGACATGGTCCAGCCCAGTGGGAAAGCCGATCCGGCGAGCCAACTCGAACATCGCCTCGGCAACTGCGACTCCAAGCTCCCTTGATTGCAGGCCTTCTATGTCAGCATTTGTCAAAGATGCCTCTTGATATATCTTACCGACAACCCGCAACGGCCGCTCGATGGCCGGGGCGAAAAAGACCGAGTAGTACGGATTCATGATAGCACAGGCCCGACCGTGGGACAGTATGTCCACCAGGGAGAAACTGGTCAGGTGCCCGCCGTTGGTTCCGCCTAGCATGATGGAATATCCGCCCAGGTCCGTGGCCAGGCAAAGCGCCTCCCGAGCATGCGTATCCTTAGGATCGGCGACCACCGCCGGCAGGTAGTTGACCACCAGACTAATACATGCACAGGCTATTTCTTCGGTTCTTTCGTAGTTGCTCTTGCCGACGGCTCCGTAAAGAACTTCGAGCGAGTGTGCGATTCCATCGAGCGCTCCGTCTGCGGTCAACTCGGGCGGTGCACCGTATGTCACCGCGTAGTCGAAAACCGGATACGCAGGCACAATTGCTTCATCCACGATTAGTTTCTTCTGGCCCGTCGAGACCTCTGTGATGTTGGAATACTTGGTCAGGTGGGCTGCCGAGCTGGCGACGGTCTGAATCGCCACATGCGGAGTCAGAGACTTGCCCTGGTTCTGTAGGGCTTTGGTGACAAGCCCCACTCCGAAATATTCGTCAATATCACCGTCGAGAGTGCGAAGAACCTCGGCGGCCTTCGCCGCATCGATCGTGCTACCGCCGCCGAAACTGACCACTACATCGGCATCGCTTTCTCTCAGGCTCTCGGCGATTCGAAACAAATCTTCCCGTGGACAGTTGGGCCCGGCGCCTCTGATTTGAGCCACAACATCGACCCCTGATTCAGCCAGTGAGTTTTGTATACCCGCTACACAATCATCACTGCCTTCGAATGTGTCACGAACCAGCGCGGCTTTCTTGCCGGCGGCGGCAGCCTGCTCGCCCACTCGCGGCAGGACATCGGCGCCGAACAAATATGAACTGCCTTTGAACTCGCCCAGCAATGCCCGTGCTCTTTCAAAATCGGTCATGTTTTGGCTCTCCTCTAACATCAAACCACCTTCGTCAAGTCATCTCAAATCCACCGTCAACGTTCAGCGTTTGCCCTGTCATGTAATCTGAATCCGGTGAACACAAAAACGCGACGACACCGGCCACATCCTCCACCGTGCCGGGCCTTTTCAACGCAGTCCGTTCTATGAACATCTTCATTGACTCTCCCGGCGCCAGGCCCGCTATGCGGCCTCGGTCCCGGTCGATCTTCTCCCACATCGGTGTGGGAACGACACCGGGACACACGGCGTTGACATTGATATTGTATGGCGCAAAGGCAAGAGCCGCGGACTGCGTGACACTTATGATCGCAGCCTTGCTCGCTGCATAGGCCACCTGCTCGGCTCTGCCACGGCGGCCTGAGATTGAAGAAAAGTTCACAATCTTGCCGCAACTGGGCGTTGCACAGCCCTCTGCTCGGGCTTGCTCGGACACCTGATCTATCATCCGCCGGCCGACAGACTGAACACAGAATGTTGTCCCTTTCAGATTCGTGTCGATCACGTGGTCCCATTGCTGCTCGGTGAGATCCACAAAGAGCCCGGTTTGTGCCACGCCGGCGGCATTTACGAGAATGTCGATTTGGCCGAACTGGGCTGTCGCGCAATCGACCATCGACTGAATCTCACTCAGACTGGCAACATCCACCGAGTGGGACAACGTGCGGCGATCGAGCAATCGGATTTCCTCGGCGGTTTTCTCGGCGGTCTCTGAGTTGATGTCTGCAACGACCACATCCGCCCCTTCACGAGCCAGGCGCAGCGCCACTGCCTTGCCGATCCCCTGACCGGCGCCGGTGACGATTGCCAGTTTTCCATCCAGTCGTTCTTGCATGTTCTATGTCCTGACGGCTTATCATACGACAGGCGGGACAGTTTCTCAAGAGATCTCCACGTCCGCCGCCACTTCGCACAGGTAGCTGCAAATCCGCCGTTGATATTCGTCATAGAAGTCCGCGCCAAGGTCATAAAACTTCTCGCGATGAACAAACTGCCCTTGCCGGTTGCGCTTGCCCACCGAGGCAAAGTTGTAGTAGTGGAAGACTGCGTGCTCGGGCGAAGGCCGCCGATTATCTCCGGCTTCATATTTGTGCAGGCATTCGGCAGCAAAATCGGATCCGGCCTTCGCCTCCCGACGTGCATAGTCGAATGCGTCATCCCACCAGAAACCGAATCGTTCCGGCTCAACATCATTCATCGTCTCGGCAAAGATGATCTGCAGAGCTGGTGAGATTTTGAAGTGAATGTGACCCTGTGTCGCACGCCCGACAGCCCGCCGGGTTGCCGGCTTCAGGTCGTCACCGGAGTGACAATCCAGCATAATCCCGAATTGGCGCGAAACATCCTGGAGTCGGCCGATGCGCTTCTCCAGGCCTCCAAGGCCGTCCGAGCCTCTATAGTCCAGCTCCTTTTCGACCCCGAAATTAGGCGCGATATGTGTCACCGGTATCTGCCGCCTGCGCATCTCGTTGCCGAGGAAGATCAGTTCTGCCTCCGACGTCAGGCATGTGAATGCGTCTATACCCGCCGGCGTCTCGTCGATGCTGAGTTCGAGGTCGAAAGGCACCCCGTTTCTCACGGTGCCAATGTGGTCGGACAGTTTCTCGGCTGCATCCAGCGCAGCCCAATACTTGCCCACCAGGCGTCCGACAGTTGCCTTATCCAACTGAGATTGGTGTGTGTGATAAGCGACGACCTCGTTTTGTTGTTTCGACTGGCCAATATGATTGGCTATATTATCCTGAGCCGAAGCCTGCGAAGTAACGCTCATCGCGCCGTAATCCAGAAGATCGGACACATCCAGGGTGAAAAAAGTGTAGTGCCTGGCAGCTTCGGTCACCCGCATGGCACGGTCAATGTTGTCGTCGCCGCGCCTTACAGTTATGTGATCTGCGTCGGCACCAAACTCCGGTGACGAATCGCTTTTGAGGGCTGCCAGCACGCCGGCGACCCAGAGCCCTTCGAATGTGCTGCCCGTGTGTCCCTCCGGGACGGTGCCGAAGTTGGCCATATAATTCAGACGCGGCGGTCGCCCCGCCAGTACATCATCGAGCAGGTTGACCTCTCGGACTGAGTTCTGAATCGGATTGGCGCGCAAGTTGCATTTGTTCATAGCCCGCCACACGCCGGGCCATGCGGCTGTGGTCATTCTCGAACCGACGCCCAATCGTGGAATTGCGCCGAGTGCTTTGGGGCCTTTGTCAGGCCTTATCACCGAGACATAGCCGTCAATAGCGGCAGCATCCGTTCGGTACGCCGCAAGGCGGCTCCCGTCCTTGAGGGCTCGGATGCCAATCGGTTCTCCTAGGGTGACATTTGTGTCTTGGGCTGCGAGTTCAACAAACACGTACTGACCATCGTCGAGCCCGGCAAGGAAGAATACGCTTGTTCGATATTCCGCCGCCGAGCCGGCATAGACGGCACAATGTTTATCCACGGGTAGCCGAATGTGCCGCCTGACTGCCGCTTGCACCGACTTAAGGTAGGATTCGTCCACGGCAAAAAGCACAGCCCAGGCCTCTTCAGGCTCCCAGGTCCCGGTGTCCAATACCGCGGGATTCTTCGCCGGATTCATCTTGATTTTTTCGAATTTCATTTCACTGTTCGCAGAGCACATCGTCACATTGTCGCTTGACATGGTAGCCGCCGTGACCTGCGCCGTCAACCGTGTCAGGGAAACATCACATTTGTGTTGCACTACATTTGGCTATGGGCTATAAACGTTGCCGAATCGCAGTTCGTGTGATGGCACCGGACCCGGATAAGACGTTCTTTTCACCAGAGGCTTACAGCATGCCAACAGAAGGCAAATCAGAGACTGGTGACCCCGGCGGCAACGGCAGATCGTTGTCACAAGATACCTCGGTCGTGCGGGAAGCGCCGCGGACACTTCTCGCGACCCTCCTTCGGCTTGGCCCCGGGATGATAATCGCCGGCTCCATTGTCGGCTCCGGCGAACTTATTGCCACAACCAAGGCCGGGGCCGAGGCGGGATTCTGGCTGCTCTGGCTCATTATTATCGGCTGCGTAATCAAGGTCTCCACACAGATCGAACTCGGCCGATACACCATCACATGGACCGAGACTCCGCTCAAGGCTCTGAACAGTATCCCCGGCCCACGTCTGAAGGTCAACTGGGTGCTATGGTACTGGGTAATCATGACTTTGCTGATCATCTCACAGCAGGGAGGGATCGTCGGCGGTGTCGGCCAGACACTGGCGATCAGTCGGCCGCTTACCATCGGCGGTCGGCAGTACAACGAATTGCAGGACGAGCTGGCGAGTAGCCAGGTAGCGTTGAAGGTGGCCAGGGCCCAGGGTGCCGGAACCCAAGAAACCGAAGGACTGGAGCACAGGATAGCGGAGTTGACGGCCGAAACGACCGAACTCAAGGAGCCCGCAGATGCATATTTGTGGGCCACGATCCTGGCAATAGCAACTTCCGTGCTGTTGCTCATCGGTCGATACGGCTTGATTCAGTTGATCTCCACTGTGTTTGTCGCAACATTCACGTTGGTGACGATAGCAACGCTAATCATGCTGCAGACAAAGCCGGAGTGGGCCGTGACCGGCGGCGACCTGGCCGATGGACTGAGCTTCAGACTGCCACCCGCCTCTGAGGAGGCCGGCATAAACCCAATCGCCACGGCGCTGGCAGCGTTTGGAATAATCGGCGTCGGCGCGTCGGAACTCATCATGTACCCCTATTGGTGTCTGGAGAAGGGTTACGCAAAGTTCACGGGCCCGCGTGAACATACGCAGGCATGGATAAGGCGTGCTCGCGGTTGGCTGCGCGTACTGCAATTCGACGCCTGGTTTTCGATGGTGGTCTACACGTTTGCGACAGTTGCCTTCTACTTGCTCGGAGCCGCCGTGCTCGGAAGAACAGGGCTCAATCCGAGCGGCAGGCACATGGTTCGCACATTGGCCGCGATGTATGTCCCGGTCTTCGGTCCCTGGGCGGACGAAGTGTTCCTTTCGGGAGCTTTTGCCGTGCTGTACTCGACTTTCTTTGTCGCCGCCGCCGGCAACGCCCGCATGGTCGCCGACTCCCTCGGGCTGTTCGGTATTACCGATGGTTCCGAGCGCATGCGTCTACGCTGGACGCGTATAGTTTCGGCGTTGTGGCCAATTCTCGCCCTGCTGCTTTATGTAGGGGTCCGCGCGCCTGCAAAGATGGTCCTGGCCAGCGGCATGGCGCAGGGAATCATGCTACCGATGCTGGGAGCTGCGGCCCTGTATTTCCGCTATCGCCGCTGCGATGAGAACCTGCGTCCGAGCCGGCTATGGGATGCAATGCTGTGGATCTCGCTTGCCGCCTTTGCCGTCATAGGCGGCTGGTCGTTGGTAAGTTTGTTCTGGAAATAGAATTGCATTGAAAAGAAAATTAAAGATCAAATATCAAGAATCAAAATAGCGGAATCCGCCGTAGGCGGATGACTTCTTCAATTTTGCACTTTGATTTGTTTCAAGGGAAGGATCGAATTATGGACTTGAAGGGTAAAGTAGTTCTGGTCATTGGTGGAGCCGGAGGCATCGGGCTGGGGATCGGCAAGGCGTTCGCAGCCGAGGGCTGTAGAGTTGCGCTTGCGGATACCGATGAGGATGGCTTGGCTAACGCCGCCAAGACTGCAAACGCCGAGTCTGCATTCCTCTGGCGTACTTGTGACATTACGGATCGCGGGCAGGTCTCAAAACTATTTCAATGGGTCAGTGACGAGCTTGGACCTGCCGATATCCTCGTCAACAGCGCCGGTATCAACGTCGGAAATCGAATGATGTCCAACATCGACCCCGCGGACTTCGACCGGATGATAGAGATCAACACGACCGGGACGTTTAACTGCATTCATGCCGCCCTTGCAAGCATGCGTAAGAGAGGTGAGGGACTGATCGTCAACATTGTGTCTCTGGCAGGCAAACGCGTGATGCTTCTGGCGGGTCTGCCGTACTGCGTGTCAAAGTTTGCCACCGGGGCGCTCGGAACCTTTGTCAACCTGGAGGAATGTGGCAGCGGCATCAAGGTAACGAACATCTATCCGGGAGAGACAAACACTCCGATAGTTGACAAGCGTCCCACGCCACCTCCACCCGAGCAACGCGCCAAAATGCTCCAGCCGGAGGATATAGCAGCCTGCGTGGTGACAGTTGCCAAGCTGCCGGCCCGTGCGGTCGTTCCGGAATTGGTAATTACCCCTCCACATATGATGGTGGGCTAAGGGAGAAATCAAAGTGCAAAATCAAGGAAGTCATCCCGGCTCTGCCGGGATTCCACAATTTTGATTTTTGATCTTTGACCTTTGATTTTCTTATATGAGAGGATTGTGAGATGGCTAAACACCGGATCTATTTCTGCATTTTGCTGATGGTTGTCGGCCGATCGTCCCTTTCAAGCGGAGCCGTCGCGGGTGTAACTCAGGAATCGTTCGGTAGGATGCCTGACGGTACCGAGGTGAATGTCTACGAGCTGACGAACGCAAAAGGGCTGCGCGCAAAGGTCATTGATTACGGGGCGATACTCGTATCACTGGAGGTGCCGGATCGCGCGGGTAAATTGGGTGACGTTGCGCTGGGATTCGACGATCTGGACTCCTACCTCAAAAGGAATCCTATGTTCGGGTCCACTGTCGGGCGCTATGCCAATCGCATCGAAGGCGCCAAGTTCACGCTCGACGGTGTCGAACATAAGCTGACCGCCAACTCCGGCACCAATCACATCCACGGCGGGAGAGCCGGGAGATTTGACAAAGTCGTGTGGAAAGGCCGCTCGTTCAAGAATGAAGAAGAGGCGGGCGTGCGCTTCACGTATCTAAGCCCGGACGGAAACGAAGGTTTTCCCGGCAACCTGAACTGCACTGTGACTTACGCTTTGACGAATCGCAACGAGCTGAAGATAAGCTACCAGGCTGCTACGGACAAGCCGACGATCGTCAACCTCACTAACCACAGTTACTTCAACCTCGCCGGAGCGGGCAGCCGGGACGTTCTGGATCATGAGATGATGATCAATGCGGACTTTTATACGCCCGGTGACAAGGCACTGATCCCGACTGGGGAGATCCACAGTGTCAAAGGCACCGCCCTGGACTTCACCGAGCCGGAAACAATCGGAGCGAGGATCGAGGAGCTTACTCAGACGCGGGGATACGATCACAACTACGTGCTCAAGAATTCAGACGGCTCGCTCATTCTGGCCGCCCGGGTGTATGAGCCGAACAGCGGGCGGGTAATGACGGTGCGCACTACCGAGCCGGGGATGCAGCTCTACACAGCCAACGGCATGAGAGGGATCAAGGGCAAAGGCTCAAAGCTCTACGATAGGCACTACGGTTTCTGCCTCGAGACCCAGCATTTTCCGGATTCGCCCAACAAACCGCATTTTCCTTCCACTGTGTTGCGGCCCGGCCAAAAGTACAGTACCATGACCGTGTTCATGTTCTCAACACGTTAAATATATGCCCGTGACCAGCATCTCGATGTGGTCGGCATCAACAACATTGACGGGTCTTGTGCGATCCGGCTTTGACGAGGACGAGACAAATGAGCAGCTTGACCCGCAGAGGATTTGTCAGGAATCTGGCGGCTGTCGCCGCCGGTGTCGGACTCGGTTCGGCACCGCGCGTGCGTGGAGCAAACGACGACATTCGCCTGGCCATAGTGGGTCTGCGCAAAAAGGGCAAGGAGCATCTCGATATATTCCCGAAGGTCCCGGGCGTTCGCATAGTTGCGCTTTGCGACGCAGACACTCAGTTTCTGGACATCGAGGCCAGGAAGTTCAAGGACCGAAACGAAAAGGTCACCAGATACGTGGATTACCGCAAGCTGCTCGATGATAAGGATATCGATGCTGTCGTTGTTGTCGCGCCCGACCATTGGCATGCGTTGATGACCGTCGGGGCCTGCCAGGCGGGCAAGGACGTGTATGTGGAAAAGCCGCTCTCCCATAATATCTGGGAAGGGCGCAAAATGGTCCAGGCGGCCCGCAAGTACAAACGCATTGTCCAGACAGGTTCGCAAAACCGCTCCGATGTGGGGCTGCGGGCGGCGATCCAGTACATCAAGGAGGGCAATCTCGGCGCCATCAAGCTTGTGCGTGCGCTCAGTTACGGCCTTCGCGAAAGCATCGGCCGGGTCAACGGGCCGCAGCCTATCCCGGCATCGTTGGATTATGATCTCTTCCAGGGGCCCGCTCCTATGGTACCCCTGATGCGCCAGAACCTGCATTATGACTGGCACTGGTTCTGGGACACGGGCACCGGCGAGGTCGGCAATCTCGGCGCACATAACGTCGACGAGAGCCGATGGGCGATTGGCCAAAAGGAGATCGCCCCGAGGGCGATCTCGATCGCCGGCCGAGTCGGAATGAACGATGACGGGCAAACGCCCAATACGCATATCACGTTCTTCGACTATGAGCCGGTCCCGATTATCTACGAAGTGCGCGGTCTGCGCCGGCGCAAAGGCCTGCGCGCCAGAGAGCACTACAAAGGAACAAGTTTCGGAATGATAATCCAATGTGAGGGAGGGTATTTTGCCGGCGGAAGAGGCGGCGGCTGGGTGTACGACAACGACGGCAAGAGGACAAGGCAGTTCCCCGGTGACGGCGGCATCGAACATCAGGCCAACTTTGTCGAAGCTCTTAGAAGCCGGAGGGTCAGTGACCTCAGGGCCGACGTTCTCGAAGGTCACGTCACCGCGACGCTGTTACACATGGCCAATATTTCGTATCGCCTCGGTAGCAGGCAATCGCCTGAGAGAATCGCCGAGACGGTCGCAGGAAACAACTTGTTGGCGGAGGCGTTCGAGCGTTGCCTCGAACATCTAGAAGCCAACGAAGTGGACCTTGGTCGCGAACCGTTGACTATCGGGCCTTCTCTCACATTCGACGCCGAGAGTGAGAAATTTGTGGACGAGTTCAGCGAGATGGCAAACATGTATCTGCGCCGAAACTACCGCGAACCATTTGTGGTGCCGGACGAGGTGTGAGAGAACAATAGAAGTTGTCAACGGTTTGAAACACGAGAGGACGCAAGAAAATGGATCGCCGAGATGTGCTTCGTTCAATCGCCGGCGGCTTGACGGCGGCGACAATTGGGGACCTGACTAGAGTATGCGGCGCAGGGCGAATGACCGAGTCCCGGCTTGGTATCGCGCAGTTTTCCTACAGCGCCCGGCTCAGGTCAGATCGTTCTTCGCAAGCGCAGGGGCGGCTTGCAGATCCGCTGAACTTCATCGACCATTGTCACAAGGTCGGCGCCGGCGGTATTCAGATGAACATAGGTGCCCGGGATCGGGATTACGCAGCCAAACTTCGTCGAAAAGCCGAAGGTTACGATATGTTCGTCGAAGACTCAGTGTCTTTGCCTAGGCAACCCTCTGATGTCGAGAGATTCGAAGCGGCATTGCGAACGGCTAAACAAGCCGGCGCGAAAGTAATCCGCACTGCAATAGGCGGACGGCGCTATGAGCAATTTAGCAATGCCGGGCAGTTCGAAGCGTTTGCCGCGCGTTCTTTGAAATCGCTGCAATTAGCCGGGCCGATCACCGCTCGACAACGCATGCGGCTGGCGATTGAGAATCACAAAGACTGGCGCATCGATCAGATGCTCGACATGCTCAAACGGCTCGGCAGCGAATACGTCGGCGTCTGCGTCGATACGGGCAACAGCTTTGCGCTTCTGGAAGACCCGTTGGCAGTCGTTGAGTCATACGCACCTGTTGCCTTCGCGGCCCACCTGAAGGATATGGCGGTAGCAGAATACGAAGAGGGCTTCCTGCTCGCCGATGTTCCGCTCGGTGAGGGCGTGCTCGATCTGGACAGGATGGTCAAGATTCTGCGGAAGGCTAATCCTGAGATCAACTTCAGCCTGGAGATGGCGACGCGGGACGCGCTGAAAGTCCCGTGCCTGACGGACAAGTACTGGGCGACTTTCGCCGATGTGCCGGGATCTGATCTGGCGCGTGCTCTCGGATACGTCCGTGCGAATGCATCGACCGAGAGCATGCCAAAGGTAAACAATCTTCCGCTGGACGAACTTGTCAAGCTCGAAGAGGATAATATCAAACAAAGCCTTGCCTTTGCGAGAGAGCACTTGAATCTGTAAACAAGGATTAAGCGACGAAATTTGGAGACATGCTATGCTGAACCCGATCGTCATATTGATTATTGGCGTTGCCTTGCTGATCGCTATGATGCTCGTGCTGCGCTTGAACGCCTTTGTTGCGCTGATTACGACCGCTATGATCATCAGCCTGCTCTCGCCGGGCGACTTTGCCGACAAGATCGGCCGTGTGGGCAAGGCGTTCGGCGGGGTCGCCGGGGGTATAGGCATTGTAATCGCTATGGCGGCTATCATCGGTAAGTGCATGATGGACAGCGGTGCGGCTGACCGGATCGTGCGATCTTCTCTGAAGCTATTGGGTGAAAAGCGGGCGCCTACGGCGCTGATGCTCAGCGGATTCGCCCTGTCGATTCCCGTCTTCTTCGACACAGTCTTCTACCTTCTCGTTCCGCTGGCCCGCTCCTTGTGGACTCGCACGCGAAAGAATTACGTGCTGTATCTCACGGCTATTGTTGCCGGCGCGGCAATAACCCACACACTTGTTCCGCCAACGCCGGGCCCGTTGTTTATGGCGAGTGAACTCAAGGTCAATGTCGGCCTGATGATGATGATGGGTCTGCTCGTCGGCCTGCCGACGGCGGCTCTCGGCGTGCTGGTGTGCAAGATAATCAACTGGCGGATGGATATCCCCATGCGCCCCTATGCCGGTGAGGCTGAACCAGAGGTGCTCAACGACGATCAGCTCCCAGGGTTTTGGATTTCATTCGCTCCCATTGCTGTGCCGATAATCCTGATCTCTCTCAACACAATAGTCGGCACCCTGAAAGTGGGCGGAATGACGGCTCAGATAGCTGGAGTTGTGGGCCACCGCGACTCGGCGCTGCTGCTTGCAGCGGCTGTTGCCATGTTCGTACTGGTCCGCCAGCGAAAGCTGTCTTTCAAGGAGCTGGCCTCCAGAAGCGAGACCGCTCTGATGAGCGCGGGCATGATAATCCTGATCACGGCTGCCGGCGGCGCGTTCGGCGCAATGCTGCGAGAGGCGGGCATTAAGGATTTGCTCGGAGAGTTGGTCGGCGCTCAAGGTGGATTAGTGATATTGCTGATGGCGGCTGCCGTTGCTTCCGTAATGAAATTTGCTCAGGGCTCCGGAACGGTCTCGATGATCACCACCGTTGGCATATTCGCCGCAATGGATATCTCGCCCCAGATTCTTGGCTGCAATCCGGTGTACCTTGCGATGGCGATTGGAAGCGGCTCGCTGGTCGGCGACTGGATGAACAACAGCGGCTTCTGGATCTTCGCGCGGATGGGCGGCCTGACGGAAATAGAAACGCTCAAATCCTGGACGATTCTCACCGCTGCACTCGGAGTGATCGGACTGGGATTCACGCTGCTACTTGCGTATCTGATGCCCATGATGCCGGCGGCATAGGGGCGACGTGGCAAGGGCAGAATTGAAAGGATGAGGGATGAAGGCTATCAGGAAACCAGGTTATCAGACAGTGGGCACCAGGAAATCAGGGTATCAGACGCTGCCGGCTCCTGACACTCTGATATCCTGACATTCTGATTTCCTGCACCCTGATAACCTGATAACCTGATAACCTGGTAACCTGGTAACCTGATAACCTGCCAATCGCTCCTTCTACTTTTCACTTCTATTGTCGTCTTACCTTGACCTTGGCCAGTTTTTCGTAGAACTGGATTATCCCGCCGTGATCGTCTGCGCCCTTGTCGTCGACT
Source organism: uncultured Pirellulales bacterium (assembly GCA_964562575.1). GTDB lineage: Bacteria > Planctomycetota > Phycisphaerae > Sedimentisphaerales > Anaerobacaceae > SG8-4. The sequence continues at coordinate 25,366 of CAZLTY010000004.1, forward strand.
TTCAATGCCTGCATGACCTCCATCACTGCGCCCGACAGCGGGACGGGGACTCCGACCTCATGGGCGGTATCCAATGCGTTGGCCAGATCCTTGATGTGCAGCTCGATGCGAAATCCCGGCTTGAAATTGCCCTCCAGAACCAGCGGCATCTTCGCGTCAAGGACCGTGCTGCCCGCCAATCCTCCGCGAATTGCCTGAAAGACTTTTTCCGGATCAACGCCCGCTTTGGCCGCCAGGACCATTGCCTCGGACATCGCGGCAATGTTGAGAGCGACGATGATCTGATTGGCCAGCTTCGTCATGTTCCCGCTGCCTACCTCTCCGACTAATGTCACCGAAGCGCCCATTACGGCCAGAATGTCCTTGACCTTCTCAAACGTCTCGGCCGGGCCGCCCACCATGATCGCCAGCGTGCCGTCGACGGCCTTTGGCTCTCCCCCGCTGACGGGGGCGTCGAGCACGACTACTCCTCTTTTCTCTGCGCTTTCCGAGACCTCCTTGCTCGCCAGAGGTGCGATTGAACTCATGTCGACGAGGATCGTTCCCGGCTTGGCTCCGTCGAGAACACCGTCGGCGCCCAGCACTGCCTCCTTGACCTCAGGCGAATTGGGCAGCATGGTAATTACGATATCGCTCTTTTGGGCGACCTCCTTGTTCGATGAGGCCGCCTGCGCTCCCGCCTTGACCGCGTCGTCGATCTTGCCCGGCACAATGTCGTAAACCGTCAGCGAGTAGCCCGCTTTGAGCAGGTTCTTCGCCATAGGGTTGCCCATTATTCCCAATCCGATAAATCCAATCTTTTCCATTGCAAAACCTTTCAAAAAAAATGCAAAGATCAAATATTAAATATCAAAGTTGAGGAGCCCGCCTTTGGCGGGGCTGTCTAAGAAAGCATCCGCCTGCGGCGGATTCCGCAATTTTGCATTCTACATTTTGATTCTTGATTTTGTTAACGGAAGTTTTCCAATAGTTTCCAGCCGCCTTCGTGAAACTGCGCAAGTGTCTTTTGTACAACTCCGTATGTAATGAAGTCTTTTGGCATCATCCCCTGTGGCTCATAAGCCTTGACAAACTCGGGCAGCGCCGAGAGTCTCTCGATCACATCTTCCAGTATTTCGCGGTCGATGCGCTCCTCGCGGGGCAATTCCTCGGACAGAAGCATCTCCTGATACGGCGGAGCAATCGACATGATGATATCGGCGCCGGCCAATTCCGTCATGTGGTAAGTCCCCCTCAGGGCGGCGACAAGCAACACGGATTCGTAATCGCGCTGCCGGTAGATCGAACAGGCCCGCTTGGAAACCGCCAGACCCGCCTGGCGAATATCCGATTCGCTGATGCCGGCATCCGAGTCGTGCGCAACGTCCCTGATATAGTCGTCAAGACGCCCGATCATAATTACGGCGAAACATTTGCCCGGTTCGACCCCGTTTTGCCCGGCTCGCCGGATTCCCAGGCGGTGTCTTTCGGCGATGGCAACTACCTGCGGCACCGTATAGCTTATGGTCAATGTCGCCGTGATTCCCTCAGCCGTGCAGTCCTCGAGCACATCGAGACCGGCCTCCGTGGCGGGCAGCTTGACGGCGATATTGGGCGCCCACGTGTGAAAACGTCTCGCCATCGAAAGCATGCACTCTCTGTCTGCCACCCGGACCGGATTGACCTGGGCGCAGACATAGCCCATCCGCCCCGCGCTCTTTTCGTGTTGCGGCTCAAGCTGGCGGGCGGCATGTGTTATGGCGATGCTCATCAGGTTTTCGGCTTTTCTTTCGGGCTCGACGTTCTCAGATAGCGCTTTGTCTATCTCGCCGGCCCACGCGTCTCTGTTCACCGATAATGCGAGATTTGCGAGAAAAGGATTGGTTGTGGCACCGACTGCGCCCCTGCGCAATGCGCACTCAAGCTCGCCCGGCTCCGCCGAGTCATGCCACCACGCAGTCTTGGTGTTTTCGATTGCCCACTGCAAATAGGTTGTCTGCTTCATTGCCTGACTCCCGCAAGTTTTTATACACAAGATATACGGTTAAGCCCTACCGAGCAAGATATTCTTCGCACGCTCGAAGTCACTTTGCACGCTAGCTAAGGGCCGACCGACCGTGCAATATCACAGGGCGTCCGCTCGCCTCTTGACAGCGTTTGCCGCTCTCGGCATAATTATACGGTGGCTATGGGCCTTGACAACCTCGCGTCACGATGTGAATTTCAACTATAGATTGCAACAGGAGGATTGATTATGCGTTCAATGTCTCGACGAACTTTCGTTAGGGCGGCCGGGATGACAATTGCATCTCTGGCGGTCCCCTCACTGGTCTGCGCAAGAGACACCGGCAAACGCCCCAACATCCTGTTCATCCTCGCAGACGATATGGGCCTGATCGATACGACACTGTTCGGCAGCAAATACTACGAGACCCCGAATATCGAACGGCTCGCCTCACGCGGTATGCTCTTTACCAACGCATACTCGGCCAGTCCGCTGTGTTCGCCCACGCGGGCAAGCATCCTGACGGGCAAATACCCCGCGCGTCTGAAGATAACCACGCCGGCCTGCCATCTGCCGCCGCTGAATCCGAAGATACCTCTGATGGCGGCAAGGGCCGCCGCCGACAAGAAAATGATTACCCCTCAATCGCGTCGTTTTCTACCGACCGAAGAATACACGGTTGCCGAGGCCTTTGAAGACGCCGGCTACAAAACCGGCTTCATCGGCAAGTGGCATCTGGGCCGTAGCGAAGAATACTGGCCCCGCAATCAGGGCTTCGACTACGACCTGGGAGCGCCCAATCCGGGACCTCCGAGCTATTTCTCGCCGTACCGATTCCAGACAATACCGGATGGGCCCGAGGGCGAGTACATCACCGACCGCGTCACAGATGAGACTCTGAAGTATCTGCAAGAGCACAGGGGCGATACTTTCATGCTGTGCCTGTGGCATTTTGCCGTGCACGCGCCGTTCCAGGCAAAGGAAGACATTACGAAGAAGTACCGCTCCAGGACCGATCCTCGCGGCAAGCAGGATTGTCCGATCATGGCCTCGATGCTCCAGAGCATGGACGAGAGCATCGGTCGAATCCTCGACGAGCTCGACGAGTTGAAGATCGCCGACGATACGATCATCATCTTCACCTCCGACAACGGGGGCAACATGTACAACGAGGTCGAGGGCACGACCCCCACGAACAATTACCCCCTGCGCGGCGGTAAGGGTAACATCTATGAAGGCGGCTCGCACGTTCCCTGCATCATTATCTGGCCCGGCGTCGTCAGAGGCGGCACAAAATGCGACGAGCTGATTTCATCGGTCGATTTTTATCCGACCATGCTCGATATGGTTGGGATTCCAAAGAAGAGCAATCAATCTTTTGACGGTATCAGCATTGCCCCGGCACTGGCCAGGGGCGCTTCGCTGAAACGCGAAGCGATCTTCTGCCACTTCCCGCACTACGTCCCGGCGACGGATAACCTGCCCAGCACGTACGTTCGCAAGGGCCCCTGGAAGCTGATTCGATTGTACGGAGAAGGGCCCGATCGATCCAACGGTTATGAATTGTACAACCTTGCCGAGGATGTAGGCGAGAAGAACAACCTTGCGCAGAAACTGCCGGGTAAAGTCGCCGAGCTGGACAAACTTATCGACGGATTCCTTGCCGACACCGGGGCGATCATACCGATCAAGAATCCCGCATACGCGCCGAACTTGAAGGGCTGGGCGCCTTCCAAAGACTGTACAATCTCGACAAAGGACGGCTTGCTCATGCTCGATTCGACCGGGGGCGACCCGTACATTGGCTGCGCTAATGTGCCCGGTCAGCGAGGTTCGATGGTCATTCACTTTCGAATGCGTTCGAAGGCCAAGGGCGGCGGGCAGTTCTTCTGGGCCGACGCGAGGCGAAAAAGATTCGGCCCAACCCAGAGAATCGGCTTCGATATCACTCACGACGGCAAGTGGCGAGAGTATTCCGTATCGTTCGAGGCCAAAGCCACTCTCAAAGCAATCCGCATCGATCCTGGGAACGCGCCCGGCGCAATTGAGTTTGACTGGATCAGACTGAAGACAAAGACCGGCAGAACGATCAAGAGCTGGGAGATGGAAGACAATGGATAAAGGAAATATTGCAGGAGTTATCACGTGGCTTGCTGATAGACAACAATAGAAAGGAAGACTCATGAGGCGGTGTATCGTTGCTATTTCTTGTCTGGTTATTATCTGTTGCAGTTATGTCACAGCCGGGCCGGCAGGCGATGCTTTGCATCCGAGCGTGAAGCTGCCCATGCCTATTAACGATTCCGCAACGGCGAAACGCAGCGAGACCGATCCCCGCGTGCGAAAGTATATGTTACCCGTGCGGGTCATATGGCACAGCGCCGAAGGTGTCGAGAATCCCGGCGTGCTCCTGAAAAAACGCACGGGGCAGGTGACACTGGATGCGTCCGATCCCTGCGTCCTTCGCACCGGAAGTTCCCGAACCGGAATTCTGCTGGACTTCGGTACCGAACTCCACGGCGGCGTTCAGATCATGGGCTGGCACAGCAAGGGGAACAAACCTGTGAGATTGCGTGTTCGTTTCGGCGAATCCGTCAGCGAAACCATGGCCGAACTCGCCGGAGAAAAGAACGCGACCAACGACCATGCGATCCGCGACCAGAGCTGCCTGCTGCCCTGGCTCGGAACCGCCGAGATCGGCAATACGGGTTTTCGTTTCGTTCGCATCGACCTCGATGATGCCGACAGTTTCGTCCAGCTCAAAAACGTCCGGGCGGTCTTTCTCTATCGAGGTATCGAGTACAAGGGGACATTTCGCTGCAGTGACCAAAGGCTCAACCGGATATGGAACACAGGCGCGTACACCGTCCACCTGAACATGCAGGATTATCTCTGGGACGGCATCAAACGCGACCGGCTGGTATGGATCGGGGATATGCATCCGGAGACGATGACGATTAGTTCGGTGTTCGGTTATAACGAGGTCGTCCCGAAGAGCCTCGATCTTATTCGCGACGAGACGCCGCTGCCCAAATGGATGAACGGCATTAGCTCGTATTCGATGTGGTGGGTCCTGATCCATCACTCATGGTATATGTACACGGGCAATGCCGACTACGTAGAGCAGCAGCGCCAATACATGAAGGGTCTGCTGGCGTTGCTCGCCGACCAGGTCGGCGACGACAATCGTGAAACAATGCCCCCCGGTCGTTTTCTCGACTGGCCCTCCAGCGAGAACAAACCGGCTATTCACGCAGGCCTGCACTCGCTGCTTGTCATGACTCTCGGCGCCGGGGCTGAGCTTTGCGAAGTCCTCGATGAATCCGCCACGCGCGAGAAATGTCTTGCGGCCGCCGAGAAACTAAAGAAACACATCCCCGATCCGGCCGGCAGCAAACAGGCGGCCGCTCTGATAGCTCTTGCGGGACTGGACAATGCGGCCAAACTCAACCGCGAGGTAATGGCGGTCGACGGCCCCAGGCGCATGAGCACATTCTACGGATATTACGTTCTGCAGGCCCGCGCTATGGCGGGCGACTACCGTGGCGCCATCGATTGCATCAGCCAGTACTGGGGCGCGATGCTCGACCTGGGCGCCACGACGTTCTGGGAGGACTTCGATCTGGACTGGACCGAGAACGCCGCTCGGATAGACGAGCTGGTCCCGGCGGGCTTCAAAGACATTCACGGCGATTTCGGCAACTACTGCTACAAGGGCTTTCGTCACAGCCTCTGTCACGGCTGGGCCTCCGGGCCGACCGCCTGGATGACCGAGCACATCCTCGGAGTCAAGATCGTCGAACCGGGCTGCAAGGTAATGAGAATCGATCCGCACCTGGCCGGTCTCGACTGGGCCGAGGGGACGTTTCCGACACCTGCCGGCGTGATAAAGATCAGACATGATAGGCGGCCCGACGGTTCGGTCAAATCCTCAATCGATGCTCCGCGCGGTATCAGAATCGTAAAAACGAAAGAATAGCCGGCTTGGGGTTTTGTTGCCGTCACTACGATCGTTTGGCGATCTGAAGCATGGCCGGTCCATGCCCAGTAACGCGACTGTTCTTGCTGGAGCCATATTGAAAAGGGGCCCAGCGGACGTGCCGCTGAGCCCCGAGGTTTCCTAATTGCAATCCTGCTACGGTGCAGGTCTCTCCACAAAGTTCAGCGGTTGCAGACCCATGCCGGTCCATGGCAAGGCGCCGTTGGCGGCAAACCAACTCAGCGCGCCGTCGTCATAGTCGATGGCCAGGACCGAGAAGCCCACGCTGTCGCCGACATTCGGCGGAAATACGTCGGCTGCGAAGTCGCCCTGCATCGCGGACCATGGAATCCGGATCTCCACGGTCCAATCCTGGGTGGCCGGATCGACCGAGCCGGCATAGTCGGACTGTGCCATGATGTCCTTAGATATCCAGGCGCCGAAGTCGTTCTTGGCGAAAGGACTTCCGGTTCCGCCATCCGGCGCTATTGTGGGGATATACATGTATGACGACATCACCTCGTCAACTGTCTGACCAAAGACAAACTGAAGCGTATCCGAACTGTTGGGATTCGGTCCCGCAAAGCTGTAGTTATCGTCCTGTGCGGAGACTGCCGCGTAGAAGTACGTATCGTCCCACATGAAATAGTACGTGCCGTTGAAGTCATCCAGGGAGGTGTCGGTGGCCTGGTTATGAAGCTGGCCCTCATGGGTGATGCCCTCGAAATAAGGATCTGCGCCGGTACGAGTATCGGCGTTGAGGACTAGCGCCTGTGCTCCGGCGTATTCATCTGCAGAGACCTGGCCGTCGATGGTTATCTGCTGACCTTCGGCGAGCTTGATACTGTTTACGGGCCAGGTGAACTCCTGCTGCGGCGCCTGCTCGGAGGCTACCACGGTCAGGAATACGTCATCGACATAAACCATCTTGCCTATCGGCGTCTTGGAGAACAACTGCACCTGAACGGTGGTCCGATCCTCGGGCTCATACACGGTATTGAGCGTATACTCGAACGGAGTCCAGGCATCCATCACCGGAGTTGTCAGAGAAGCCGTGAGGTTCTCGACATTACCGTCATATTCCTTTATGCGGAACCAAAGAACCGAATTGCCATCCCACGAATCGGCGGGGACATAATACGTGCCTCGCAGCGTAATGGCCGCGCCTTTCGGAATTCGATCCCATTCCTCGACAGTCTGAGCAACTGCATGGAATTGATCCGAGCCCAGACCTTCGATGCCGAGAGATGTTTCGCCCGAGACCTTCTGATCGGTCGCCAGGGAAAATGCGCTGATATCTCCGGCGCCTTGCTTTACCCACGGCTCCAGGGATCCGGCAAAACCATTGTTCTTGATGTATTCGCCATACAATCTGACCCAGTCAATGTCTACCATGACGAGTTTGTCATAGTGGCCGAAGTCGAAACGGAAATTAGTGATCCAGCCTTCCCAGAAAGAGCCCGTGTTCATATATGCGACAAACCACTCGCCAATCACGGGAACCGTCCACGGTCGTGAACCGTGTCCGCCCTCGACGGGAAACCAGAACGCAGCGTGCTGCGTCTTCTGCCGGTCGGCCTCGTCGCCGGTCCATTTCATGCGAACGGCCACGCCCTCGACGTTCTCGGCGTAGTAAGGCCCGGTGGGAGAGAAGAAGTACGGATCAATCGTGCCTCCGGGCAAGTCCAGCAACAAGCTTCCATCGTTTACATCAAAATAGGTGATACGTTCGGCACTGATATTCCACCATCTTTCGGTGTCACCCGGCGTATCGAATTCCCAATGGGAATTAACATAGCGCCAGTTATCGTCTCTGACATTAATGATTGGCTCATCCCAGCTTACGAATACATCATCAAAATAGAACACTTTGCCGGAGGGCAGCTTCGAATACAACTGCACTTCCAGGGCGGTTCGCTCTTCAGGCGTATAGGCCAGCTCCAGCGAACTGGCGCACTGGAACCACTCGTCAAAGACAGTAACCTCGATGGGAGGACTCAGTCTCTCATCGGTGCCGTTGAACTCGCGGACGCGGAACCACAGCGAGGCGCTCGGGTCCCAGGAGTCTGCGGGGATATTCACCGCGGCATGTACGGTCGCGACGTATCCTCTGTCTATTTCCAGACCGCCTTTGACAGGTTGCGTCAATGCTTGGTAGTCTCCGGTTCCAGTACACTTCACCGAATAGGAGAGGGAATTTACGGTCTCGAACTCCAGATCGTCGAAATTGGCTGCGTCGCCGACGACGTCCCAGCCCAGAAGGCTGCCCCACTCGAATGTCTCGTTGGTCAGATATAGACTTTCCAGACGAATCCAGTCGAATTCCACCGTTCGATCCTCTCCGATACCGTCGGCCAGATCGAAACGAATGCGATTGACAGTTCCGGCCCACTCCGCTTCACTCAGAAGGTCGACAAAAACAATTTGCCAGTCGTTGGAGTCGCTCACTTCATATCCCTTGCTTGTGTGGCTGGGATGGAACCAGAAGAAGCTCTTGCCTCCGGCCGTGCTTGCATCCACGGACCATCGCATCCGTGCGAGGACACCGGTAATATCATTTGCGTCCCAGGGTGGCACACCTGTCAAACTGACAAATGGGTCGGTTATATTGGCCGCAATCGTCGCGGTCATCACCCCGTCCTTGGCTGCCAGGTCAGCGATTTTTCCATTTGGCAGCCAACCCTCGGTATCGCCGTCTGTGTTGAACTCGGAACTCAACCCCCCCGGTGACAACACCAGAATAAGGGTACACGCGAGTAGTGAAACAAATCGTCTCATTTTACTTACCTCCTTCACTGAAGTTCACATTGCTGCTGCCCCCAATACCAATTAATCGCCATTATACACACTCATTTGTCGTGAGTCAACTACGATTTTAGGAAACTCATAGGACGTAATCTTCGTTTTGATTCGCATATGCCATGCCCCACCCTGCCAGGCTGTTATCTTATCTCTTGACAGATCAAAGTCACTGTGTATCCTGTGAGATCACGGCAGCGGCATGGAGTGCCTCTGAACGAATAGAGGCTCGTGATGTGATACGGACACTCAAAGAGACCTGGAGTCTCATGCGGAAACCATATAGACATAGTTCTGCAAAGGAAGATTGATATGAAGCTTATTCACACTACCGCGTCCCTCTTATTGATCGCAGTTCCTGGATTGGCTCGCGATATAGAAGACTTCAAGCCGGACAAAACCGTCGTTTACAAGAAGGCCGGCCCATCGGAGCTGAAGATCCGTGTCTTCACCCCCCCAAATCACACCTCGGCCGACAGGCGTCCCGCGATCGTATTCTTCTTTGGCGGCGGCTGGAATGGAGGTTCTCCCAGCCAGTTCTACCCCCACTGCGACTATCTTGCTTCCCGCGGCATGGTCGCCATGTCCGCCGAGTATCGGGTGAAGACCAGGCATAAAACGTCACCGCGCGAATGCGTAAAGGACGGAAAATCAGCCATTCGTTGGATTCGATTGCATGCGAGCGAGTTGGGAATCGATCCGAGGCATTTGGCAGCCGGCGGAGGCTCGGCTGGCGGCCATGTAGCGGCCGCAACCGCAACAGTACAGGGCTTTAACGAAGAGGGCGAGGACCGGAGCATCAGTTGCAGGCCCAACGCACTGGTTCTGTTCAATCCCGTGTACGACAACGGTCCCGAGGGATACGGTTACGACCGGGTCAAGGAATATTGGAAAGACTTTTCCCCCATGCACAATATAGGCGAGAGTACACCTCCTACAATCGTCTTTCTGGGCACCAACGACAAACTGATTCCCACAGCAACCGCCGAACAGTACACAAAACTGATGGCAGATAAGGGCCGTCGGTGCGACCTGCATCTCTACGAGGACCAGGGGCACGGATTCTTCAATCACAGAAACAAGAAGTACTTCATCGCGACTGTCATTGAAGCGGATAGATTCCTTGCGTCACTTGGATATATAGAAGGTGAGCCCACGTTGCAGAACAAACCGACTCCGGGCGACGGCCAATAGCGGCGATGGGTCCTACTTGCGGTACGTCGGTCCGCTGTCGGGCGGCATGGATCGATGCCATGCAGTCACCTCGGCCGTCAGGCGTCGCACTATTCTCGGATGTTCTTTCGCGAGGTTTTTCGTTTCGCCGCGGTCTGCGTCGAGATCGTATAGCTGCGGATCGGAGCCGTCGTATGTGCAAAGCAGCTTCCACCGGCCGTTCCTCACAGCCAGATCGGGCAGGGTCCGGACGCCGTAATAAGAGCCTCTGTCGGCCGGACGCCTGAAAAACAGCGATCCGCCGCGCGATCTCTGCGACTTCCCTATCAACGCACCGGCGAGGGCCTGGCCGTCGAAGGTGACATCGTCGGAACGGTCGATCCCGGCGAGGGCCAGCAGCGAAGGGGCCAGGTCGATCGCAGCCATGATTGATTTGCGGTTTACGGTGCCCGCTTTTGAAGCGTCGATCATTCCGGGCCCCCACACGACCAGCGGTGAACGGACGCCGCCTTCGTAGAGCATGGTTTTGAAACCTCTCAGCGGGCCGGCCGAGCCCGCCCCTTTCTCGGGACCGTTGTCCGAGCAAACGAGGATCAGCGTGTTGGAGCGGAGTTTCTCACTGTTGCGAATGTAGTCGAACAGCATGCCTAGTTGCTCGTCCATCGCGCCGAGCACGCCGTGATAAAGTGTCCGTTTCTCGCCGTTGCCCCATTTGTCGACAGGCGGCCAGAAGGGACTGTGGACATCGTCCGGCCAGAGGTTGACGTAAAAGGGCTTCTTCTCGTTCGCAGCCTTTTCGATGAAGGTAATCGCCGCATCGACAAAGCCACCTGTAATCTTCGAACGCAGCATCCACTTGTAGCCATCGCCCAATCGCTCGGCATCTCCCCAGATTCGACCCGGTTTGTCCTGCCCGGGCTTGAGCGTAAGCGGCAGCAACTTCGGCCCCATACCCTCGAAATTGGTGAGAGAGACATCAAACCCGTAGTCGGTGATTGGCGGCTCATCGTCGACGTCGCGCTGGCCGCCCATGTGCCATTTGCCGAAATGCCCGGTGGCGTAGCCGGCCTGTTTGAGAAATCGCGCCAGCATCGGCGCATTTGGATCGAGCCACTGGGCCATGCCACGCTCGCGGTTGTGCCTCAGGTTGCTCAGATACGAAGTGATGCGCCATCGTTGCGAGTACTGGCCCGTGGAAATCGCCGTGCGGGAAGGCGAGCAGATCGGCGAGTTGACATAGAACTGCTCGAAGCGCAGCCCCTCTTCGGCGAGCCGGTCGATGTTTGGGGTCTTGACGTCGGTATTGCCGAAGCAGGAGAAGTCACCCCAGCCCATGTCGTCGATAAAAACCAATACGATGTTTGGTCGTGCCACTTTGGCATGTGATGCCGCTGGAGCGAATAGCGCCACCAGAATGATCAAGTAGATGAACTTTCTGCTCATAAGCTTGTCCTCTCACTCGGATAAATATAGTGCTCCTGACTGAAAATTCCCGTCTTTGCGCGGGTAAGCGGCTTTGTACTGTTCCCGACTTAGAATTCCCATTCTTGCGCGGGTAAGTCGCCTCACAATAACAGGCTCTGGTCTTACTCGCGAGAATTTACTACCCTGAAGGGTATAAGAGGTCATGGTTTTGCTCGCGGGAATTTACCACCCTGAAGGGTATAGAACGGATACAACTTCACCCGCTTGGCGTAGGCAAGCCACTCGTCGGCAAGTCGCCGGACGCGCTGCGGATACTTATCTGCCAGGTCGGTGGTTTCACAGCGGTCACGTTTGAGGTTGTACAGCTCCCAGTCGATCTGCCACGGCATACGTTTGCTCCAGAGTAGCTTCCAGTCACCCCGGATCAAGGCCCGCGCCTCCTGGTGCTCGAAGTAGAGTGGACGCTGCGGCAAAGACTCGCCGTTGAAGACGGCCAGTAGGCTAACGCCTTCCTCGCCTTGAATGGCGTTACCGCCAAAGGTCTTGGGATAATCGGCCCCGGCGGCGGCACGCAGAGTCGGCATGACATCGATGAGATGACCGCGCTGGCGTACCCAGGCGCCTTTAGGTTGGATGCCTTTTGGCCAGTGAGCAATGAACGGCGTGCACACGCCGCCTTCGTGGGTGAAATGTTTGTACAGGCGAAGGGGGGTGTTGCCCAGATTTGACCAGCCACTGCCATAGGAGTGATGCGTGCCGGGCCCGCCCATCTTTCGCAGATCGTCACCGGTGTGCAGATGCGTGATCCCCCTGCGGCTCGTTCCATCGAATCCGAACGGGCCCCATTCGTAGCAGGCGCCGTTGTCACTGAGGATCATGATCAGCGTATTGTCGAAGTCGCCCGTTCGCTTCAGATGATCGACAACCTTTCCCACGCCGCGGTCCACATGCTCGACCATCGCAGCAAATAGCGCCATACGCCGGGCCAGGTCCTTTTGGCGCGCTTGGTCGAGCGAATCCCACGCCGGGTTTGGCTTGCCTGGAAAACCGTTGGCGATTGTCTCTTTATCCACCGGAACCAGCGAACGCTCGGTCAGGCTCCAGCGATCTCCATCGATCAGGCCGATATGTTTCATGCGCTCGTAGCGCCGCTCGCGCAGTTCGTCCCAGCCGCGCAGGTATTTTTCGTAGCACTTGTCCGCACTGGCGGCAGGAGCTTGCACGGGAAAGTGTGGCGAGGAATGCCCGAGGAAAAGGAACCACGGCTTGTCAGCCCTCTGACCCTGCTTGATGAACTCGACCGCATATTCGCCGAATACATCGGTGGCGTAGAAGTCACCCTGTTTGCGATCGATTTCCTTCTCGCGCCCTGCAGGCAGGCGCCGATAGAAATCCGCGTCCCACTGGTCGTGCGAGTGCGCCAGCATGTAGCCATAGAATTCGTCGAAGCCGCGCTGGGTTGGGCCGGTTTTGTCATGCATGTGCCATTTGCCGACGTAGTAGCAGCCGTAGCCGGCGGGTTTGAGCACCTCGGCAAGTGTCACGCATCGGTTGTTCAGGCGCCCCAGGTAAGCGGGCCCGTTTGTCTTGTGAGGGTTTCGCGTGGTGAAGCTGGCGATTCCCGCCTGCGGGGGATAAAGCCCGGTCATCAGCGATGCCCGGCTGGGGCAGCAGCGGGCGGAATTGTAAAACGACTCGAAGCGGACGCCTCCTTTCGCAAGGCTGTCAATGTTCGGCGTCTCGATCTCGCCGCCGTAGCAGCCGAGATCGGAATAACCGAGATCGTCAAAGAGAATCACAAGGATATTGGGCTTGTCCGCATGCGCCGAGACGGCAAAAAGGCCGAGCAATAAAGAAGCGGATAGCGTACAGCGGATAGCGGATAGAGAAAGAGAGCCATATGCCGCTCGCTGTACGCTGTACGCTGTACGCTGCACGCTATATGCTGTCCCACATTTCATCCTCGTTCCTTTCTTCAGAAGATCCTGCCCCTCATGAGTTCTTACCGGGTACCGGTTACTCTATCCGCAGCGAAGCCCCCCAGGGCATGTTGTTCTGCGTGACCTTCATCAGGATGATGTTCTGGCCCTCCTGCAAGGTGACGGTCGCGCTGTCCTGGTCGGCGGCAAAAGACCTGGTGGCATTGTTGGCGTGTACGAGCCGTCCGTTGACCCATACCTTGATTCCATCGTCGCTGCCGATCCACAGCGTTACCCGCTGGGCGGCGGGCCATTGCAGGGCGGTCTGCAAGTACGCCACCCGCCGTTCGCCGCCGTCGAGGGCTTTTAGCAGATCGAGGTACCAGGGCCGGGCCGGGTCCGCCCCGGCGGGCATCCCCTCGACCGCGCTCGGGACAAGCTTGCGCCATTTCGCCCCGCTGCCGCCGTCTATCTCCGGAGCGAAGCGAATGTCGAACAACGCGCTGTGGTTCTTGCCCTTCTGCACGTACGGGCCGGAGACCTGCCAGTCAGTGACATAGAATTTGGCCTTGTCGATATTTTGGAGGATTTCGCGAGCCTGCTGCCTGGTCGAGTCACCGACATCGGCCTCGGCGATTGCCTCCAGATCCGCTGCGAGCTGACGGCCGTTCGAAGTATAGATCCGCTGGGCAATCCGGCATGCCGCCAGCGCCGCTTCATTCTTGAGCGACGGATTGTCTAGATGAGACATGGCCGTCTGAAACGCCTCCAGAGTGTCGAGACTGGCGAGCACGGAAAGCACTTTCTTTCGCTCGGCATCCTGACCAGCCAGTCGCATCGCCTGCAGATAGTGCGCCAGCTTGCGATCCGCCGGCAACGACGCGGCGTCGATCAGATCGATGAAACCGCGCAGGGCCAGGACGCGATGCGTCTGATTGGGCGTCGATCCGGCAACTTCGAGCAGATCATCGGCCGGCGCGGCATTGGGCCAGGCACTCAGGGCTTTTATCGCCGCGTAGCGTATCCGACTGCCGTCGTTCTGCAGGCCCTTTCGCAGAATCGGCAAGGCTCGTTCGTGGCCGAGCCCACCCAGGGCCATCAGCAGAGCCACTCGCTGATCAGTATTCGCAGCCTCATCGTACTTGGACAATATGTCATCCGTACACTCTCGGTGCATGGAGTTACGACGGGCCACGGCAGCCAGGGCCTTGCCGACGTGATCGGCCTCGGCCGGCTCGACGACGAAAACCAACTCGACCAGCTCGGGTATTTGTCGCCGACCGGCGAGGTTGTGCAGGGCCTTGAGCGCTTCGCCTCGCACGGGAGGCTCTGCGATCCGTGCGGTCTCTACAAGAGCCGGGGCGGCTTCAGCGGCGTTTCGCCCCGACAGAACCCGGCATATTGCAGCCTTCTCGGCGCTGTCACTGTCGCCCAATCGCTTGATAAGAACGGCGTTGACATTTTCGCCCGCCAGGTTTGAGAGACTATCGAGCGCCGCATCCCGTTCGGTGCCGCTGGCAGCATGCTCGATCAACAGGGGGACACAGGATTCGTCACCGACCTTACCCATCGCGCTGAGGGCGGCTCGCCTCACAAGGACATCTGGATTCTTACATGCAGTCTTCACAATAGTCACGCCCGCACCGTCGCTGCGGGCGGCCAAGGCGTTTATCAACAGGATCTGCACGGCCGGTTCAAGATCAGATAGATCAGCCGCCATCGTCTCGGCGGTCTTCTTCTCGCCTGCGGTCCTGACGATGGTCGCCGCCATACCATAGAGCTGTTTGTTTTCACTTTTCAACGCCTGTGCGACGAATGGTTCGGCTTGCCCGCCCATCGTCGCGACCAGACCCTTCAAGCCGGCAGCTCGGATGTGGGCAGGATGTTGCGTATCGAATGCAAACTGGTACCTCCGCCTTGCCTGTGTCGTGTTCCCGTCTGCCAGGAATCTGTCGCCAAAGTCCAGGTTGGCGTAAGCGAAGGCAATGGTCTTTGCGTAGCTATGTTTTCTCGGAGGATCATTAGTGATGTCATAGTTCCCGAATTGCGAATGCGCCGATTCAGTGCCTATGCGCCCGAGGGCTTTGATCGCGGCAATGGAGGTCTGTTCGTCTCCTGAAATCATCAGCTTACCCAAAGGCTTGACCGCTTCAGCACATCGTCGGCTGCCCAGCATATTGATAATGCCAAGTCTGGCATTACCGGTTGCCCTCTCAAGCGCAGACAACAGAGCCTCGCTAACCTCGGGACTTTCTATGTGCGTCAGTACATAGAGCGCCATGTGGGTCATCTTCTCGTCGCCAAGGTGGCGAGCCAGGACCGGTATGTGCTCTTTGGTAGCGGTCAGAGCCAGTTGACGGCAGACAAACTGCCTAGCGTCGTAAGCGGCGTCGCCATCGAGAATGCGAATCAGTCCGTCGTTGAGCTTCTTGCGCAAAGCGGGATCCGAATGCGAGCCGACGGCCGCTTCGTGCAGAAAATCGAGTGCTTCGCTGTCCTGGCCGAACTTGTGGGTCTCGAGTTCCTCGAGCGCCTCGTCAAGCGTTATCGCATGGACCGTGCCGCCGGTCAGGAGGAAAACGGCTGCGACTGTGAATATCTGAGAGAATGTTCTGGTCGGTTTCATAATCTAATTCCTATTCAGGATGTACCTGATATTCTATCTTGGTTAATCCTGTTATCCTGTCCGATTTCATATTGTGTATGGACTTCGCATTTCGCGCCAGAGCATGCGGTCGGCCTCGGGATCGTTGACGAACTTCTCGTTGTCCGGATCCCACCTCAACGGGCGTTTGAGCCAGTACGCGATATTGCCAAGGTGACAGACGCTTATCGAGCGATAGCCGATATCGGCGTCACTCGCCGGGCGCGTGCGATTGCGAACCGCCGCAAGAAAATCCAGATGATGATCGTTGCTGATGTGCAGACGAATCTCATTGGGCCCGATCTTCTGCCGCAACAGGCTCTCGGGATGCGTTTTCAGATAGCCGCGATTCACTTCGACCCAGCCTCTTGTACCCTCGAACTTAACGCCGTTGCAGGTGTTGTTGCGCGTCATCACCACCCCGTTCGGATACCTGTACGTCAGCACCTTGAAGTCTTTGCCGTCCGGAGGGATGATCTCGACAGGCCCGCTGTCCTCGAAGCCCGTGCCCCACTGTGCGACGTCGAAATGATGCGCCCCCCAGTTTGTCATCTCACCACCCGAGTAATCGCGCCAGGCCATCCAGCCTAACATCCGAGGGTGGAAGGGTCGCCAGGGCGCCTGACCCAGCCAGATATCGTAATCGAGCCAGTCCGGCGGTTGGCCCTGCGCCGGCAGATTGCAAACTCTCGGGCCGCCACCGACGTTGACTGTCACGTGTTTCAACTCGCCTATGTAACCGTTGCGCACAAGTTCACAGGCAAAACGAAACTCACGGGCCGAGCGCTGCTGCGTGCCCATCTGAAATATTCGACCGTACTGTCTGACGACACGGGCAAGCTCTCTCGCCTCGTATATCGTCAACGAAACCGGCTTTTCACAATAGATGTCCTTGCCCGCCCTGGCGGCGGCGATCGAGATGGGCGTGTGCCATCGGTCGCCTGCAGCGCAGATTATTATGTCAATGTCCTGCCGTGCGAGCAGTTCCTGATAATGCTTGTACGCTGTGCAGTCGGAGTTTCCATATTCCTGATCGACTATGAATTTCGCCCGTTGGAGGTTGTTCCTGTTGACGTCGCAGACCGCCACGACCTGTACGCCGCGGGCCATGAATCCGCCTTTGGGGACCCAGCCGGTGTTGGGAACTTCCGGGCCGGCGGTTCGCCAGCCCATCCCGGCCGTGCCCTGGCCTCCCAGGCCTATACATCCCATGACCGGACGCTCACTGGCAGGCGGCTTGCCAGCAGCGCCGAGGGCGGATGTAGTGATAACGTACGGAACGGCCACGGCCGATGCCGCCGTTTTCAAGAACGTTCGCCTTGTTACTGGTTTGCAGGCCATATGAATGCCTCCTGTTTTGTAACTTCATATTCGTATCGTAGCAGTCTCTAGGAGTCTTTCGGAGAACCTCGTCGTTGGCCCGAGAGCGAGCGGTTTTGTGACTGGCAAGGACGGCGAAGTAGGCGATATCGCTGTATGTCGTCGATGTCCGCCTCCGGCGGAGACGCCGACCAGTCGCAAAACAAGCCGCTCGAAGCCAGATCGGGTTCTCCGACAGGCTCCCAGGGTATAAGTATATCGAATTGCCCGCAGACAGCAAGGCCATGGCAGATTAGATTACGGTTGCCAGGAAATTGCACATGACTATACTTGAACGCATTGGGATCTATTCGGTCGATTATGTGGAGCAAGCAATGGAAGTCAAAGTACAGGACTTGATGATACGCAGTGGCGTGAAGTTCGGAACCAGCGGGGCCCGTGGACTTGCCGACGACATGACGGATTTTGTCTGTTATGTGTACACCAGGGGATTCCTCCAATATCTCGAATCGGTTGGCGAACTAAAGACCGACGGAACAGAGGTTGCTATCGCCGGCGACCTGCGCCCCAGCACCGAGCGGATTATGCAGGCCGCTGGTCGCGCCGCCGGCGACATGGGTTACACTCCGGTCAATTGTGGAAGGCTCCCCTCGCCGGCAGTGGCGCTGCACGGAATTGTCAACCATATCCCTGCGATAATGGTAACCGGCAGCCACATCCCGGCCGACCGTAACGGTATCAAGTTCAACAAACCCGCGGGTGAAATTCTCAAAGCCGATGAAGCCGGAATCCGCCGGCAGTCGGTCAATGTTGACGAGACGCTCTTTGAAGATGCCAAGAGTTTTTCGTCGCCGCTCGATGAACAATGGATCTTCTCCGGCGCCGCCCGCGAGATGTATGTCAAACGATATCTCGATGTCTTCCCGAGCAACTGCCTTGAGGGCAAGCGGATTGGTGTTTACCAGCACTCGGCCGTCGGACGTGACATCATGCTTGAAATCGTCAGAGGTCTCGGCGCCGAGGCGTTTGCCTTGAACCGGTCGGATACGTTCATTCCGGTCGATACCGAGGCGATCCGCCCCGAAGATGTCGAGCTGGCCCTAAAGTGGGCCGCCGAAGATTCCTACGACGCGATTATCTCCACCGATGGCGACAGTGATCGCCCGCTGGTTGCCGACGAGAAAGGACGATGGCTGCGCGGCGACGTAGCCGGTGTGCTCTGCGCGAAGTATCTCGGCGCCGAGGCGGTCAGCACGCCGGTCAGTTGTAACAGCGCCGTTGAAAGATCCGGCTATTTTCACACTGTCAGCCGCACGCGAATCGGATCACCATTCGTTATTGCCTCGATGATGGGGGCAAGCGCCAGTGGCGCAGAGGTTGTTGTCGGCTATGAAGCCAACGGCGGCTTCCTGACTAACTCCGAAATCTCGTTGTTCGGAAAAACTCTCGTCGCCCTGCCTACGCGCGATGCAATGATCGTCCACCTGAGCATTATTCTGCTTGCCGCAAAGGAAGGCAAAAAGCTCTCCGAGCTTATAGCCGATCTGCCCGAGCGCTACACGGCAAGCAATCGGCTGAAGGATTTCCCGCAGGAGCAGAGCAAGTCAATCCTGGAACTTTTTGATTCCGGCGACGCCGGCAAGGACAGGGCGAAAGCCGACGATGTTTTCGGGGCCCTCTCAGGCAGTTGTCTCCACATCGACCGGACCGACGGTGTGCGCATGACCTTCGACAGCGACGAAGTCGTCCACCTGCGCCCTTCCGGCAACGCACCCGAGTTTCGTTGCTATAACGAGGCAGCCACAGCCGATCGCGCTGGCGAACTTAATGCCGCCTGCATGAAGATTCTGGCCTCGATGAAATCCTGACACCATGCCGGACCGGCAATGGCAGACCGTCATTCGGGCTTTGAGTAAATGGCTTTGTTCTGCATTGTTCTCTAACCGCAGAGCCCGCAGAGATCGCCGAGAAAAGCCTTTGTTCGACTCAGAGAAAAGAGCAATAATCAGCAAATCAGATAGGACTAACACTGATGAACACGGATGTGATTGTAACAAACAGGTGATTGTCTCTGGAATATATCCTCTTATTGGCAGCAAGAGGGGCCAAATGCGAAAGATAGGTATTGACCACACTTGTACTGGGTGGTAAAATATGGTCGCAGAATATAATAGGAAACCACTGCCTTGGGCAGTACAAGATCACAATTGTAAAGTGTGCTTTTCATAGAAACTCGGAGAAGGGAGCAGGATTGTGAAAAGACTGGCGGGTGCGGGAGTTGTCTTTGTGATTGTGGCGCTCGGCCAAGTGTCCATGGCGGCCCGGCCAATCGACGAAGCAATCAGGGCAGTTGCGCAAAGGCTGGTGACTGAGCAGATAGTCGAAGGCATCCGTTCGGGTAGCTGGCCTGACGAAGCAACCCTTACAGGCTCGATCATAGCTGGCATGGTCGGTGCCTATGAGCTGACCTGTGAGGAAACTTTCAGAAGTTCCGCCGAACTGGGCGGCGGCTACATCCTCTCGATAGCGCAGGGCAACTTCTTCGGGGATGAGGCTCTCGCGTTGACACGTTTGAGCCAAATCGCACCTGACCCCGGCAGCAACCGGTGGAGGACGGCAGTCGCCGATTTCCATCGCACTGTCAGAAACAGCGGTGGCGGTACCTCCGGCTATATTTCGGCCTTCGGGAGTTTTGAGCGGTCGGCGGCAGTATTCTATTTGGCGCACCACGTGGTTGCCGCCTATTATGTTGAGGCTGAGGACAGACACATCTGGCGGCAAAGTCTGATCGATTCTCTCTCGCATATCGATGATTCCTGTGATTTTCCGGTTACAGCTCTGGGCGCGGCCACATGGGCGCTGGCGCAGACTGGAGTGTTGGATGAAACGCCCATAGCTGCTTCGGGCCAGGGCGTGGCCTATTGGAAGGCCAAGACGCTGTCAGATCTGCCGGAGCTTCTCAGAGGTCACCAGGTACCTGACGGTCGGCCCGGTACGGGTAGCTTCTACTCGCAATTCGGGCATGCCGATGACCGCTACGGCTACACTGAGGGTACGATATTTGCCACGCGCGGGCTCCTTGCCAGCTCTCGGATCAGTGTCAATCTCGATCCGGGTCTTGAGTCGGCCATTGCGGCCGCCCGAGCAGCCTTGCTGGATGGCATAGGCGCCGATGGCAAAATCAACGAGCAACTCTGGCAGGACGGTTACAGTTACTATGCGTATGGCGGAGAGATGCTTGATGTTCTTTCAGAAATGGTCGTCCCTGGCGACCTGGACCTGGATGGTGACGTAGATTCGGATGACCTTACTCCTCTCGTTGCGCTTCTTATCGACAATTGGCCCGCCTCTGATTGTAGCCAGTCCTGCTGGTGCAATGGCGCCGACCTTGATCGGAACGGACAGGTGGATGACGAGGATTTTCTCATAGTTGAAGACATGTGGCTCGATAATGCGAGCCGAGAGTTTCCAGGTTCAGGAGACTAGCCAAAATAGAAGTTGGCAGATCGCAGTTCACAGATCACGGATCACAGACACAAAATATCATTTCGCTTCTGCTGAGCCAAAACTGTGATCTGCGATCTGTGAACTGTGAACAAAATCAATACTTGCTCCAGATAGCTAAAGTGATACACGAATTCAAATTCCAACCTACGGCGCTGTCGTAAAGCTCCATACCGCACCATTAATGGAAGTAGGCGGGAACCCGGCGACGCGCCAGTAGTAGGTCTTGCCCGGCTCAAGCGGGCCGGGATCAAATGTTGTCGGCGGCAGCGGAGGTGCTCCGACGGCATTGGTGACGGTGTCAAGATCGTCGCCGAAGTATACCGCGTGCAGCATTGCGCCAAGACCGGGCGCCCAGTTGAGCAACACGCTTGTTCGGACGTTTTCGGCTCCATCAGCCGGGCTGGGATCGTAGGCCAAAACCGGCGAAACCGGCGGAACCGGTGGAACCGTAAAGCTCCAGACATCGCCGACGTGTGTGGTGCCGTCTTCCTCGATCGAATCGATCCGCCAGAAGTAAGTCTCGCCCACTTCAAGGCCGCCAACGAGTGCGGGATCAAAGCTGGTCCCTGCCGTGGTACCCATAAACGCTGGTGGACTGTCGGTGCCGAAGTATATATCGCTCGAAACGGCGGTAGCTCCGGGCGTCCAACTGAGAACTGCATCCACGGGCACAGCCGCGGCATAATCGGCCGGGTCGGGATTAGTACTCTTGCTTGTCACAGTCGTAAAGCTCCAGACCTTGCCGTCGTGCTTGGCACCGTCTGCATCGTACTCATCGATCCTCCAGTAATACGTCGTGCTGATCGCGAGCTTTGCGAGCACGTAGCTCGTCCCTGTCGTTCTCTCCAGTTTCGGCGGTGTACTTTCGCTGCCGAAATACACGTCACGCGAAACACCGGTAAACCCGGGCGACCAACCAAGAACCACATCCTGGACCACGTCTACGGCGCCATCAGCCGGGCTGGGATTGTCGGCAAATTCGCCGATGCCCAGTATGTGCAGTGTCGGCCTTCGTGCTACATTGCCACCAGCTCCATCAAAAGACTCGGGCTCTCGCATTCCAGTTGACGGATTGCCTGGGTCTGCGCTAAAGATCAGCACCAGCGAATTACCGGCAGCCCAACCATCCTGGTCGACTATTTCCTGAACGATACTGGAGATGTCAGAAGTAGCCTCATCGGGACTTCGCAGATGTGTCGTCATCCAACGAGCAGGACTCCACGGCACTATGGCTGCCGTTCTGGGTCTCGATGTGATATTAAAGGGTTTCTGCGCAAACGTGACAGGATCCGGACTCAACTCGCCTTCGATGAGGATATGCGCATCCCCTTCATGTCGACTATCATCTACGTCATCGGCATCAAACTGCACATAGGCTTGCGTGATGATGTTTGGAGCCATGAGGTCCACAAAGCGGATACCCACTACCTGTTCCACACCATCCGATGCGTTGCCCTCATAGACGAGTTGCAGGTCGCTGCTGTCCAAGCTCTCACCGGTGCCGTCGTCACCTTGCTCTTCGTAGTCATCAGAACTGGCACCCGGAGTAGCCGATGTCACGATGTTGCCCGACGCGGTAGTAAATTTCCAGACATCGCCGGCCGCCTGCACCGAGCCATCATCAGCAATCGAATCGACCCGCCAGTAGTAGGTCGTGCCAAACCCAAGTGCCCCAACGTCAAAGCTGCGCGCGTTGGCTGGCACGTTGGCGAGAAATCCGGGGTCACCAATGCCGTCAACATCGTCGAAATTGTCGCTGAAGTACACATCCTGCGAAGCCGCACCACCTGCGGGCGTCCAGTTAATGAGGATCGGATTCTCTACAACTATTCGCCAGGAGTTCAGGGTTGCCGTTTCGCCAGTGCCAAAGATGTTCCAGTCATCCTCGACCCTGAGTTTCCACTCGCCTGCAGTGTCGCGACCGTCGAAGCCGGACAGGCTCCCCTCGGGCCTGTAGATACCTGTAAATGGCTCACGGCCGTCCTTGATCGACATGGACGCTTCGTCGTCGAGAATGGTGTTCGTGAAGCAATCCGTTTTGCCGGACATGTCGGCTATGTCGGTAAACAGCTCGACCTTCTTTCCGTCGGGCGCTGTGAGGTAGACATTAAGGTCGGCGTTGTTGCCGAGCATCGTGATGTCAAGTTCGACGTTCAGGTCCTTGATTGTGATCGAATCGGCAACAATCAGAGTCGAAGTTATTCCTCTTGGGCTATTGCCATAGGCCTGCGGAACATTCTTCGGCACATCATCGCTGACAAAAGTGCTGATCACAGGTGCGGTAGAAACGCCTGCCGTCCCATCAGCCGGGACAGGATCCTTGGCCATGGCCACATTTGCGCTGACCAATCCCAGCACTGAAACAAGGCAAGTCAATAGAAAGAGTTTTCTACACATGACGGGTCTCCTCAATTAGAGTCCAATAAAACGGAAGGAACCGAGCACAACCTCACCTCAATATGAGATCGTGTTTCTACCATATCTGCCCAGGAAACGTCATTACGATCACAAACACCGCATCAACTCCTTTCGTCAAAATCGACAGTCAACTTAAGGGCAAAGGGTAGCTCTAATAATGGCTTTTGAGCGGCAAGTAGAAGATTCTTGTATTCTAACAAGGAAGGGAAATCAGCCCTAGCCGAAGCTAAGGCGGCTTTTTCCTGACGCCGTCCAGAATCAAAAAGATTCGTTTGCCCGCCAAAATGAATTCTTAGAGGTGCCCTAAAGATCGTTACACCGAATCGCACGAATTCTGATGCTTGTGCCAAGAGCAGTAATCAACAAATTAGACAGGATGAACACGGATTCTTATTCACCACGAATTGACACGAATGAACGCGAAGAAAAGATCAAAAACCAACTGAATTAGACACAGATTTCACTGATGGAGACGGATTTTTGTTTGCCACGAAGGCACGAAGCCACCAAGTTGTACTTCTACATTGGACATTCCTTGTTCATTATTAACCCGACGTGTTGGCTCCGGTTCAATTCGGCCGCCGGCGGCCGAAATCGAAGATAGGCCAACACAATTACGCCGCCGGCGGCGAAATCTTGTGAGCCAGGCAAAATTGTCGCATTCTACATAGGTTTCTCTCGGAAGACCCACTGCCCAGTTTATTCGATGAATCTTGAGTCATCGCCTGGTTCCCGGTACAATGGCATGACGCAACTGGGGCATCCGGAGCCGAGAACAAGCATGAACGGTGTGACCCGTATTTTGACTGCGATCGAGCAGGGTGATGCAAACGCAGCGGAAAAGCTGCTGCCATTGGTCTATCAAGAGTTGCGCCGCCTGGCTGCTCAGAAGATGTCACAGGAGCAGCCTGGCCAGACGCTACAGGCGACCGCTCTAGTTCACGAAGCATACATACGGCTTGTCGAGGGCCAAAATCAAAGTTGGAACAGCAGGGGACATTTTTTCAAAGCGGCTGCCGAGGCCATGCGACGTATCCTGGTTGAGAAGGCCCGGAGAAAGCAGCGACTGAGGCATGGAGGGCAGCATCACCGTCTCGACATGGAAAAGGTCGATTGCGCAGCGGATCCGCCTTCTGATGAACTTTTGGCCCTGGATGACGCCATCGCCAAGCTGTCGGAGCAGGAACCACTAAAGGCCAATCTTGTCACATTGCGCTACTTCGCCGGGCTGACCTCTGAACAGGCGGCCGAGGCGATGAACATCTCCAAGGCTACTGCGGATCGCTACTGGGCCTATGCCCGAGCCTGGCTGTTGAACGAAATGCGCAGAAGCTGAAATATAGAGCACTTACAGTCTGTCGCTATTTTTTTTTATTTTTTGTGAGTCATCTCTGCGCTCGATGTCGCACTGATTAATAGAGCAAAGCCGTTATCCTTAAAAGGGAAGACCATGATCACCGAACCGAATAGAACTGAAGAAGTGTTCTCCGGTGCCCTGCAGAGGGAAGCGGGACCCGAGCGTGCCGCCTTCCTCGACGACATCTGCGGTGACGATGCGGCATTGCGCGAGCATGTCGAAGCTCTGCTCTCGGTCAACGACTCGGTAGGAGATTTCCTCGAAAGTCCCGTCCAGGGCGGCATGGCTATCGCGGATGACTCCGGCGTGATCGAGGGGCCAGGCTCGGTCATTGGTCCTTACAAGTTGCTGGAAAGAATAGGTGAGGGCGGCATGGCCGTTGTCTACATGGCCAATCAGGAAGAGCCGCTCCGTCGTCGCGTGGCTTTGAAGATCATTAAACTCGGCATGGACACCGAAGAAGTAATTGGGCGTTTCGAGATCGAGCGTCGCGCGCTGGCCCTGATGGGTCACCCGAATATTGCCAGGATTCTGGATGCCGGCGCCACGGACACAGGCCGCCCCTACTTTGTAATGGAATTGGTCGAGGGGATTTCCATTACGCAATACTGCGACAAGCACAGACTGAACACCCGGCAGCGGTTGGAATTATTCATCCCGGTGTGTAATGCCGTCCATCACGCCCACCAGAAAGGTATCATCCATCGCGACCTGAAACCCTCCAACATCATGGTGACCATGCACGACGGCAAACCAGTCCCCATGGTGATCGATTTCGGGATTGCCAAGGCCACTAACCGGCTGCTGACCGAGAAGACTGTCTTTACGCGCTATGCCCAGATGATCGGAACACCAGAGTACATGAGTCCAGAGCAGGCTCAGATGAGTGGGATGGATGTTGATACTCGTACGGATATCTACTCCCTGGGCGTGGCACTGTATGAGCTGCTGACGGGCGCTCTGCCGTTTGATCCGGAGACGTTGCGTTCTGCGGCTCTGGGTGAAATACAGCGGATCATACGCGAGGAAGAACCGCTGCGTCCCAGCACGCGGTTATCTAAGCTCGGTGAGGATGCCGAGAAGATTGCCGCCCAACGCAATACGAATGCAGCAATGCTCGTGAAGCGTTTGAGCCAGGAACTGGAATGGATACCTCTTAAAGCCATGCGCAAGGATCGCACCAGGCGTTACCGATCTACAGCGGAATTCTCAGACGACATCCAAAACTACCTTGGCGATGTGCCTTTGCTTGCAGGGCCGGAATCGACCCCTTATCGATGCCGCAAGCTGTTACACAAGTACCGCCTTCCTGTCGGGGTGATTTCGGCAGTGGGAGCGGCCTTAATCGTGGGCTTGGTGATCAGCACGTCAATGTATTTCCGCATGCGCCAGGCTCTTAACACGGTGTCCGAACTGGAAGACAAGGCCGAGATCGACAGCAAGCTCTCGACAGTCCAGAGGCTGTATGCAGAAGGTCGGTACCAGGCGGCTCTAAATGAAATCGAGGTAACACTCGATGTACGGGACCTTGGGCCGAAAGCCCATTTGCTGCGGGCCCGATTGCTCGTCGAGGTGGGACAACTCGAAGACGCCGAAGCTCAACTGCTGCCGCTCACCAAAGGAGATCCTGAAATAGCTGGGGCAGCCCATTATCTGTTGGCCAGAGTGAATGTGGGTGTCGATGCCGCCAAAGCCAATGAACATGAAGCACTGGCCGGGTCGATGCTGCCGGAGACCGCAGAGGCGTACTCATTGCGGGCCATGACTTCTCCTGATCGCCAGAAGGCGCTGCAATGGCTGGATCGCGCCATCGCGCTCGATCCGGGCCACTATCCGTCCCGCAAGGCTCGCGTGTTGCTCCACTATACTATGGGCCAAGACCAAAAGATGGTCGAGGATGTGGCAACGCTAATTGCCCTGCGTCCGGCGGATTCCCTGGGCTATGCAATTCGTGCCGTCTTGCGGCGGGAGTCTGGTCGGTTCGAAGAAGCCCTCGCGGACCACGCTCGGGCAATCGAATTGTGTGACAGCAGGACAGAGCTTACAGAAGCCTATGACCAGCAGTACCGGACCTATGAAGATATGGGCGATTATGATTCAGCGTTGGAAGACGCACGGCGCTTGGCCGAACTGGAACCGCAAGAGTTCTGGCATCGCTTTCATATCTTTACCTCTTTGCTGGCGGTAAAGGACTTTGCCGAAGCCCGGCGCGAGTATCGATCAATCGTTCAGACAAGCCATCAGTGGGACAGGAATTTCGACAGATTCTCTGCCTCACATGTCTTCAGCATTTTGGATGCAGGCGAAACATTCATCGTGCCGGCAGATATCGCGAAAAAGGCTCCCTTTGCGCGAGTGGAGAGAGTTGCTCAGTGTTATCGTTCCATCGAGAGTAAGGCAATACTTCTTGAAACGCAAAGGCAAGGGCTGATCCCTTATGCCTGGTCACCAGATGGCAAGCAGCTCCTCTGTGGGTGGGCGGGACTGTATGGAGGTCTGAAACGAGCAGTCCGGGATACCGTCTCCACGGATCCCGGCAGACCAGGGCTCAAGATAATCGATGTGGAGTCCGGTGAAGAACATCTTATAGCGACGACCTTTGGCGGCATACCAGCCTGGTCACCGGACGGCAAGTACATTGCATATCCGGATGTCGACGGCAATCTGTGTATCGTTCCGGCGCACGGGGGACAACCCAGAAGACTCGCCTCCGGCCAATGGCCCCAGTGGTCGAAGGATTCACAACGGCTATACTACAATACTAGATGGAGCCGGGGAGACCTATGTTCCATCAACATCAATGATCCCGATCCGCCTCCAGAAAAGATGATGAGGTGTCCCGGTGATTTTGCCATTTGCGAAGCGGAGAACTGGATCGCCTACGGGACAGCTTCCGGAATTAAGATGGTGGACATGTCTTCAGGATCCCTGCTATACGAATCTTCTCTTCCCTGGTCCACATATCAATCGCGCGTGAGACTGTTCTCCGATGACAGAGAACTATGCTTCAGAAGGTCCGATTTCAATGCCAGCCCTTTTGTTCTTGACACCCAACACAAGAGATTATACCGCGTTCTTGACTATCCGGTTGATGGAATTCTCCGCTCACCGAATGGCTCCAGATTGGCTATCGCCGCCAATCGTCGCATTTGGATTATGGAGATGGATCCCGATCTTCCCACCGGTGAGGCTCTCGGGCAAATACTATTCAGTTCCATACTACCTCCTGAGGCTATGTGCCTGATTTAAAAAGACTTAAGTTTTCGTCAGAACGTTTTGCGGGTGTCTTTCGCCTTCTTTTAATTGCTGCGACTACCAATTCTACTTCAGAAGTTTCCAAATCTTTGCGGTTAAATATCCATGGACCATCCTGTGCAGGGTGGATTCCTTTAATCTGGCCCTTTTCCACAGCCTTACGTAGCGGTGGGCCCGATATACCAAGATATGCCGATGCTTCCGTTAGATTCATCCAGCCTTCTTCAAATTTTCGTTGTTGCGTGAACCGCTGGATCTTTCTGTGGGATCTGAATGATGTCACCCGCTCCCGGTTCCAGCGGTTGTTGCGTCCAGTTTTATAGCCGCTACGATTCAGAGCACTAGCAATAATATCATCAGTACATACTTTTGCAAGTTCCTCTATAATTTCAACAACATTATCTGAAGCGGCAAAACGATTTCGCCCTCGCTTGCGCCTGCGAACCTGTAAATCTGAATGAATTCCGCCTTTCCAGTGAATAAGAACATCGATAAGTCCCTTCTCTGGATTAGTATCAACAATTACTTCTTCGATTAATGTTCTGATGATACGTTTTTTCAGCGTGACATCTGTTTCTGGATGATCCCAGATCAAAGGAATATTTTTTGACAATGCTAAAAAATCATCCTTATCATGCATCGCAGTCGTTTCTCGCTTATCTTTTTCTGCTTCAATCTTCTGTTCTAATTTTCTGACTTGTTCCAAAGAGCGATTCCATCGCTTTTCCAGTTCTGATGCGACCAAACGGTTTTCAGGATCTGTCGAATCATATTGTTTCCAAGCACGTTGCGAGTCATACCTAGCTTGCTGGAGTTCGAGTTGAAGAGAGTCGACTATTTCATCTTCTTGCCGACAGTAATCTTCCCATGCCTGGTATGAAGCATCAATAGCAGAGGGTTTGATAACTTTCAGGATTTCATTGGCCGCAGCGAGATCAACGTCATTGCCACCAAAATTAATACATTTGGGCTGGCCAGCATCGAGATCGCCTCTTCGACAAAAATAACGCAGCACATTCTTCTCTCTGCCGGTATATCCAACCATCAATTTACGCCCACAACGTTTACAACGCAAAAGGCCCGCCAAGAGAGAGGGACCTCTTTTGGCTGCCCCTCTAGCGGGACCGTTTTGGGAGTTTTCTGTTATCATTGCCTGTATCCGGAGAAATTTATCTTTACTGACATATGCTTCGTGATGGTCTTCTATAAACACCTGCCAATCTTTCATAGGCAATAGCTTCGATTGCTTTCGAAGTCTGCCATCTTCAAACACCCTCTGTAACTGAGTTTTACCGTAGGCATATATACCGGCGTATACCGGATTTTTCAATACCTTCATGATAATTGAATAGCCAGGCAACTTCCAATCTACGTTCTCGGTTAGCCACGTGGACGGCATTTTAACATCGTTGTTGACGAACCAGTGTGTTGTTTGGCGGACAGATCCCAATTCCAGAAATTTTTCAAAGACAAGGTTGATAGCTTTTTGAATACGTAAGTCAGGAGTCTTTTCAATCGAGCCATTACTTTTCATATAACCAATGGGAACTGATACTAACAATTCACCTCTGCGAGCTTTTTCTTTTCTAGCCTCCTGAGATCTTAATCGTAAAAGATCAAGTTCGTATTCATTCAGACTGCCCTTGAGTCCGAGTAAGAGCCGGTCATTGCTGTTCCTCGGATCATAGATACTGTCATGATCGATGAGTATTGTATCAACCACCCGGCAGACTTCAATTAATTGTTGCCATTCTCGGCTGTTCCGGGCAAACCTGGATAACTCTCTGGCAGCAACAGCTCCGATTTTTCCCATACAGACCTGTGCCACCATACGTTCAAAACCGCCGCGTTCTTCTGTTCCTGAAGCCGAGATACCTAGGTCGTCATCAATAACTTCGATGTCCTGCCACCCCATCTGTTTGAGTCGGGCTTTCATGCCGTATTGAAGCTTCTTGCTTTCCTGATAATGATTGACTTGAAAC
>CAZLTY010000005.1:0-54149 GCA_964562575.1 uncultured Pirellulales bacterium
CTCACTGTAGAATAGCTACAATTCCGGCTCCACTCAATCGATCGCACCCAAATCTGCGGCACACTTGGCCCCCAAATTCGAGAACTTATTTCATGCACAGTCCTTAGCTATTGTTTTCTCGGCTTACTTCAGGTAGACTCTGTAGAAATTAAAGGATGCTGCCGGAGAGTTGAAAGAACACGGTCGAAAATCAAGATGGCAAGGGCCAAAAAGAACAACAAGAGACAAGCCGAGAGCGAGCAGAGTACGAATCAACTCTTCAACTTCGCGCAAGACTCTTATCTCGAACGAACATCTCGTCCAATATCGGCCGCAATTTTTCTCCTGCCATTTATCGTCCTGTATGAATTCGGGACATTCCGCATTAATACCGATGTGCTGAACCAATCGCAGGTGAGAGTGGTGGCATTTGTCTGGCTACAGGAGTTGCTCGAATCACTCGGTTACGGCGGCAAATTCGCATGGGCCGCGCCTCCGCTGGCGGTGGTGGTAATCCTGATGGCGCTGCAGATCACCTCCGGCAAACAGTGGCGTTTCCGGCTCAGCGATATACTGCCAATGGCGGCTGAGTGTGTCCTGTTGGCCGTCCCGTTGATCGTCCTGACATTGTGTCTGAGTAGCTGGACAGCACCACAGTCGGGCGAAGGCCGGTTTGACAGCGCGGCAATAGAAACCCGGGCCGCGCCGTCGTCAGAGGGCTCTGCAGCAACATACGGCCCTCCGCCGGCGCTCGCCGCCAAGGGCGACATAGATGGATCGGGCAGATCCCTGTGGGCAAACATAGTTACCGGGATAGGAGCAGGGATTTACGAAGAGCTTGTGTTTCGTCTGATATTGATCTGTATCTTGATGCTGTTATTCCAGGATATCCTGAGACTGCCCTACAAGAACTCGATCGTGCTTGCGGTCGTCATTTCAGCGGCGCTGTTCAGCGCGCATCACCACGTAGATTTTAGGAGTGGCCAGCCAAATGACGCCGACCCCTTCAACTTAACGGAGTTTGTTTTTCGGACTATAGCAGGGATATATTTTGCGGCTCTGTTTGCAGTCCGCGGTTTCGGAATTACGGCCGGAACTCACGCCTTTTACAACATCATTGCGGTCTCCATCGCAACACGTTTTTTTCAGTAGCCGAAAAGAAAAAAAACATCTGCCTGTCCCCGCGTTTTCTGAAAAAAAGTCGCCTGTCATTACTCTTTAGGAATGCGAAGCTTGCACAATATTCGTCCCATAAGGGCCGATTCAAGCCCTATCAATACTGATATCTGACTTGAAATAGTCTACTAATTCTGGTATAATATCCAGAACTTGGAAGCTGTGAAAGCCGGAGTTTTTGTGTTAGGATTTTATAGATGGAATCACCGCAAGTGAACGTAGCCGTCGAAGAATTGATGTTCAGTTGTTTCCAGAGGCCTCTGCATCCGGAGCTTTTTCAGATCTATGCCAACAGGAAATTGAGTACCGAGAAGTATGAGGCGATTATCTGGCTTACCGGTTGCACGCATGTCGTCAGCGTCTTCGCAGGCGACGCATGTCTTACTGAAGTTGTCAGCACACCCGGTCAAATGCTGCCCTCCCGGGGCTTGATCGAACGTTTTCAATTCCGTGGCCCAAGAACTCACAAGTGCACCTTGAGCCGTGGAGTAAGCTACATGACCGACTTCCAGGTCGAGAAGATGAGTCCCAATCTGTATCGACAGAGCTATACCGATCTCGAACGTTTCGCCCGCAACCGGGGCGTGTTTGTGAAGTTCCCGGAACTAGAAGTTGATAAGCTGCAACCGTTCTGCTATGTCGACTTCGAGGCCAGACGAACCGAGTTGCACATCCATACATTCGCCGCCTACCCCGATCAAGTGACAATGATCAAGACTCAGTCACTGTTCGATTTTCAGTAGTGAAAATGCGGCGTCGAGCAATCCGTACGGTTGCCAACTGATCGTGGTCAGCCGTCTATTCCATAAGCCATGAGAACAGACTTCACCCTGTGGAATCTCGGCCTGAACAGCCTGAACCATTTGGAAGACATGTATTCTCTAGCGTGCACACCCAGCAGTTGCTGCAGATTTGAGCTTCCCTTGAGGAGATTGCCGTAGGTGCGCAAACCGTAAGGTAAAGCGACAACTTTCAAGGGATAAGGTGTTGAACTCCAAACAACATTAAACAGCCCCGTCCATCCGATGATATCGTAGATGCTTGTTCTTTCCACTCCTTTGACCATGACCCTGAACTCCTTTCCATCAAAACTACCCGAAACATCCTTATCTCAGTCACCAATCCACAACTGCCGCGCCTCATCTACGCCGCCGGCAACTGCAAACACCCGTTTCCATCCTGGAACTAGTGTATGATAGCGCTAAAATACCAGCGTGTCGACCGCCGGTCAAGACAAAATCTCGCACAAAATTGATGTAGGTCGCTTTTTTTCGGACCTTGACCGGCGGAGTGCGACGGAGGCTACTCACCGCTCATGTGCCTTGATGGCCCTCTATGACCGCCTCAGCAAGCGAAATGTTGTTGTCCTAATTGTTCTGCAATTGGACATTCTGCTGCAAAACACCCAGTTTTCCGCGGATCTCCCCACACATCTTACTGTTCGGAAAATCATTGATTATCTGCTCACCGATTTCGAGCGCACCGACCCATTGCTTTTCTGTAACGGCGATGGCAAATTGCACACCGAGGTTGTGAAGTTTGGTTCGGAAGGCATCCCTCGCCGCCTCCTGCAGGGCCAATCCCTCGTTGGGTGTAAGGTAGAAATCAAGCTCCCGGAGTAACTCCAGGCTCCTGTCGGTCTCCTGGCGCTTCACAGCATCGTCCCATGCGGCCAGCAGGACTCTCTTACGATCTTGCTTCCTATCCATCAGAGCTTGTCTCAGGGCCTTTGCCCGCTCGCTTTCCGGATGCGTCCTGATCAAAGCCTCGATCTGGGCGCTTGCCCTGGCCCAATGGCAATCGTCGAGCAGCTTCTCAATGTGGGCCGCAATCTGATCGGATCTTTCGTGGTCGGTCGCATCGTGGTAATGATCGGCCTGTGCCCTCAGTTGCTCGGCAAGCTCCTCGTACTCGGACCTTTGGCCAATCTGTTCAATTAGTTGATTGGCTGCATCGAAATCCTGCTGTTGCAGTTTGTCAAACACGGCTTCCCTCAGAGACTGCCTGTCGGCATCGCGAAACACAATCGACTTGGCTGTCTCGCTGACCCGCGTGATATGATTGATCTGCGTCAACTCGGTACTGATCTTTTCCAGAGCGCCGGTAACATCCTCGAGCTTGGCGCTGTTTTCTCCGAGCGCCTTTAGAATCCTGGATACCCTGGAGATCATGGTCAGAAGCGCCGAGACAAATACCAGCGCGCCCAGCATGAGGACAAGTTGGCGGAGCAGATTGGTCTCGGTCTTATGGAATATGTCGGTAAAGACTGTCAGAACGACTACAATTGCCACTGCGAGACAAATAATCAAGACATGCCATTTGAATCGCCGCAAGAAACCGTCTTCTTCAGAGCCCATGACTCACCCCTTGAAAAAAATGACTCTTCACAGCTTTTGCTTCTAACATATTATACTACAATAAAGCGCCGCGGTTGTCAACAATTGAAAAAGGCAGAGATACCCGAAAAAGAGGGCGATAAGTCAATTTTTGCTGCATTCTCCCGCTTTCTCGGGTCATTATTTTTTGAGGCTATGTAGATGCAAGAGCGATTTATGACAAATTCGTCGTCAGGGTAAAGGGCAGGTTCAAACGGGACCAGGCAGATGTGAACAACCTGGAACGTTCAACGAATTGTCGCAGAAAGATCCGCAAGCACCTATTATGTGTCCACGGCAATCTCGGACGTTGACCGTCCGAGCCATTTCGGTTATCGTACCCAACGGATCGCAGCACAGGACAGAACCGTAAATCGTAACCAGCAAGGAGAAAAGCCAAAATGAACAGACGAGAGTTCTTGACAACAACGGGCGCAGTGGGGATGGCGAGTATGAGTTCCTTGGCGGTTGGAGCTGGCGCTGGCGGCCGGGAGTATTTCGAATTCAGGCAATACCGTCTGCACACCGGATCGAAGAAGAACCTCCTCGGCAATTTCCTGCGCAAGGTGGGAATCCCGGCGATGAACCGAATTGGGATCGGGCCGGTCGGGGTCTTTAACGCAGTGTATGGTCCCAGCAGCCCGACGCTCTATGTCATGCTCGTACACAAGTCTCTGGATTCCGTGGCCAATTCATCTGAGCGTCTGCTGGCCGATGACAAGTATCGCAAGGACGGCGCCGATTTTGTTAACGCCTCGCTTTCTGACA
Organism: uncultured Pirellulales bacterium; assembly: GCA_964562575.1. GTDB lineage: Bacteria > Planctomycetota > Phycisphaerae > Sedimentisphaerales > Anaerobacaceae > SG8-4. The sequence continues at coordinate 4,299 of CAZLTY010000005.1, forward strand.
CCGCCTATGTGCGGGTGGAGAGCTCGCTGATGGTGGCGTTCAAGGACATGCCCCAACTTAGTGTGCCGAAGCAGAAACTCGAGAATAGATCTCGCATTTTCGAGCTTCGCACCTACGAGAGCCACAGCATCAAGGCGTCAAAGAAGAAGATCGAGATGTTCAACGAGGGCGGCGAGATTGCGGTCTTCAATGAGACGGGTTTGTCGCCGGTCTTTTTCGGCGAGACGATAGTGGGCCCGCAGATGCCGAACCTGACGTACATGCTGGTCTTCGACAATCTGACGGACCGGGACGCGAAATGGAAGGTGTTCGGCGGCAGTCCTGCGTGTAAGAAACTCAGGAGCGACCCGCAAAACAGGGACACTGTTTCCAACATCACGGACATAATTCTGCGGCCGACAGGGTATTCGCAGATATAGTCCGGCGCTAGTTGGGCTTGGATTTGGCCGGCCCGGCTCCGAGGACTTGTAGTGTTTCTCGGATGACCGGCAGCGTTTCGGTGGTTATCTTCGGTTCGTTCAGATCGCCGGCAACGTCTATTCGGACGATTGCCTGGCCGAGACCTTCGGTCAAAGACTGCAAGATCGAGGGATCGTCTGTGGCGAGTCGCTGACCTCGCGCTGTGAGTTTCAAGTCGACATTGAGGCTGCGTAGATCCAATTGGCCCGAGCCGGAAAAGGCAAATGCCCGGCCGGCCAGATCAAGCGTGCGAACGGACAAATTGTTGCCCCTGATATACGAATCGACAAGCATCCGGTCGAATGCAAAATCCTTCGGCTTTGTGAGTTGTAGAACGTTCAACAGTTTGGCAAGGGGCGAGAGTTTGCCCACCTGCATGTCATTTATTGCGAGTTTGCACGCGCCGATGCGCGTGGAAATCTCGCCGATCTGAGCATTGATGCTCAGCGAGCCGTCCATCTGGCCGGTGGTATAACCGTTCTCGGGAGCCTCCTCGAGCTTTGTGTCGGCAAGAAGTCGTTTCAGATCGACGTTGTCAAAACCTGTTTGCAGCACGTAGCTGCCGGCTCGTTCGGCCGAGTGGTTGAACACGAATTTGCCTTTTAGTTTTCCGCCGTAGAAGTCGGCAACCAAATGTTCAGTGGACCATGTAGCCTGGTTGGGATCGTAGAAGATATCTGAATTCAGGCTCCTTAGAGTCTTGCCCCAGACTTTGAGCGTGCCGTCGTCGAGGGTTGCCCTACAGTTGCTGAAGCCTCGGCCCATTTCGTATTGACCTTTTGTTTTCAACACAGAGTCCAGTTCAATCCGGGAGCCGGAGACTCTGAAACCGCAGTCTTTCAATGTGACATCGCCCGTGAAATCAATTGACTTTTTGCCATCGTTTGTGCGCCGGATCCGGACATCCTCGAAATCCAAATCGAATCGACCGGGCGCCGCGAGACCATCGTACAGAGAGTGGGTTCGTCGGGGCAAGGCCAGGCTAAGTTGTTCGTCGAACAAGATGTCTTTGGCCAGGACGCGCAGCACGGCGCTGTCGAAAGTGCTGTTGACCAACTTCACCTGGCCGCTGACGCTTACAGTGGCTTCGTCTTGCGGCTCGGGTTCTCCGCAATCCAGAGTCGCAGAAACATCCCTGAGCTCAACAACATCACCGTCAAAGGCCAGGGTGCCGGTGACATCTTTTAGAGGGTGAGGGAACTTCGGAAAAGAAACCGTGTTGTCCAGACATTCAATGGCAACCGCGAAATTGACAGATTCTGAGGGACTTTCCTTGTTTAAGTCAGCGACAAGATTCACCCTTCCGGCAGGCTTCCATTCGGCGAGGATTTTCTTCGTTGACTCATCCAACAGATCGAACAAATCATCGTTTAGCTCGGCATCGTCAAATGTCACCGATATGTCATAAAGTGGCTCACCGAGTTCGTCGTTAGGCTCGATACGGCCAGTCATGGAAATCAAACCGTCGCGGTACTTGCCGGAGAACTCTTTGACAATAATAGAATCTGGCGAAAAAACAGCTCTCGCTGATATATCGGTGATAGGCAGTGGAAGCTTATCCGATTTCATAGAAGCTTCTTCGAAAGACAGATCGGCAGTGAAACTTGCCGGGCCCTCGGCCTGCGCCGAGATGTTGACCCAGCCGCTGGCCAGACCACAAGGATCGAATCTTTTGAATAAATCCCTCTGTTTGGCCGGCAGTGCCGCTTCCAATGTCGAATCCAGCGCAATGTTCTTTATCCTGGCGTTGATATCATACGTCTGCTCGTTCTCGCCTGATGTCACTACTTCGCCGTTCAGGGTGATCTTGTGATCATCGGCCTGTGAAACAAGATCCGAAAAGACCACCCTGTCACGTTCGAAAGCCAGCTTGCCCGTTAGATCCTTCAATGGATAAGGAAAAGAACAATATACGGCCTCGGCGCCGCGAGGCTCTACTATGAGTTTCTTCCACTTGTCGGTCGGCGATTCTCTACCGAACTGATAATCTATTGCCGCAGAGCCGGCCGGGGAGAAGGCGGTCCAGAATTCCTGCTGTTTCGGATTAAGCGCGTCATACAAGTCATTGTCCAGAGGCATATTGTCACTTGTGATTTTGACCAGGTACTTCCAGTCCGGGCCAAAACCCCTGGACCAGCCGTTAAAGAAAAGCCTGACGTCGCCGTGTGTGCCGGCCAGGTTGTTCAGCTTCACGCTGCTGTTGGTAAAATCTATCTGCCCGGCGAGGCCCTCTATGGCGTACTTGAATTTGTAGTAGCAGATCGCGATGTCCTTGCAACTCACAGTGCCTGTCAACATGCTTTCGCTCAGACGATTGAAACTGCCCGAGGCATCCAAATCAACGTCTATTCGTCCGCTTGGCTGATAACGGTCAAAGAATCTCTGCAACGCAGCAAATGGGCTGGACCTCGCGGAAGCCGGCTCGACCAAGACGAGTTTGTCCGGCGCAGGATTGCGTATAGAGAGCAGATCTCTTACGTTCAGATCCAGAGAGAAAGTACCGTCTCTATCATACACCAACTCCCCGGCCATGTGGCTTATTATCCATGCCATTTCGAACTCAGGTATATCCACGGACGAAATCCCACCCGTAATTTCAACGCTGCCCGGCTCCCAGAGTCCGGTCAAAACGCTCTGGGCAAAGCCGGAAACCTGGTTGGCCGTCGTGATTTCGAAAGCATAGCCCTTCGGTGTCTTGTCATCGGACCCAAATTCTGCATCAAGGGGCAGCGAGACGGCAACTTCTGCCTTGCCTTCTGAGGCCTTCGTATACTGGAGTATTCCTGAATTCAGGCGAATGCGCGGCATCTTGCTGGGTTTGTCCTTGGGCGCCTTGATCTTGAGCCCGGACAAGTTCCACCGGTCCGTATCCAGATCGTACTGGGCATTGAGAACGAAATCGTTGACGTCAATCACTTTCAGATTGGGTCTGAACAACAGCAAACTGCCCAGGCTAAACCGTGCATACACTTCGCCTGCTTTGAGTATAGCATCGTTGTCATCTTGCTCCTCCGAGGCGCTCACCACGAGCTTCTTGATAAGAACTGAGCCGCCCGCGCGGAAACTGACCGATTCGGTCCGTATCCTGGTGTTTGTCAGCCCTCCAATCTGTGCCAAGGCGATGTGGCACAGAGCCCTGCCCGCCAGGATGTAGAAAGGCCATAGCAGGGCGGCCAGAATCAGCCCTGTCAGAATCCGGCGAGTCTTGCCGATGGGTTTCGAGTTTTTTCTTTTACGTCGGGCCATCCTTAGCACAGAGAACTCTGATTTGGCCGTGTTGGCACTGTCAACTATCAACGGCTTGTCATCAGGCTATTTTGACCGCTTTGTCCGCAATGTCTCGACGGCAATAAGCACCGTCGAATCCTATCATGTCCACGGCCTCGTAGGCCCTTGCCTTTGCATCTGCGGTTGTCTGGCCCAGTGCGGTAACACCTAACACCCTGCCGCCGGCGGTGATAATATCTCCGCTGTCTTCTTTGGTTCCGGCGTGGAATACAATCACATCTTCGAGCCGCCCGGCCTCGTCAAGTCCCGTTATCTTCTTTCCCTTTTGATAATCGTCCGGATAACCTCCCGAGGCCATCACCACACAAACGGCAGGGCGACGGTCCCATTCGAGTGTAATCTGATCCAGTTCGCCGTCGCAGACCGCCAGCATCACCTCCAGCAGATCGCTCTTGAGCCGCATCAGAATCGGCTGGGTCTCGGGATCGCCGAAGCGAACGTTGAACTCCAGCACTCTCGGACCGCCGGCGGTAACCATAATCCCGGCGTACAGCACGCCTCTATACGGTGTTCCGTTGCGATTCATGCCGTCGACCACCGGCACAAGAATCTCCCGGGTGATCTGCCTCATCAATCCTTCGGTAACCACGGGCGCCGGGCTGTAGGCGCCCATACCACCGGTGTTGGGTCCGGTATCGCCGTCGCCAATGGGCTTGTGGTCCTGCGATGACTCCATAACATAGATATTCCGCCCATCCACGAAAGCAAGTATCGAGGCTTCCTCGCCGAGAAGCTTATCTTCGACGACAACTACGTCGCCGGCAGGGCCGAATATCTTGTCGCACATGACTTTCTCGGCTGCCAGAATTCCATCGGCCGGATCATCGCAGACGAAAACACCTTTTCCCTTTGCAAGACCCGCGGCCTTGATCACCACCGGCTCGTCCCTGCTGGCAATATACGCCTTGGCATCTTCGTATCGGTCGAAGGTCCTGCCCTCGGCGGTCGAGACACTGCTCGAACGCATCAGTTGCTTTGCAAAGGCCTTGTCCGCCTCGAGCTGTGCGGCCTTGCCACTCGGACCGAACGCCTTTATACCGGCAGATTCGAACTTATCGACCAGACCTGCGGCCAGCGGATCTTCCGGGCCGACCACCACGAACTCGACTTCATTTTGTTTCGCGAACTCCAGAAGCTTGGCCGTATCATCCGAGCCGATTGGAACATTCTCGCCACATTGTGCCGTGCCGGGATTGCCTGGTGCGACATAGAGTTTGGTCAGATCTTTCGATTGCGCCAACTTCCAGGCAATCGCGTGCTCTCGCCCGCCACTACCGATCAACAGTACGTTCATCTGTCACCTCGAATTAGATTTCCTGTGTCCCTCTGTTGATTCACGTCAGAATACCCAAGAAAGCAACTTTCGTGATCCCAGTGCTTCTTGGCATGGGTATTTCATGGTGCAACAGTCTAATAGAACAAGTAGATTTGCTCAAGCTTTTTTATACCCTTAAGGGTAGTAAATTCCCGCGAGTAGGATCACAGACTGTTATTATAGAGATAGTCGCCCGCGCAAAAACGGAAGTTTTCAATCGGGAGCACTATAACTGCCAGGAAACGATGCCGCAGAGAAGTTGGGGCAATCGTGCATCCCGAGTGGCCAGGGATGTGAGCCTGCCTGCGATTGACTTGTTATCTCGGATTATCTGAGTTTTACCTTTGACCGCTGCGACGAGAGCCTATAATGTTCCGGTATTCGTATTTTGCCAGAAAGCACGAACCTACGAAGGAATATGAAGATGAACAGGAAATGGCCTGCTATCTTGGCAGTTTGTACCCTGATTGCCGTTTTGACTTTTGCCGGCTGCTACCGGCCCGTGAGCTATCCGGAATTGGTTGATACACATGCGCCGCCGACGATTGTCCGTGCGGCACGGTACCACGTTGTCGGCACATCCGTTGAGGGCAGGCCAATTATGTGCCTTGTGCTCGGTGAGGGTCCCGACGTGGCCTTGATCATGGCAACAATTCACGGCAACGAACCTGCCGGAACACCTCTCGTCCGGCGGCTGGCAACGCATCTCAGACAGCACCCCGAGATACTTGACGGACGAAAGGTGGTGCTTCTGCGCCTGACCAATCCCGACGGGCTGGCCCATAGAAGTCGCTACAACACCCACGGCGTGGATTTGAATCGCAACTTCGAGGCGGCAAACCGTCTCAACAGCAAACAATCCGGATTGACCGCGCTCTCCGAGCCGGAATCACGGGCAATCCGGCAAGTCATCCTGCAATACCAACCGGATCGCATTGTCAGCATCCATCAGCCGTTGGCCTGCATCGATTATGACGGCCCCGCACAAGAGTTGGCCGAGCGCATGGGGCAGTATTGCGTTTTGCCCGTGAAGAAGCTGGGCGCCAGGCCGGGCTCGCTCGGCTCATACGCAGGGGTCACGCTGGGCATCCCGATCATAACGTTCGAAATGCTGGGATCCGACTCACAACTCGATACCGAAGCCCTCTGGCAGAAATATGGAAGGGCACTGGTGGCCGCCATTCTCTATCCAGAGCCGGTACAGTGAAATGTCATTTGATGACCGGAGCACTAGAGGATCAGGGTATCAGGAGATGGACATCAGGTTGTCAGACCATCAGGTGTGCCACGGGCGGTTGTTGTGTTCACCTGACACCCTGATCCTCCGATACCCTGCACCCTGATCCCCTGGTAGCCTGATAACCTGCGGCATTGTGCAATGCCAAATTTCGACGTGAGATACAGGCTGTTCTAGGCTAAAATGATAACTCAGATGGGCGTATTCAAAATAAACAATGAGTTCAAGCCTGCGGGCGATCAGCCGGACGCGATTGAGCGGCTCGACCGGGGACTGAGCGCGGGCAAGAAATTCCAAACCCTGATGGGTGTTACCGGCAGCGGCAAGACGTTCACGATGGCTAACGTCATAGCAAAGCAGAACTTGCCGGCCCTGATCATTTCGCATAACAAGACGTTGGCCGCTCAGCTCTACGAGGAATTCAAAGAACTCTTCCCGGAAAATGCGGTCGAGTATTTTGTCAGTTACTACGATTACTACCAACCCGAGGCATATATTCCTCAGCGCGACATTTACATAGAAAAGGACGCGTCGAAAAACAACGACCTTGATCGGCTTCGTCTCTCGGCGACTACCAGCCTTTCGACAAGGAGTGACTGCATTGTCGTCGCATCGGTTTCCTGTATTTTCGGGCTCGGCTCGCCCGAGGACTACAAGGCCAGCGTCGTACCGATCCGCACGCACGATCGCTGCGACCGAAACGAACTCCTTGGGAGACTGGCTGACATCCAGTACAGCAGAAATGACATCGATTTTCAGAGAGGAACGTTCAGGGTCCGGGGCGACGTGGTTGAGCTGCATCCTTCCTATGAATCCTATGCAATTCGCATCGAATTCTTCGGCGATGAAATAGAGAAGATAAGCTACATTAACCCGATATCCTCGGAAATCCTCGCCGTCGAGGACCAGGTCTTCATATTCCCGGCTCAGCACTATATCATGCCGAGCGACAGAATCGGCGCCGCGATCGAGAGCATAGGAGCCGAGCTGGAACAGCGGTTAGCTGAGTTTCGAGGCCAGGGTAAGCTATTGGAAGCCCAGCGGCTGCAGGCCCGAACGATGTACGATATCGAGATGATGCAGGAGGTCGGCTATTGCAGCGGGATCGAGAATTACGCCAGACATTTGGCTGGTCTCAAACCTGGGGCAAGACCATATACGCTGATCGACTACTTTCCCGAGGATTTCCTTCTGTTTGTCGACGAATCCCACGTTACAATCCCGCAGGTCAAGGCGATGTGGGCCGGCGACAGAAGCAGGAAAAGCGTCCTGATCGAGCACGGCTTCAGACTGCCCAGCGCGTTGGATAACAGGCCGCTGCGGTTCGAGGAGTTTCAGGAATGCTGGGCCAATGTCATCTTTGTCTCTGCCACCCCCGCACCGTACGAACTGGAGAAATGCGGCGGCGAAGTCGTCGAGCAAATCATCAGGCCGACCGGACTGATTGATCCTGAAATTTTTGTCTTCCCGGCCGGCAGTCAGATTCCACACCTTCTGGGTGAAATCGAGAAACGCGTCAAAGCCAAGGAGCGCGTTCTCGTTACAACCCTGACCAAACGAATGGCCGAGGATCTCGCCGGTTACATAAGCAAGAAGGGTTTCAAATGCCGTTACCTGCACAGCGAAATCGATACACTCGAAAGAATCGATATCTTGCGGGACCTTCGTCACGGCGATTTTGAGGTGCTCGTTGGCGTGAACCTGCTGCGCGAGGGTCTGGATTTGCCCGAGGTTTCCGCGGTCGCTATCCTCGATGCGGACAAGGAAGGATTCCTGAGGAGTCGAACCTCGCTGATACAGACAATCGGCAGAACGGCGAGAAACGTCAACGCCACTGTATTTCTGTACGCCGATGCGGTCACCAATTCGATGCAGAACGCTATCGACGAAACAGAGCGACGGCGCAAGATTCAGTTGAAATACAACACCGAGCACAATATTACTCCCGAGACTATCCGCAAGGAAATCCGCTCGGGGCTGGCCCAGCAGATTAAGGCCAGGCAGACCGCCCGCGAGGCGGTGCGCTTCGGGACGGGCGAGTACGAAAAGGTCGAATTGGCTTCTCAGATCGAGCAGGAAATGCTCGAAGCGGCACAGAACCTGGACTTCGAGCGGGCCGCTTTCTTGCGGGATCAACTGCGGGAGCTCAAAGAACTGCCTGAACTGGTTCTTGTCAATTCGAAAAGAAAGAAACGCGATTTCTTAGCTACAAAGAAGCATAATAAACACGGAAAGAAGATTCCGTTCTCAAGGAATTGAAGACACCAGAGAAAAGAGAAAAGATGAAAAAGATCAACATTGCTCAGGCAGGCCCTCTGATCCAGATGGCAATCGCAGAAGACCTCGGACAAGGCGATGTGACCAGCGAGCTCTTGTTCAAGGCGGATGCCACCGCCAAGGCAAACGTCATATCACGCGAAGAAATAATCGTCTGCGGGATGGACATCGCCGCCGAGATTCTCAGATGCTACGACGAGAGGCTCAAACTGAAAGTGCGCATAAGCGACGGCCAGCCGGCTCACGTCGCGAACAAACTCGCGACGATCGAGGGGCCTTTGCGACCCATGCTCAGTGCCGAGCGGGTCATGCTCAATTTTCTTCAGCGTCTCAGCGGGATCGCTACAACAACGAACAAGTATGTGCGTGCTATCCAGGGCACGAAGGCAAAAATCTACGATACACGCAAAACAATGCCCGGCTGGCGAATCCTCGAAAAATACGCCGTCCGCTGCGGCGGGGGGCACAACCACCGGCTCGGCCTGTACGACGGCGTTCTGATCAAGGACAACCATCTGGCACAACTGGGCAGAAACTTCCAGGCCAAGCTGCGAAAGATAATTTCCGAGGCCAAGCTGCTCAAGGGCGTCAAGTTCGTCGCCGTGGAGGTCGATCACGTTGACGACCAGCTCAACTACGTGCTGGAGATCCCTGATATTGACATCGTGCTGCTCGACAACATGGGGCAATGGCAGTTGAAGCACGCAGTCGAGATGCGGGATAAAATGTGCGGAAAAGGCAAAAAGCCGTTGCTCGAGGCATCGGGCAACATTACGCTGAGCAACGTCTCGGCAATAGCCCAGTGCGGCATCGACAGAATCGCCATCGGCGCGATCACCCACTCGGCCAAAGCCGTCGACCTCGGACTCGATAGATAACAAGTGGGGAAAAATCAAAAATCAAAAATCAGATATCAAAATTGCGGAATCGCCTTCGGCGAGACTATCTAAAATGGCCCGCGAAGCGGCTCCTTGACTTTACATTTTGATTTTTGATTCTTGATTTTCTTTTTTTTCTCATGCTGGATCCTGATAAAATAACGGCAAATCTCAAGACCCGACGCGTCGGCAGAAAGGTCCTCGTCTACGACAGCACGTCGAGCACCCAGACGATCGCCGTCGAGTACGCCAGGAACAGGGAAAATGATGGACTGGTGATCTTCGCCGAGCAGCAGACTGCCGGCAGAGGCCGAGCGGGTAGTCAATGGCACAGCGGCCGCTCGGACAGCATTCTCTGTTCGGTCGTCTTGACCGAAGACAACCTGCCGGCCGAGTTGCTCTCACTCACCTGTGCCGTGGCAGTAGCCGAGACCATAGGCAAGCCCGCCAGGAGCCATGCGAGAATCAAATGGCCCAACGACGTCATGCTCAACGACAAGAAAGTCGCGGGCATACTGCTCGAATCAAAGTCATTGCCGATTTCAAAATCGAAAATCGAAAGCTTGTCCCGAGCGGAGCCGAGGGATCGGAAATCGGAAATCTATGTTGTTGGCATCGGAATAAACTGCCACCAGAAGACAGACTCTTTCGGTGCCGAGCTGCAACCGATCGCGACGAGCATCGACATCGAAACGAATTCGATCACCGACCGTATCTCGCTGGCAAGAAGGCTGCTGACCGCAATAGACCATTGGCTCGAGTTGGCAGGGCGAAGCGGTGATAAGGTGATAGACGAATGGCAAGACCTGAGCATCCAATTAGGCCACAGGGTGAAGCTCATATATAACGGCCGACAATTCGCCGGCAACTGCATCGGAATAGACCCCGAAAAAGGCCTGATCCTCCAATTAGACACAGGCGGCATAAGGATGTTCGATGCGGTACACTCCAGCGTTGCCAGGCAGGGGTGATACGCTTGCTGCGAGAAAAAAAATGAGCCGTCAGTTTCGCTTTTCAGGCCTTTCTGCTATACTACTGTCTTTTGTACGCACGTGTTGTGTAAATGGGAAGGGTCAAGTATGTCTGGACATTCTCAAATCTACTGACGGCCCAACTATTTGGGAGTTTCAACTGATGGCGCCCAAGAAGGCAAGCAAATAGCCGGGCAACCGCATCCAATGTTTTGAAAGGACAATCTTATGGATAGACGTGGTTTTTTGAAAGCTGCTGGGCTGGGAGCCGCATCGTTGGTGGCGCCGAACTGTACAGCAGCCCCCAGGCGCCAATCCGCAACCAGGCGAATGCGCAGAAAGCCGAACATCGTCTTTATTCTCATCGACGACATGGGATGGCCCGACGTGGCCTGCTACGGCAGCAAGTTCCACGAAACGCCCAACATCGACCGATTGGCCCGCCAGGGGATGAAGTTCAGTGACGCCTACGCAGCCTGTCCGGTTTGTTCGCCCACTCGCGCCAGCATTATGGCCGGTCAATACCCAGCCCGCATCGGAATCACCGATTTCATTCCTGGACACTGGCGCCCGTATGAGAAGCTGATTGTGCCGGAGAACCGCCTGGAATTACCCCTCGAATCCGTCACCATCGGCGAGGTGCTTAGGGACCAGGGCTACGCGACCTGCTATATCGGCAAGTGGCACCTCGGTGGCAAAGGTTATTCGCCGGACAAACAGGGTTTTGACAAAGTCGTCCTGGGTGTCAAGAATAAGAACGATAAACAAGTATCCGGCTTTACCGATGAAGCCGTCAAATTCATCGAAGAGAAGAAGGGCGAACCATTCTTCCTCTACTTATCCCATCATTCGGTGCATATCAAATTAGAAGCGCCCGAAGAGCTTGTCAACAAGTACAAGAAGAAATCTAAGCCCCCTACAGGCGTGAACAATCCTGTCTATGCCGCCATGGTCGAGCACTTAGACACTCACACCGGTCGCATCCTGAAGAAGCTCGACGATCTGGATCTTGCCGAGCGAACTATCGTGATCTTCTTCTCGGACAACGGAGGACTGCGCGAGGCTTATGGCGGCTACCGCGGCCCGAGACAAATAGTCTCGACCAACGCCCCACTGCGCGATGAAAAAGGCACCCTGTACGAAGGCGGAATCCGCGAGCCGTTGATCGTTCGCTGGCCCGGTGTGGTCGAGCCCGGGACTGATTGCAGCGTGCCGGTCACCAGCGTTGATTTTTATCCCACGTTTCTGGAAATCGTCGGCGCCAAAGGAAGGGCGGACTCCGCCTTCGGCGGACTCGACGGCGAGAGTATCCTACCCCTGCTAAAGCAAACCGGCATGCTCGACCGCGACGCGATATACTGGCATTACCCGCATTACCATCATTCCAGACCCGCCGGGGCTATACGAGAAGGAGACTACAAACTGATCGAATTCTACGAGGATAACAGGCTGGAACTTTACGATCTGGCCAACGACATCGGCGAGAAGAAGAACCTTGCAACCGAGATGCCGCAAAAGGCCGCTCAATTGCAGCAGAAATTGGCCAGGTGGCGCAGGTCAGTTAAGGCCAAGATGCCCACTGCAAATCCGGACTACGACCCGGCCAGAGCCGACGAGTGGAGGCCTCGGCCGCGAAGATAATTTCGAGATTGAGAATCAGACAAATGAGCGACTACAGCCAAATCAAGAGAAGACAGTTCCTGCAAACAGCGGGAGCCGGCGCAGCTTCGGCTCTACTGAGCTACCATCTCGAGAAGAATCCGTATCGACCAGATGAGAAGTGAGAATCAAGAATCAGTTCTGTTTTACCGCAGAGCACGCAGAGATCGGAGAGAGGTCTTACTTCAATCTCTTCTCTGCGTTCTCAGCGATCTCGGCGGTTAATTCGTCGATCTTTTTGCATTTTATATTTTGCATTTTAATTTTTCTTTTTGCAGGGAGTTAGATCATGGCAGATAGTTATGATATTGTGGTAATCGGCAGCGGCCCCGGCGGTTACGCTGTCGCTATTAGGTGTGCACAGAGAGGCGCATCGGTGGCGGTAATCGAAAAGAGCTTTGTCGGCGGGACATGTTTGAACTGCGGGTGTGTCCCTTCCAAAACGCTGCTGGCCTCGGCGCACACGCTGCTGCTTACAAAGCACGCAGCTATGATGGGGATCGACATCCCGTCGGCAACAGCCAATTGGCCCAAGATACAGGCCAGAAAAGACGCCGTGGTGGCGGGCTTTCGCAAGGGTTTGACAGGACTGGTCGGCAGCCACAAAGTCAAGATCATCCCGGGCCGAGCAGTAGTCACCGCGCCGGGCAAAATCAAGGTCGAATCCGATGCAGGCCCGACGGAAATAGAAGCCGGCAAGATAATCCTGGCGACCGGCTCGCAACCGATTCAAATCCCTTCGATCCCATTCGACGGCGAGACAGTTATCAGCAGCAAGGAAGCCCTGGGCCTCGAGCAGATACCTCAATCGATGGTCATCGTCGGCGGTGGAGTGATCGGCTGCGAAATGGCGTGCGTCTACGCCGCGGTGGGGACTAAGGTGACAATTGTCGAGGCTCTGTCGCGATTGATCCCAATGGAGGACCAGTGGGTCGGGCGACTGATCGAACGCGAGTTCAAGAAACTCGGCATTACCTCTCTGACAAATCAAAAAGTGACTTCCGTTGAGAAAGCCGGCGCCTTGGCGACAGTTTCCTTCGCCGACGGCCAGACGATCGAGGCGGAGAAAGTGCTCGTTTCCGTTGGCCGAAGGCCCGTCATCGATGCCGAAACCGTCGAGGCTCTCGGGCTCGAAATGAACGGTTCGGCCGTTGCGGTCAACGACAAGCTTCAGACCAACGTCTCCGGCGTATACGCTATCGGCGACGCCGTGGGAACAACGTACCTGGCCCATGGCGCCTTCGCAGAAGCTGAGATAGCCGCTGCCAACGCTACCGGCGGCGACGAAAAAATGGGCGATTATTCTCTCGTGCCGCGAGCCGTCTACACATTCCCCGAGATTGCATCCGTCGGCAAGGGCGAAGAGAAGTGCAGCTTTGAAGGGCTTGACGTTTCTGTCGGCAGGTCTTTCTTCAAGGCTAACGGTCGAAGCGTCGCGCACAATGAAACCGTCGGCGAAATAAGGGTAATAAGGGACAACTCTACCGACAAGGTCGTCGGCGTAGCAATGGTCGGCGCGACCGTAACCGAACTGATAGGCGCCGCCAGGGCGCTGATAGGCAGCACAGAGAAGATCACGGAGGTGAGCTTCCCGCACCCGACGGTATCGGAGGTGCTGAAGGAGGCCGTTGAGGATGCTTTTGGATTAAGTCTGCATAATCCACCGAAGGCATAGATTGCCAAGAGCCAACAAATAGAAAGTATGGCAGTCAATACTAAGGTTATCAGGGCATCAGAAAATCAGGAAGTGGATATCAGGCTATCTGGGAATCAGGCGAGTCCCGGTCACCGGGACGCTGAGATTGTCTTGCCTGATGTCCTGGTTCCCTGATATTCTGCACGCTGATAGCCTGATATGCTGATACCCTCAGCAAATACTCTTCATTTTCCTCATTTCCACAAATTTTTCTGTAAGTCTTCGACGCGGCAGAAGTCTAATATTGTAGCTATGGCCGAGATGATTGATGACGAACTTCTGGTCGAACAATTCAATCGGGGCGACCAGGCCGAAGGCCTGGACCGGATCAAACCGCCCTTTGGGCGGGCTGTCTTTGACAGAATTGTCGAGCGGTACTCGGCTGACGTCGGAGCACTGGCCAATCGCCTGCTCGGCTGGCCCGGAGAAGTCGAGGACATAAGCCAGGAGGTCTTCCTCGCAGCCTATCTCGGCCTCAAAAGATTTCGCTGTGAGTGCAGTCTGAAGAGTTGGCTCTTTACCATAACAATAAATAAGTGTCGCAGCCACCGACGCAGGCAACTGCTGCGGCTGAGAACATTCTCACGGGCGGCCGAAGGACGTCGTTTGCCTTTGGTGTCAACAGCGTGCAAGAATACTAAGGATATGGAGACTCTCAATCGTGTTCGCAGTGCCGTTGCTGCGCTACCGGCCAAGTATCGTGAGCCGGTTGTCCTGAGATATCTCCAGGAGCTGCCGACCGACGAGATTGGCCAGATCCTCGGCATATCCCAGAACGCCCTGCACGTTCGACTGAGCCGGGCCAGAAAGCATCTGAGAGAGAACCTGGATAGACAGACCGAGTGATAAACCATGACAGAAGACAAGATAAGAGACCTGCTCCAAGAAGCTGACCGAATGGCCGGACGACCTGCGCAAACTCGTGTGGACGTCTCGGCCATTCGCCGCCGGGCCGGTCGTAGACGTTTGGCGAGTTTGGCCGGTCCGGTCGCTGCGGCCGCGATGCTCGTGGTCGGTCTCGGCATCTGGAGCCTTGGAATCAAGACGCCCGGGCCGACTGCCGAGCAGAGGAGGATCGCTTCGCTCGAGAGTCAAGTCAAACAGCTCCGTGCAAGCACAGATGCGGCGTTGGCGCTGATTCATGAGGTGCTCGAGGGTGAACGCCGGCAAAGCCGGCTCGATGAACTTGAAGCTGAGCTTGCAAGTATCCCCGATCCCCTCGAAGAAATCGGCAGACAGGTTGACAAGACCGCCTTTTACCTCGTTTACCAGGCCGACCGTCTGTACCGTGATTTGAACGAGACCAAATCGGCCGTGGAGACGTACAAGCGAGTAATCAAACTCTTCCCAAAGAACCAATGGGCAACGGTCGCCCGAGAAAGATTGACTGAAATCGAAGGCAGAAGAATCTGACGACAACAAAATCATAAGGAGAATGAAAATGAAAACCACGAAGAGCACTTTTGTAGTGTTAAGCCTGGTCCTGCTGACGACGGGTGCCTTGCGAGCCATGGAGAATAAAGAGGACATCTCGGGCACAATGAGAGCAAGTTGCCTGGTACAGGTAACCTCCGATCCGGCGATCTTTCCGGTCAACTGGCAGACGATCAAGGCGCTTGTTTACAGCTCGGGTGTCGCCGGCAAAGCCGCTCGTGAGATTCTCGAAATCTCACCCGATGAGGTCTCGGATATCGTACTGATCGAGATACTGGAGTCCCGCCCTGGCGTCTCGCCACCTCCGGCGATGGGGCTGGGATTGCTAGGCGGATCGCCGAGGCCGGCGACGAGCAGTCGGTCCAGAGCTACGAAACCGACTCTCAGTGAGGATGCCGGCATGGAAATGAGACCCGGCTTTCCAGGTCCGGCATCTCCAACGGCCCGGTCCAGGTCTTCGTCCTCCGGCACAAGCTCTTCCAGAAGCAGAGCGTCTTCCTACGGCAGGTCGACTACGACGGCGAGAAGACCGGGCGAGACAACGGCCCAGTATGAGGCCCGGCGACGCGCCCAAACGGCCGCCAGGGCAAGAGTTGCGGCAGCCAGAAGCAGAACGAGCACCTCGACGCCGCAGACGGCTCCTGCGACAGGCGCAATTTCCGCCGTCGGACGGACGTCTTTGCTTGAACTGACGGTGGATCTGCCCGATGAGGCCGTGCCGGCAGCGAAAGAGTTCATGAGCACCCTAGTCGAGAACCTGCGTCATGTACTGCTCGATTCCTACGATGCTTACGCCGGAGAACTCCAAAGCCAGTTCAAGTTTGCTGAGCGTCAGCGGGACGTGGCCGAGGGACAACTTGCAGAGGCAACCTCGCAGGTTGAGGCAGTAAAGGTGACCCCGCCCATCAGACTGGACCCAGCGGATGCAGCCGTCTGCGAACAATTGGAAACGATCGTCGACCTCTCTAACCTGTCGCAGGCGATGTCTTTCGAGGAGGTTGTAATGGAGTTGAAGAATTCCGTAGATCCTCCATTGCAGGTACAGCCGAACTGGAAAGATCTGCTCGAGATGGCCGAGATAGAGCCGACTACTCCGGCCATGATGGATCCGCTGACCGTTATCAAACTCCGCAAGGCGCTGGAGGTGTTGTTGGCTGGGGTTTCAAGTGATTTTGCCGAGGTCGGCTACGTTTTGGACGAGGGTGTGATTGTGATCGCGACAGACGAGAATCTTCCTCGGAAGATGGTCAGTCGTGTCTACGAAATCCCCGCCTTTGTTCACTCGGCCGGCAGCGCAGCCAGCTTAGTTCAGGCCATCCAGGAGAACATCGAGCCGGATAGCTGGTTTGATCTGGGCGACATGGGAGAGGGCGCCGTTGGCGTTTATATGGGTAATAAGCTAACCGTTCTCCAGACCGATGACGTCCACCTGAAGATCCATGAATTTCTGAAATCCATGACGATGGATATCCCGGCGAGCACACCTCCACAGATTCCCACGGAGATGCTCTTCAGTGAGAAACGCAGCTTGCTTCGCGAAAGGCAAAACATTGAAATGGAAACCGCCCGCCTGCGAGCGCGGCAATCGGCAATCGAAATGCAAATAGCCAGAATTACGGGGCAAACTCTTGCGGAGGCCAAGGTTCAGGCCGATCCCGTCATCGCTGAACTGGAGCAACTGGTTGAAATGCATGCGGCACAACTGACTTCAATGGAGAAACAATATCAGGCAGGCAGGCTTGGGGGTGACGAACTGGCGGACATAAAGGAAAAGTTAACCAGAGCCAGGATAGACCTTGCAAAACGTCGCCAGCAGTCAAGTTTGTCAGCCGGCGGTGGCCAACTGACCAAGTACAACAATGAATTAGCCGACATAACAATCGAACTCGTCGAAAAAGCGGCTGCGCTTCGAGTCATCAGCGAGCAGCTTGGCCAGACGGAACAGCATCTCATGGTGTCCACTATGCTTGATCCACAGATTTCGCGAATACGCATGGCAACAAAAGCGTTCGAGATCGCAGACCAACGCGTTAACGCATTAAACACTCGCATTGTCAATTTGCAGCCGCCTGTGGTGTCAATACTCGGGGCGGAGTGAACTTGTGCGACAAAGAATCCGGCGCCCGCAGGTTGCTTCCACGGGCGCCGGAGGATAGCTTCATCTTCGATTTGCCTTCTCAAATCGCAGATCGAAAATCCCAAATCTCACCTCAGTGTTTGAAGTGTCGCTTTCCGGTAAAGACCATTGCGATGCCGTGCTCGTCCGCGGTGGCGATTACTTCATCGTCTTTTTTCGAGCCACCCGGCTGAACGATTGCAGTTACGCCCGCCTTGGCGGCATTTTCGACGTTGTCCGTGAACGGGAAGAACGCATCCGAGGCCATCGCGGAGCCTTTGGACTCCTCGCCTGCACGCTTGAAGGCAATTAAACCAGACTCGACGCGGTTCATCTGTCCGGCGCCAACGCCCCAGACCTTCCTGTTCTTGACCAGCACGATCGTATTGCTCTTGGTATGTTTGCCGACCAGCCAGGCGATTCTCAGGTCATCGAGCTGCTCCTTCGTGGCTCTGGCCTTGGTCGGAAAGGTCAGCACATCCGGCTCCCAGCCAATCAAGTCCCGCTTCTGAAGCAGCATTCCGCCGATGATGCAGCGGGCGTCATATTCGCCGCAGTCAATATCGGACCTGTCGATCGGGCCGGTCTCGAGCAGTCGAACTCTGGCGCCCCAGGCCTTCAGCGTCCGGATTATCTCGACTGCATCGGCGTCAAACTCCGGTGCGATAATCACCTCGGCGAAGAATCCGGCGGCGCCGAGCGCTTTGCCGAATCGACTGTAAGATTCCATGATCGTCTGGGCCAGCTCGACATCGACCTTCCTGTTCAAAGCTACGATGCTACCGAACGCGCTGACGACATCGCCCTCGTAGGCCTTGCGGTATGCAACACAAATATCCTCGTCGACGGCACATCCGCACGGATTAAGGTGCTTGACGACCACCGCCGCCGGCTCGGCGAATTCCTTGACCAACTCGAACGCTGCGTTCGTATCCAGCAGATTGTTGAAGCTGATGCCCGTGCCGCCCTCCAGGAGTTTGCCGCTACTGACGGAAGTCTCACCGCTCGACGACAATTTGTAGAACGCTGCGCTCTGGTGAGGATTTTCCCCGTAGCGCAGTTCCGCTTCTTTCCTAACGGCAATCGAGACTTTTTCAGGATACTCAACGCCAGCTTTCGCGTTGAGATATTTTGATATCGCCGCATCGTATGAGGCGGTCAAGCCAAAAGCGATCCGTGCTAAATCGCTGCGCAGCTCTTCGCTGACGGCCCCATCGTTCTTCTCCATCTCTTGGATTACTTTATCGTACTGGCCGGGTTCGGTCACAACCGTCACGTACTTGTTGTTCTTTGCAGCCGAGCGAAGCATGCTCGGGCCGCCGATGTCGATATTCTCAATCGCCTCGGCGAGCGTGCAATCGGGCTTCGCAATCGTCTGCTCGAACGGATAGAGATTCACGCAGACCAGATCAATCGGTTCAATACTGTGCTTTTCCATCGCCGCGGCGTGCTCGGCTTTGTCGCGAAGTCCCAACAGGCCGCCGTGTATTTTCGGGTGCAATGTTTTTACTCTGCCGTCCATCATCTCCGGAAAGCCGGTGACCGACTCGATCCCGACAACGCTGACTCCGGCGTCACTGAGCGCCTTGGCTGTTCCTCCCGTGCTGATTATTCTGACACCCATCGCGCTGAGTTTTTTGGCAAAATCAACGACCCCGGTCTTGTCAGAAACGCTGACTAATGCGGTCTTAACTTTTACATCCATTGTAAACTAATTCTCCTTCCTAAAAGTTAAACAAATTCGTACGGATTCTAAATCCTTACTTCTAAACAAATTCTAAATTCTAATATCTAAATCCTAAACAAGTGCCAAATCCAAATCACCAAAATTCAAAACGGTCCGTCCATTGCTCGGATTCTTCTGTTTTGAACATTGGGATTTTGAACCTTAGATATTGTTTAGGATTTAGATATTAGATATTAGAGTTTATAATTCAACGTCCCGCTATACTATTCGGCCGGCTGTAAACACATGAGACGGCCACGTTTGTCCGCGATGTAGATCCTTTCATCCCCCGTATTGGCCGCATGAACGGTGACCGCCCCGAAGTTGGCTGAATACAGCTTCCGGGCCTCGGTATTGTCCATCACCACCAGCTTGCCGGCCTTGGTAATCACATAGGCTTTTCCCCGGGCCTCCGCCAGAAGGTCAACGCCTCCCGGCACCTGCCACAAGAATGAGCCGGTCTCCTTGTCTATCGCCGTGACGCCCTTGCCACGAACGTGCTGGTAGACAACCTCTTGTGTTACCCTGGGCGCCTTCTCGAGCACTGCGGCGGCCTGGTACTTCCAGACGAGGCGCTTCATCTCGGGCAAACCGACAATGTCGACTCTGTAAACACTTGTATCGGCGCTGGCAAAAAACAACGACATCCAGTCTTTGACCACCGGCCCGGCGACGGCATCTGCGGCGTCAAATTGCCAGAGGAGCCTGGGGGCGTCCGGCGCAACGCCGAGCACGTTGCCGGCGGCAGTGGCAAAGATGACAAGATTGTCATCGGCAACGACCGAAGTAATCTTCGATGCGTTCTCGGCGGCGACCTCGAAGGTCTGGACCCTGTCATCGGCACGGTAAGCATGCAGGCGGTTGTCAGTGCCGGCCACATAGAAATATGAACTGTTGCGGGCCGCCGGACAGGTGATGCCAAAACCGACATCCACGGCCTTAAGCTCGTCGCCCGATTCGGCATCGCACTCCAGAAGTTTGCTGCCCCCTGCAGACAAAAGCTCGTCGCCGTAAAGCTTCAATCCGGTGATCGGCACGCCGGGCGGCGCGAAAACCTTGGCGAAAACCCTCTTGCCATTCTCCTTGTCCAAAGAAGTCATGTAATTACGATCGGAGATCGCATAGACGCGGTTGCCGAGTATGAGCAATTGCTCCAGACTCTCAGCTTTTCTCATGGGCAGCTTACTGTCCCAGATTATTTTCAAACCGGCATGCCTGAGCAATTCCGGGCAAACAAGTCGCTCCAAATCGCTCGCCGCAGCCACGTTGATCTGCGCAACACACAGTGTCAGAAGAGCCGCTAACAATACATATCTACATCCAAACGTTCTCAACATTTTCATAATTCCTCCTGTGGACCCTCTTCTATGGCAGTTCGACGTGCTCGGCCAAATCAACGTTGTGCTCTTGCTCGAATTCCCGCATCTGTTCAATACGCTCGATATCGTCTTTTATTCTGTTTGCCAGCTTAAATATATAGGGCTTACCGGCCAGACGGTTTTGCAAGTCGTCGTGCATGGGCTCCCAGGTCCCGGCGTACAGTTGCGTCTTGAGGATGACCAGCATACGATGCTCATCACTCAGGGCCGCGACAAAATCGCTTACCTCTTTGCTGACGCTTGTTCCGACACCCCTATCGGTATTCTCGCCGGGCTCGTCCATCTACAAGAACCTCGCCTTAGTCGGAAAATACTCCTTCTATCCTGTTGCCCCGTTGGCGAGTTGCTAACAGGGCCCTTTTGAGACGAATACTACCTGCCTTACCGACGAATTGCAACGAATTTTCCACAATTTCCACTCTTTCGGTGATGATTCGGTATTCACGACAAATATTCGGTAGGAAAATTGTGGTTTGTCATTCAACCGGTACCTCAGGCTCTCTCTGAAAACTCGATCTGGCTTCGAGCGGCTTATTTTTCGCCTGGCTGCATCCGGCTGCATCGACGATAGAACCAATATCGCCTGCTTCGCCGTCTTTGCCAGGCGAAAAACCGCTCGATCTCGCACCCAACGATGGAGTTTTCAGACAGAGCCTAGAAGCTCAGGTACTCGCTCGCTTTGGCCAGCCTGACTCCCATCTTGCCCACGTCTTCGATCGATTTGACCCGGGTTTGCTTTCGCCGCGCCAGAATGCGTCTGACCGTCACCGGTCCGAGTCCGGGCACTCTCAGAAGCGACAACCTTGACGCCTGATTTGCATTAACGGGGAAAAACTCCGGATGGCTCTGTGCCCACGCCTCTTTGGGATCAGTGGTTAAAGACAGATTTCCATCGGTCTCGAAGATAATGTCTGATTCGGCAAAGCCGTACTTGCGAAGCAGAAAATCTACCTGGTACAACCGATGCTCGCGCATAAGAATGTCCTGCGGTCGGGCCTGCGCAGCCCGCTCGCCGGCGATGGATTCATCTCCCAGCCCCTTCTGATAGGCGCTGAAGTACACCCTTTGCATTCTCAACCGCTCGTACAGGGCCGATATGTACTTGACGATCTTCGCATCCCGCTCACCTGCGGCCCCCACGACGAACTGGGTTGTCTGCTTGACCCTCTCGTATCTCGAACCGCGTGCTGTCAGCCTGCTGATGAGCTTGATCGGCTCGATAATGTCCCGGATGTAGTCCTTCTTGAGCGACAGCTTCTCAAGGCACTCGGCGCCCGGCGTTTCGATATTCAGCGACACCGCGCTGGCCAATGAGACAGCTTCCTCAATCGCCGCGTCGCTTGAGCCGGGAATGACCTTTAGATGGATATAGCCCCTGAATCTGTGCTTTCGTCGCAGTAATCTCGCTACGCCGTTGAGCCGGTCCATTGTCGCCTCGGGTGTGCCCGCGACGCCGGAGGTGAGAAACAGCCCGAAGACTTTTCGCTGGTTGTAATAGTCCAGAAAGACCTTCGCCGTCTCCTCAGGCGCCAAACTGCACCGGCGAACGTCCATTTGCTCCCGGAGCGGGCAGTACTTACAGTCATTTGTGCAGACGTTGGAGAGCAGCGTCTTGAAGAGCAGGCTCTTGCCCCCGCTCGGAAGGGTCACGGGGTATATCCACTTGCCCTCGCCGCTGCGTTTGCGGTGAGTATCCTTCGATGTGCCGCACGCACAGGCAAGGTCATACTGCGCATCGGCGCTGAGTATCTCCAGCTTCTCTTGCGTGTCAGGTTTGGATACGATACCGACCATTGTCCATTACCTTACTCACCCTCTTGCTATCTCATCGTCGTTCGCACCCCCTCGCCTTGAACCTTATCTTCTTTGCATTTGCCGTCAATGCAAAGACTACAATCCAGACAACAGGAAGTAAAGCAACGGTATCCAAAAGAATCCCGAAAAGAAGAAGAACAATTGCGAGCACGGCAACGACCATCGCCGAGAAGATGAACGGCCCGGCCAGTTTGCCAGTCATTTCGTGGACTTCAAATTGTCGGGCCTTGTCCCACTTCTTCAGGACCGCCGCAGCGCCGGCGGCCTCGCTTCTCGACACAGCTACACTGATAAGATAGGTAGCCCTTCCGGCGCCATGCAGATCTGTGGCCGAAACTCGATTATCGAGAGTAGTCGGGGTGAATCCTTCCTTACGCAGGAGCCCCAGTACTTTCTGTAGCGATTCAGGGTTTGCCTTGTAAACTACGACAGCGTTCACGGCCTTGCCTTTCGCGCGAATTCAGCTATGGATCGTCGTCGTCATGATTGCCGGCATGATAACGGCGACCATGACGGCCGCCTGCATCGCCTGGATGGCTTCCTGGGCGGCTTTTCCGGTTATCTCGCCGTTGACGATTCTTTCGATTCTTGCTTTACGGGCCTTGAGCATCTTCTTGTCGAATACGACTCTCAAAATGCTTGCACTGTTGGCCAATGACACGAGAACGACGGTCCGGGGATCAATATCCGCAGTGTCGGTGAAGATTGCCTCTCTGAGTCGCTCGATCAGCCTGCGCTCTGGCTCGGGATTGACCTCGGGATAAATCTTTCGTGTGAAGATCAGCATGACCTTGTCTTCGTCGGCCCTGAGAATGCCTTGTCGGCACAGCCGTTGAGCTATAAGGTGCTTGAGATTTTTGACTGAGGCAAACCGAGAGACCCAGGTTTGAAGTGCGGCACGCCGTTTCGCGGTGGTGATCTTTTCGAGGCATTGATCCAGCAGAGGCTCGCCGAGAGGCGCCGAACTGACCAGGTCGACAAGCTTTTTCTTGCCGGATTGATCGACAACAATGCGCTGGCTCAATAACAGCTCGGCCAGCACCGCCGCACCGATTGCGTACTGATACGTCGGTCCCGCCGCGATGGTGCCCTCTTCGTCACGCAAGGCCAATAGCATGATCTCTTCGTGTAAGCAAAGGTTGTCCTGCGTTGCCATTTGGTGATCCTTCTGAAACAGCTTCCATCCTATTTGTAGGATGGGTCCGCCAAGGGCGGATTGCCCATGCTGTCAATTCTGCTGTGAAGAAACCGCATGGGCAGGAAACCTGCCCATCCTACCGCTCAAAGTCACTCGCCCTTTACGCCGCCGGCGCTGCCTCTGTCCTGTCCTTTATCACCGACGACGCCGCCTTAATCATGCCTGCGATGTCGGAAAGATCCGACGGAATAATGATCGAGTTGTTGGTCTTTGCGAGTTTGCCGAATTCATCCAGATATTGCTCGGCAATGCGCAGGTTCACCGCATTGACGCCGCCCTTTTCGTTGATTGCAGAGGCAATTTCGCGGATTCCGTTGGCTGTCGCCTCGGCAACCTTCAGGATTTCGATGGCGCGACCCTCGGCCTCATTTATGCGTTTTTGCTTCTCACCTTCCGAGCGGGCGATCATTTCCTGCCTGTCGCCCTCGGCGCGGTTGATCTTCGCCTGTCGGTCGCCTTCGGATTCGGCGATGGTGGCCCGCTTTTCCCGCTCGGCGCGCATCTGCTTTTCCATCGCGTCTTTGATGCTCTGGGGCGGCAAAATATTCTTGACCTCATACCGCGTCACCTTGACTCCCCACGGGTCCGACGCCTTGTCCACAGCATCGACAATCGCGCTGTTTATCGTCTCTCTTTCCTCGAAGGTCTTGTCCAGCTCGAGCTTACCCATTACGCTTCTCATCGTCGTCTGGGCCAATTGCGCCGATGCGAACTGGTAGTTGTTTATACCGTACGAGGCCCTCTTGGGATCGACAACCTGCATGTACAGAATGCCGTCAACTTCCACCGCTATGTTGTCCTTTGTGATACACGCTTGCGGCTGAACGTCTACCGCCTGCTCTTTTAAGGTGTGTTTGTATGCAACCTTGTCTATAAACGGTGTGAGAATGTGAAAGCCCGCTTCAAGCGTATTACAGTATTTGCCGAGTTTTTCAATGATGTACGCCTGCTTTTGAGGCACAATCCTTATCGTCTTGAAAAATATGATCAGCGCCAGGACCAGTAGAACGATAAGAACAACTACCCATGGATCTGTTATTTTTGCCAACATGATTAATCTCCTTTCCGCTAAAGAACTTTCACTTTGAGTGTTAGACTGTCTTTTCCAATCACCTCTACCGCAGTGCCTTCGGCGATTTCCGCATCCGCCTCGGCGGTCCAGTTCGTACCGTGGAACTCTACTTTGCCGCCGACTTTGGGTGATATTTTCTCTACGACAACGGCACGTTCGCCGACAAATTCTTTGAGATCCTCGGTCATGTCCTGCCTGCCCTTGACATGTCCTATGAATATCCCTTTGAGCCACGACCTAAGGCACAGAAGTGAGAGCACCGACGCGACGATGAATATGATCAACTGGACTTCCACGCTGATATCCGTGATCAGACAGACGATCCCCACGACGAATGCCCCCACACCGAAAAACGCGATGATCAGGCCCGGCAGCATAAACTCTATTATCAACAGTGCCAGCCCGACGAGGAACCATATTATCTCAGGCTTGAGGAACTCTTTAATCGCATCCATTTGTTCTCCTTTCGCTCTGAACCAATGACTACTGCAATCGTCAATTTCGCCGGACTCACTCAACCACCACGGCCGTTCCGTACGCCAGGATCTCCGAGGCGCCGCCCATCACCATCTGCGTCGAAAAACTCACGTGGACAACAGCATTGGCGCCAAGTTTCTGAGCATCTTCGATCATTCTGTCGATAGCCTGCTCGCGAGACTCGGCCATCATTTTGGTATAATCGGTTATTTCGCCGCCGATCATGTGACGAATTATCGCCATTATATCTCTGCCGATATGACGAGCCCTGATCGTGTTGCCTCGAGCGAGCCCAAGGTGCTTTACAATCCTCTTACCATGAATTGTATCGGTCGTGGTCAAAAGCATCTACTTTACCTCCTTACGTTTCTGTACCGGTCTTTGCTCCAGAAATAGACTCTCTCGCGCAACGCTGAGACGAACAGGACCGCCAGTCCCAGGATAAGTGCGAGCAAGCCGGCCTTTAACAGCATGCCGATTGTGGGATCTTTGACGATGTCTTCTATTGCCTTGAATCCGCCGTAGATTGTCAGCAGGATCGCAGCCACAGAAAACACGATCCATCCGACACCTCGCTCGATGCGGTTATAGACGCCGCCCCAGTAGTCCTGCCACAGCCGATCCTCGGGTTCGACCAGTGTCACTTCGTCTGTTATTGCCTTGAGCTTTCTGAACTGGGCGAGTTCGCCAGTACATTCCGGGCATCCGTCCAGGTGCTCTTCGAACTGACGTCGCTGCTCGTCGGTCAATTCATTATCCACATAGCCCATCATCAGATCTCTGTAATCATGGCATGTCATTGATGCCACCTCCTTTTCCCGTGCCTAATAATTCTTCAAGCTTTTTGCGGGCATAGTACAGCCTACTCGTCACGGTGCCTTTATTACAAAAAAGGGCTGCGGCGATCTGCTCGTATGACATATGTTGAAAGTGTCGCAATATTATCACCTCACGATGTTTCTCATCCAGTTTGGCGATTGCCTGCCAGACCCTGTCTTTTGTCTCGTTTCTCCGGGCCACCGCCTCGGGCGAAAAACAATCTCCCGTATCTTCAACCTCCGGGCAATTCTCGCCGTCGAGGGAACTGGCCCGACGGTACTTTCTCTTTCTCAGGTGGCTGATGCAGAGATTCTTCAATATCTGGTAGAACCAGGGAAAGAACTTTCGGCCGGGCTTGACCTGCTTGATGTTGCGGTATGCTCGAACAAAGGCTTCCTGTGACAAATCCATCGCATCTTCGCGGTTGCCCACAAGACCAAGAGCAATAAAATAGGCGTCCTTCATATACCTGTTCACAAGGACTTCAAAAGCCTCAGCCGAGCCCCGCCGACAACGCTGCATCACTAACGTCTCTTCCTGGCACACGGTCGGCACTCTCCAAGGCTCCAAAAAAACTCCATTTCAGTTCAAATACGTTCTCTATTGCCGTTGTCGTAACAATATACACTCCGGAGGGGCATTTTCTTCAATTTATTTTCCGCACTTTTTCACGCCCCATAATCACGGGCACCCTGCGATGAAATCAGCTTTCTGAGACCGCCGAGTGATCCCGCGCGCTCCGGGCCCGGGCTGGCGGCATTTTCACCGTGCCGGAGCACTTGGGACATCGCCCGGTCCTGCCGGCATGTTTTCCGGGCACCTTGAGCGGCTGGCCACAACTGCACTTGAAGCGGATAAACTCTAGTGTTTGTCTTCAGGCTCGGCCGGAAACCGCTCATGTAGAGCTTTCATACGCTCCTGGACCTGCCCTTGGCGCCGGCGGCGTGCGCGATCCCCTCTGCTCGGGGCCGGTCTGGCTTTCTTGCCTCCCAGCCCCAGCAGACCTACTATCGACTTCTCATGCCGTTCCACTCTGATGTCGCCGGTTTTCAACAGCAAGAGGGCCAGCCCGACCCCGGCCACAAATCCCCCGATGTGAGCGGAATATGCGATTCTTCCGCTGCCGTAAAGTGCCCCGTATATATTCAGCGCAAACCAGAACAGAATGAACCAGAAGCTTCTGAATTTGAACCAGGCCGGGCGGTGTGGCAGGAATATCCACAGGAAGACACAATTGATGGCATCGGCCGGAAACAGCACGAGATGCATCCCGAGCAGGCCGCTTATTGCCCCACTGGCTCCAACCGCCGGAGCATTGGAAAACAGCAAATGGCCGATCCCACCCGCGATGCCCAGTCCGACGTATGCGGGCAGGTAACCCAGATTGCCCAACTTCGAGCACACGGCATTGCCGAACACCCAGAGATAGAGAGAATTCCCTAGCAGGTGCAGTAAACCACCGTGCAGCCAAATACTGCCGAGGAGACCTCTGATTCCCCAGCCGTCCAGCCAATACCGCATCGTGATCGAACTATCACTTAACTGCAACCAGAACACGAACATGACCGCCGTCACCGCCAGCCAGTTCATGATCGGGCGATGTTCGTGTGGAACATCGACGCGATAAGGAAGGAACAAGAACACGCTCCGCACTCCTCAAAGGGCATACACTGTGTCAGTTCAAATTCAGAATCTCAACTTCGTGACGTTATGATAGACGCTCCGGACGCCGAATTCCTTCAAATTCTCTTGATTTTCGCCCGCAAGTTCGATTGGAAGGTCGCGCGCCGGCCAAAAAGAAGGGGGGCTCGCACCGAAATGAATCGGTGCAAGCCCCGGACTGGTACAGGTCAATCCCTATCGTCCGCTCAATTAGCGGTAGCCTCAGTTAGCCTGAGGCTCATCCTGAGCCGTCTGATACAGTCTGACATCGTCAATGAACATCGTCCCTGACCCGCCGTTACCCGTTGGAGTTCCCTCAGTGCCGAGGCCAACAGCAATGCTGTCGATGTCGGCCAGGTTTACGCCCTGATCGGCAAAGCGCGTCAGGTCGATAGTCCACTCGGTCCAGGTGTCTATCGTTGCTGCCCCCGGATCATCGTGGACCACCACGGCAGAACCACCTGCGCCGTTCGAGAGAGCAACATACAACGGCTCGGCGTCATTGGCCAGTATACCGATGTCCTCGTGCGCCCATTGCGGACCGACTGTGCCGGTGATCGTGACATTCGAGAACTTCGCCTCGCACGTCTGGGCATTGTCATGGCTGGTCAGCGCCAGGCCTACATAGACATTCGAGACCATTGGGATGTTCGTCGGTATGGCGCTGCCGACAGGCTCCCAGGCGGCACCGTTGGCAGAGTGTGAAGCGGTGAAATTGCCGGCTGCGTCACGCTCCAGCTTCACCCAATGGGGGGCTGCGATATCGGCCTGAGCCGTATTGAAACTGCTGCTGTCCGTGCTAGTGCGACCCTGAGAGGCAACTCCTTGGCCGGGCGTTACACACGCAAAGGCGTGCTTCGAGCCGGCGTCCAGAGTCTCGCGGATCATAACGCCGGCCTTGGCCCAGGAGTGGGTGTTCTCCACACTGTCGACCCTGGCGACAATCGTACCCGGACCGGTGAGTGTCTTGTACGCAAAGTGGAACTCATCGGCGTTGCCCGATATGTCTGCGCCTGAGGCGATCATCGTGTACGTGCCTACGGGACCCTCGGTGAAGCTGCCGACAGCGGGCGGATAGCCTCTGAACCACAGCGACAGGACTGCAACGCCGTGGTTTGTCCAGTTGCGCGGAGAGGTCAGTTTCAACGTCGCTTCCGAATATGTCACACCGGCGGAGTTGTTGTAGGAGAGCGGCATGGACTGGCCGCCGCTGTTGACAATTGTTTGCTCGGCGTACGGAGGAAGCAGAGACCCGACCTGTGAACCGTTGGTGGGAACTTCGAAGCCGTCAATCCAGCTCTGCCAGATCGCTTCGCTGTCCGCGTCATTGTCAGTGTAGCTCTCGAAATCGTCCACGAGAATGAAGTCCGCTACTGTGAACGTCCAGACTCGGCCCTTGGCTACCGTGCCGTCGGTGTTGTTCTCGTCGACGCGCCAGTAGTAAGGTCCGCCGCCCCACTCGACACTATCGGCCGGAGTGAAGCTCGTACCGCTTTGACCACCGCGATAAATGCCCGTCGTATCGGATGTGTCGGCATTCTTGACCGCATCGGTATCCATACCGAAGTAGACTTCATGGCTGGCCGCATCGTCGCCAGCCGACCAGCTAAGAGCTGTCGCATTGTCAATGTCGGGCGTTGATCCGTCCGACGGACTAGGGGCCCAGGCCATCAACGGGTTGCCTCGCATCACCAGCACGATCTCCTCCTGTGTGAGGGCTTTGCTGTAGATGCGTACGTCATCGATGTCGCCGAAAACTGAGGATCCCCCACCTCTGGTTCCATTGAAGCTGGAGGCATCGGATTCGGCGCTGATGAAACCAAAGCGGGTAGTTCCGCTGCCAAAAGTCGGGCCTCCTGTCACCGATGGCTCGGCAATGCCGTCGATATATATGGTCATCCGTCCATTGTCGAAGACACCGCAGACGTGGTGCCAGATCTCATCATCGACACGGGTAGTGCTGCCGGAGTCGACCAGTCCTGAACTGGTCATCACGTCCCATCCGATCTGACCGTCGCCGCCACCGTTGCCGTTGATCTCCAGACGCCAGTACTCGTTGCGGTCAAAAGAGACGACTCGCTGAGTAGCCCAACTGTTCGTGCGAAGCCAGGCACAGACAGTAACCTCCGCATTGCCCGCGCTGTAGTAGCTCAAGTTCTGAATCGCCACGTAACCGCCATTGAGGTCCAGAGCGGCGTCGCCAATCACACCGGGGATAGTCCATTCTGCCCCAAAGAGCTTTCCGTGATTGCCGTGCCCGGACCAGTCAAGGGCATTGTTACCCATACCTTCGTCAAAGGTCCACAAAGCGACCAGGTTGGGCTCATTACTGACGCCGATGACAGGCATGGTCGTGAAAGTCCAGACATCGCCTTTGTACCTTGTGGCCCCGTCAAACTCATCGACACGCCAATAGTAGGTCTTGTCCGATTCAAGTGTGCCGGGTGTATAAGTAGCCTCAGTCTGCGGCAGAGCGCCGGAGGCGTTACTTACAGTATCAAGATCGTCGCCGAAGTACACGTCGTGCAGCTTCGTGCCGAAACCGGCCGTCCAGTTCAGGGTCACATCCACTTCCGCGAACTTGATGTTATCACCCGGCTCGGGGTCATAGGCTATTTTGGGAGGTACCGTGAAGCTCCATATATGGCCTTTCCACGGACTGTTCGGGTCGGCGTCGTTGACCTCATCGACGCGCCAGTAATAGGTTGTACCGGGCTGAAGGCCGTCCGGAGCGGGAAAGCCGGGGAAGCCAACTACCTGCGTAGTCATCCCGGTGTTGCCGACGAAGGTCCCTTCGACACCGTCATTGACGTCGTCGAAGGCGGTCCCGAAATACAGATCGTGGGAGACGGCATAGTATCCCGCCCTCCAGCCGAGATTGGCCCAGGTATTTTCGTACAGTGTGCCCTCGGCCGGATTGGGCCCGGCAGCAAGGGGATTACCGCCGCCGCTTCCGACGTTGCCCTGAAGCCATTCGCTGATTCCCTCGAGTTGGGCCCCAGTCAGATCAATGCTGTAAACGATTACCTCGGCAATCTCTATGTCCGAGGTCGAGTAGCCGCTAGTGCCGCCACCAGTGGTGCTGTCGGCACGCAGGTCGCCGAGATAGAAATTATCGGTGGACGTCGTGTACGAAGCCCCGCCGGCGTCGTGCACCTGTTCCAGCGTTCCGGCAGTGTTGAACCACTGGTTGATACTGTTCGCATTAATCCTCGCAGCACGAATGAAGAATTCATCGTCCGGATGTGTCGCCGTGGCACCCTGGACAGAACCGTTGTCCTTGCGAATACTCACGTCGTTGCCCAGATTGAAGAAGTTGCCCAGGTTGGCTCCCTCGCCGATAAAGGACCCGACACCCACAGGGCGGGTCATACCACTGCCTGACTGGCCCTGGTTGTAGAGCTTGTACACCACAATGATGGTAAGCTCGCTAAAATTTGTTCCGCCGTTTATGTTGGGGGCCCGCAGCAGATCATCGGCGTCGCCTGAGAACTTGGCAGTGCTGAACTCGCCGCTAAACACCGCCGGGTTACTGCCGAACGACAGCGTCGGGCCCACGTAGGTTGCGCCAAGCGAATCGCCCACGGCTACGGCATCATTGCCTCTGCCGCTCGAATCGGCCCATATGCCGGCGGCTTCATCGAGATTAATCCCAGGGTTTCTCAACCACAGGCACAAGTTGTCTGCGATACTGGCATCGTCGGGAGCCAGTGGCGCCGCTTGAATCGCCCCGGCGCAAATCGTCACCAGAACAAAGCAGGCTAGCAGAAGTGATTTCTCGTACATGACACAACCTCCATCAAAAGTAATTTAGAGGATCAAAGGCCTTTGGCTATGCGCCAAAACACCCTTTGCCCCGTTCAAACGCCAATTACAGTCTCTCTCCTGCAAGTCTGTTCCTCGCAGGACGACGGGCAGTAAGAAAAGTCCCAGCACTCCATCACAGAAGGCACGGCTTGAGACTTGCGTGCTTCACCTATCAGTTCTATTTGTACCAAATAGGCCACCTCACCGTCAAGGAAAAAGGTCGAAGGAGTACACATAACCCCGTGAATCGAGATGTGCGCCGCCCATGCCCGATACTTGAGTGCTCTCGGCTACTCTCAAGTTGGAGAAATTGCCTCAGCCTATTCTTCAGAAGGCCTCTGTGCTTAGGACCGTGCACGAAATAACTTCCCGTTTTGGAGGCCCAATTTCACCATATCTTTGGCCGCTCCTCAATCGCGGAATCCTCACCGTAGAATAGCTACGCCCCCGGTTCCGCTCAATCGGTCGTGACCAAATCTACGGCAAACTTGGACCTCAAATTAGCCAATCTATTTCGTGCACGGTCCTTATTCCTTCGGTTTGACAAGCTTCTGGATGAGCACTTCACGAACGATTAGTTCCGCGATCTTCGAATCCCCACCCTTGGCGATGTACAGGCCCACCTTTCCTCTTGCAGGCCCGCCGACGCGAACCAGGCCAATTTCCTCGCCGTTCAGCCAGACCTGCGTCCTGTCGCCTTCGACCTTGATCGAGATCGTGTTCCAGCTTTCACGGTCCTCAAGGTCCTGACGCAGATTGACCAGCGCCAGTCCCTTTCCGGGCACGAGAATGCTGCCTGTGAAGGCCGGCTTGGACTCGAATATCTCGATCCGCCCAGAGGCCTCGCCGCGCGACCAGATGCCGGCGTGGATGGGCCAGGTGGCCCGGAAGGTTATTGCGAGCAGGTAGTCTTCGTATGATTTTTCGCTCCAGAGAGCGCCGCCGGTTCCGACGATCCGACCGGCCTTGACGCTCCATGAATCGGCGTCCGAGGGGCGCCAGCCCTTCAGGTCGCGACCGTTGAAC
This sequence comes from uncultured Pirellulales bacterium, assembly GCA_964562575.1. GTDB lineage: Bacteria > Planctomycetota > Phycisphaerae > Sedimentisphaerales > Anaerobacaceae > SG8-4. The sequence goes on from CAZLTY010000005.1 coordinate 36,610, forward strand.
AGCGCGATCCATTGGGGCTGTTCATCTTCGGAGACTGTCTTTAGCGGCTCGCTGATGTTGTGTGTACCGTGACAATCGGTGCAGATCGAATCGTGCGTGATGTTTCGGCCGTTCGGGCGCATCCGGCCCGTCCATCTCTCGAAGAAAGCTTCTACTGCCTCAGAATCCATGTGATCCTGGCGACCGTAGACTCTGCGCTCTGGGCCGGGCTTGTGACATGTCGAATTCGAACACATCTTGCGCACTTGCGATCGGCCGAACAGAAGGTCGGGCTTGGTCATCAGCATCTCATCGTGCATGTGCTCTGTCGAGGCGCCGTGACAAACGTCACAGGTAATGCCCATCTCCAGGTGATTGGCTGTCAGCTCCTCGGTCTTCATGGCCGGATGGCAGACGTAACATTTGCCGTTGCCTCCGGATTCCTCGGCCAGACAAACCGCCGCCAATCCGACAAAAACTACAAAGACAAACATCTCCGCTGCGAGACGCGAACAGATATTGATATTTGAGCGCACTTTCTTCTCCTTGTGATAAATCAGAGTAATCCACCGGCAGACAATGCCGTGCGGGACAAAAGACAGAGGACAGAAAGCCATTCCCAGCTTTCCGCCCTCTGTTTTCTATCTTCTGCATCAAACGACTTCCCAGTCGCGCAGCCACTCGTACTCAGAGGGCAGATTGGCCCACTGCCGCTCGGTAATGTCCATCAGCCACTGCCTGTCGGCCGCGGCCATTCCGAACGCGCGTGTGTACGAGGCTCGCGCCGCGTTCTCGACTTCGTATACCGTCGAGAGTCCCGGCACGGACGCCGTGATGGCCGGATTGGCAAGGATACACTGAAGTGTGAGGCGGGCTAAGTCGTTCTCTTTCTTGCTGCCGACACCCATGACCGGGAACTTGATCCTACCGTAGGTATCCTTGAAAACACTGCCTCCGAAGTAGGGCTTGATCGTAACGATCCCGACATCTTGTTCGAGAACGACCTTGAAGATACTCTGCGTCTGGTCGGAACCGTGTCCCGGATTGACCTCATCGGTGTTTGCCGCCGTCGGGACCTCGCCCTTGACTTTGGTCATCGCGCTGCAGGGGAAGATAATCATTTCGAATTCGGAGTACCTGTTCAGAACGTGCTCGAACCAGGGACGGCAGTGACATGACATGCCGAGATGTCGCACCTTGCCCTGCTTGTGTAGGATCTGGAAGGTCTCGATCAGGACCTCAACCTCGGGGTCCGTGTTGAGCTGGTTGGTTCCCAGCTTGCCGGCCATCTTTGCCTGTGGGCGCCAGATGTCGAGATAGTCGGTCTTCAACAGCCGAAGGCATGTCTCGACATTGAAGGTCTGGTCCTTGATGTTGCAGCGATTGGACCCGCGCGGGCCGAGATTGTGTATGTCGGCGCCGACATACATCTTCTCCCGGCGGCCCTTGAGGGCTTCGCCGTAGCAGAGGCACTCAGCCGCTGTGGTGATGTCCAGATAGTTGATGCCGGAATCCACGCAGGCACTGACAACATCGGTGCGGTTCTTGGCAACATCGACCGGTACTTGTTCGTTGGCGAAGCTATCCCAGTATCTGCCGGCGTTGCGATTCTTCCAGTGGCCGCCCAAACTGACCTCGGAGATCATCAGGTTCGTCTTGCCCAACCGACGATAGGTCATCTTGGGGTGGAAATTTAGAATCTTCGATGTGTGGACAGGCTGTGTTGCAGCATTGCCCTGGCCCGCCAATGCACCCGCAACGGTCCCCGCAGCCGCCAAAGAGGTGTTACGCATGAAATCTCTTCGTGAAAATCGGTCGTTGATCATAGGTTCTTTCCTTCTTTAATTCGAGCCGGTGCTATTGCTTTTGCCAGCAAACGGCCTTCAAGCTGATAAGCAGCACATTCTTGCTCCAGATATGGTTGCACGGCAGCGCGGAAATGTCAACTCCTTTTTCCCCGCACGGCCCGGAAATAGTCCCATAATATGGTTGCCGGTTAAAGTGGACGATTATACAGGTCGATAGGAGAAAAGACCGACGCAGTGCGCCCATAGTATGCCTGCGGGCAATATCAGGAATAGAGTACGGCATCAAATGAAGAAATGCGGATTTTCAGTTGTTGAGCTGCTGATAGTAGTGGCCATCCTGGGGATAATGGCTGCTATCGTCGTGCCTCAGTTTCAGTCGCAATCGACGCGGGCCAAAAAGGCCGTGGCCAAGGACAACCTGCGCATATTGCGCAGCGCGATTGAGTTCTATACTGCCCAGCATGGTGGAATCCCGCCGGGTTACGAGAATGACGATCCGCAGACCCCCCCGAGCAGTACGGCCTTCTACAATCAACTCGTGGTGGATCAGACTTACATGGCGAAGATCCCCAAGAACCCTTTCAACAATCTGCGGAACATCATGATGATAGGAAACAACGAGGCCTTTCCCCCTGAAGCGGTTGATGGATACGCCTGGGTCTATCAGCCGGCCACCAAGACGATCAGGCTCAATTGGCCTGGCTCGGATTCAGGCGGACTTCTTTACTTCGACTACTGAGACTCGGAGACCCTTAGGAAGAGCAGTTCCTCGGGCGGGTTGTCGTTGGGGTCGACGCTCAGCTTGTGATCGCGATATTCCTTTGTATCTGCGACGTACTCGGGGAAGCTGAAGCGATTGGCCCACCACGACCGGCCGTCGGCGGAAATCGAACCGGCGAAGATATTCAAAGTCCGGCCCTTGACTACGCTGTCGCCAAGCTCGACGCGAAAGCTCGCGATTGCGATTTCCACTATCAATTCCCGCTGCTCGGGCGAATACTGAACCGCCCAGGGGCCCGCCTCGAATACTCCTTTGCCCTCCAGTTTCATCGGCACCTTTGTCACCTGTCCCGGCTTCATTCTCACCCTGCCGAGACTGACCACCGCAGAGGAGATTGCCCCGTTCGGTTCGAAGACAATTTCCCAGCCGCCCGAGTCGGCTTTCCACGTGCCGACGAGAAAATCCGGGAATTGCCCGTCACCGTCGATGATCACCTCTACCGCAGGCGGGCTCTCGGCGGGGCCGTGACAGCCGCTGTGAGAAAAGACACTCAGACTACAAAGCAGCAGAGGCACTATCTGTTTCATGAGTAGCTTCCAAACTGGTCGGTTGAGTTTCGCTCGCCCTGAGAGGATGTCTCAAAAGTTGCTCCGGCTTCGCCCGGCTGCAAAGCCCCATGGCTTTGTCGGCCTGCATCGACGATGGAACCAATCCGCCTTCGGCGGACTTTGGCCTTCGTGCCCTGGGGTTTTTCGCTCGAACTCTTCTGCGCTCAAGCGCCGCGGGGGCTCGGGCCGACGATCAACTTCTTAACCACCCTCTCTGGCTACGAGCAGATTTTAGGCAACGTCGGCGCTGGCGGCAAGACAAATAAACAAGAGGCAAGCCGGGAGACTTGCCTCTTTGCTAACTGAATTGTTGGCCTTGGCCAAGACTGACACACTATCTGCGGCGGCACAGCAGCAAGCCGCCGAGACCGAGCAGTAGAATTGTCATCGGCTCAGGAACGACGTTCACGCCGACCGAAGCGACCGGGACATTAAACTCCGGATCCACGAACAGCGAAATCCTGGCAGTATCATCAAGGGTTCCGGTATAGTCAAAGCTGAACTGCGTACCCACACCCACAGGGAAGGATGCACTTGCCGCCACGGTAATCTCATAACCATCACCCCAGCCGGCTTCGGTATAGGCTGTTGCGCCGGCCAGCGCCGGGTCACCCGCGAGGGCCGTGCCGACCGGATTGCTCAAAACGCCCAAGCCACCGTCTTCAATGATAAGATAGCCGAGCCAATTCAGCGTGTCCTCGCTAACGACCGAGATTGTGGCATTTTCCTGAACGTCAAAGGTCTCGCCGATCTGGCCGTCGACCTGGATGAGCACGGCATTCGCCGCCGGTGTCAGGGCGAGAGCCAAGAACAGAGCCATCAACTTCTTCATCATCTTCTCCTTTCAACACGTTGAGAAAGCGTAACTCACGCGAAATGCACCAGGCGCGTCAGTCACATCAAACTTACAACAATTACGGACAGTCCGGCGCCGGCGCATCGGCCGCCTGCCAGTTTGCAATCAAGATATCAAGGTCGTTGGTCGAAACACGAAACTGTTGCTTGCCCTGGGCTATGTGGTCGAAGTCGCCACAAATCAGCGGGACCCCGCCGACCATCTGGCCGTCAAGCTCGGCGAATGTTTTGTTCCAGGACGCAATCAGAACGTCCAGATCGTTTGTGGAGACCCAGAATTTGTTCTTGCCCTGAGATGTTCCGTCGGCATCGCCGTGACACTGTCTCGGGTTAATGATAGACATCCAACATTCAGGCTGGCCTACTGCATTCCATTGCTCGGGCTGCGGGCCGGTGTAGCTGCCGGCGCCAGCGCCGTCAATTAGAATCTCCGTCGCACCGGTCAGATCCACGACCGCTTCGGATGCGTCTTCCAGCACCACATTACCGCGAGTCGCGTTGGTGGTAACTGTAACATTGCACCGCTCGCTGCATGTGATAACGCAGAGTCTGCCCGAAAGAGGCGGGGCCTTGGTGTCGTAGAGTGAACCCATCTCGATGGTGATGCCGTTGGTTCCGAGGCCCCCAAGAGCACCCGGATCGCCGGCATCAGCCACGGGGGTGTAATCCGCCACGGCCCAATCGCTGACATCACCGGTCACAGGATCGACGACAATGTTCCGGCTGAAGTTGGCCGGGAATATGCCGTAGCCGTTGTTGTCATCGCCGACGACGAAGCCGCTGATGGCATCAATGGTCCCGGTGTCAACCGTGATGTCCAGGGCGAACGCCCTGACCAACTCGGTACCGGAGTAGTCGATGCCGGCTTTCCCATCGCCCAGGTCCGTCACGGTGATTGCAACGCCGGCCCATGCCGGAGCAGTCAGCATCACCACTGACAGCGCAACAATCGTTTTTTTCATGAGACAACTCCTTCCTTTTCTTTTCTTCTCCGCAGAGCCAAGAACTCTGCACTATCTTAGGTTTTGTTGCGACCTCAGAGCAGATCAATGTCATCGTAGCACAAGTCAGTACGTATTTCAAGAGAAAAATGCCAAAAAACGCTGGAAAACCACGCAACTGGCGTCATTTCTCACGGATCTCCGAGTACATAGAGAACACGGATTCTTGATGCTCGATGCTGGATGCTTGAATTCTGCCTGCTGTATTCTGCTGTCGTCATTTCCCTTGACGCGAGCGGTCTGATTTGCTATATATGAGTGTTGGTGAAGTTTGCAGATTATTGGCTCCGGGCGGGCTGATTCGGAGCCCGGGCCCCGGCAGACTCTCGTGAGGTGGGCCGTTGCTGTTACCCGCTTGAAACCGAAATCTTCTTGAAGGAGACTATTATGTGCAAGAGAAATCTGTGTTTGGCGACGATGGTCACCCTCGTCTTCGCCTGTGGAGTTGGTAGAGGCGATGTCGTCACTGGGCTGGAGGGCTATTGGCCTCTCGATAGCGACGCTCAGGACCACTCCGGCAACGAGCGTCACGGCACGCCTATCGGCGGCGCGCAGTTCGCCAATAACGGTATGCATGGTGGGGCTCTGGAACTCGACGGGGCCGACGATTATGTAAGCATTGACGGATACAAAGGCATTTTTGGGCCTCCCTGGACACTTGCCGCTTGGATTCAGACGTCCGTCAGTGCAGACCCGGAGATTCTGAGCTGGGGAAGCGAAGGCGGCGGTCTGAAGGTCGAATTCCGCCTGCATGACGGTCGCGTGCGCATCGAGCACGGCAACGGCAACAACCGCAGCGAGACCACGGTCAACGATGGCCTGTGGCATCATATCGCCGCGGTTCTGCCCGAAGGCGGTCTGATGGAAGACGTCCAGTTTTACGTCGATGGCGAGCCCGGCGGTACGTTCCAGATCGGCAACGGCACCAACCCGTTCATCACGGCCGTGGGAATCGATCTCAACATCGGCCGCAGCGGTCCCCGGGCCGACCGGTACTTCACCGGTCTGATCGACGAGGTGCGGATGTACAGCCGACCCCTGACACAGGACGAGGTCCGCCAGACGATGGAGATCTCCGCTGCCGGCTCGAACCCGCTCGCATCCGGTCCGTCGCCGGCCGACAGCTCGCGATTCGAGGAATCCTGGGTGAATCTACGGTGGAACGCCGGCGCATTCGCCGTCTCGCACGACGTCTACGTTGGCGACGATTTTGATCAGGTTAACGACGCCACCGTCGATGCTCCGGCCTTCTGGGGCAACCAGGCCACGGACTTTATCGTCGCCGGTTTCCCGGGATTTCCCTTCCCCGACGGACTTATTCCCGGCACAACTTACTACTGGCGAATCGACGAGGTCAACGACGCCGATCCGAACAGCCCGTGGAAGGGCGATGTCTGGAGCTTCACCGTTCCATCGATGACGGCATACGAACCCAATCCCTCCGACGGCTCGCAGACGGCTGATCCTGCCACGACTCTTGGTTGGGAGCCCGGGATGAACGCCAAGCTGCACAGCATATACTTCGGCGATAATGCCGACGACGTAACCAATGCCGCCGGCGCTTCGCCGCAAATTGGCGCAACCTACGATCCCGGCGCTCTCGAAGCCGGCAAGGCCTACTACTGGCGGGTCGATGAATTCGACGGCGCAATAACGCACACGGGCGATCTCTGGAGCTTCACCACCATCCCCGATCTGCCGATCGGCGACCCGAACCTTCTTGCTCTGTTTGAGCTGGATGAGGCCCAGGGCTCCACCGCGATCGACTCCTCCGGCCACGCAAGTCACGGCGCCCTGATGGGCACTGCCGGTTGGACCGTGCCGGGACTGGTCGGCGATTCCGCCTTGAACTTCGGACAGAACGGCTACGTCGCCATCCGCAACCTCAAATACGAAGGCGATGCCTATACCGAATCGACCGTTTGCTGCTGGATGCGCACGGAAAACCAGGGCACTCAGATTCTCGCTTCGTTCGGCCAGGCCGACTACTGGCGTCTGTCGATAGACAGCTACGGCGCCGGCTTCGGCCTTATCGACTATGACGTCACGACAAGCAGCGGGCTTACCGAGCTCGGCAGCCTCACGCGAGTCGACGATGGATTCTGGCACCACATCTGCTCGGTGTACAACAAGGGCTTGCTGGCTATCTACATCGACGGCCGGCTGGACGCGACCATGACCGGCGGGCCCACAATGGGCACCGGCGCGGTCCGTTACGGCTTTCTAGGCGCCGACTCTCTTGCCGACACCTTCGACGGCACCAGAGACCGCCGCACCGCGCTGATGGGTGATATCGACGATGTCCGCATCTACGACAGGGCGCTCGCCGCCGAAGAGATCACTCAGATCATGCGAGGCGACCCGCTCGTCGCCTGGAGTCCAAAACCTGCGAACGGCTCCAACCCCGGCATCAATGATGCGGCTGTGCTCTCATGGTCGGCAGGCGACAGCGCCGCTGAGCACGACGTCTACTTCGGTACCGACGTCGGGGTCGTCAAGGCAGCCGATTCTTCCGACACGACCGGCATATACAGAGGCCGGCAAAACGGGGCTACCTTCACCCCGGCCGAGGGCGTAGAGTGGGGCGGCGGGCCATACTATTGGCGTATCGACGAGGTCGCCGCCGACGGTACGATTGCCCAGGGCGGGACATGGGTCTTTACGGTAGCCGATTTCCTCACTGTCGACGATATCGAGTCGTACAACGACCTCAATCCCGATGAGACGGGCAGCAACAGGATATTCAACACGTGGATAGATGGCTTCGGAACCGCGACAAACGGCGCTCTCGTCGGTTACGACCAGGCTCCATTCACCGAGCGGAGCATCGTTCACGGCGGCGCCCAGTCAATGCCGTACATCTACGACACTAACCTCAAGATATCCGAGGCTACGATGACGCTGGTGTATCCGCGCGACTGGACCGAGCAGGGTGTGACGAAGCTGTCCCTGTGGTTCCGCGGCCAGGGCGCCAACGCGCCCGAGCGCATGTTCGTCGCCCTGAACGGCAACGCCGCAGTATATTATGGGGAGCCGGCTGCGACACAGACAAGCGTTTGGACCGAATGGGTGATCGACCTGACGAGCTTTGCCGGCGTGAACCTGGCCAACGTAGATACGATCACAATCGGTTTCGGCACGAAGAATGCTGCTGCCGCAGGAAGCTCCGGCACAATGTACTTCGACGACATTCGGTTGGTTAGGTAGGTTGTTTGAAAACCGATTGATGCCGCTGGTAATCGCGCCGCTGATACGGGGTGTTTATGAACTCGGGGCCTGTACTGATTGACTCGGTACGGGCCCCGGTTGTTTTTGGGGAGAATCTCGATCTTCGCCCAATAAGAAACGGCCGTTTCTTTGGAATTGGACAAGCTGAACCTGCCAGGAAATTGTTGAAACTGAGATGAGATTGTGGTATTGTGAGACGTGAAGCTTGCAGGAGCGTTTCATGGAAATATTTATGGGAAATCCCGGCAAGAAGGAAGGAGATAGCGCCAAACCGAGTAAGATATTGTCCCGTTAGATTCTGATCGAATGAAATGAGCGCAAGAGCCGTTATTACTAATCTCATTTGAAGGAGGATTACTATGTGCAAAAAATTGGTTCTTCTGACTTCTTTTAGCCTTGTGATCGGCGCCGTTTTGACAAGTGTCGTTAGGGCAGACCTCGTGGCTTACTGGAGATTGGATGAGGGCTCCGGAACTACTGCCAATGACTCGAGCGGGCACGGCAACCACGGTACCTTCAATGGTGACCCTCAATGGGTGGAGGGCTATTACGGCAGGGCCATCGAATTTGATGGAGCGGGTGATTTCCTTGACTGCGGGAGTGATCCGAGTCTGGATCTGACCAAGTGGACAATTGCCTTTTGGCTTAGACTAAATGAAAACAAAAGTTACAATGCATATATTGTAAAAGGTTTAGATGTTACTGAGAACTACGAAGTATTAACATACGGAGACGGGCACTTTCATCTTCCAATTGGGCACGCGGATGGCTCAAGAACAATGGGTGATACCCCCGCCGGAGTAGCTGTGACGGACGAGTGGGCGCATTTTACCTATACCTACGATCCGGCTGAGGGCAGACGATTCTATAAAGACGGCAGCTTGATTTTTGAGGATACGGAATCCAAAACGCCTCAAACCTCGACCAACCCACTGATTATTGGGAACGAAGGGGGCATGAGTCGGTTTGTCAACGGCACCATGGACGACATTCGCATCTACAACAATGTCCTGACAGGGGTTGAGATTCTGGCTGCGATGGAGGGCGGCGAGGCCTATCCTTATGCTCTGGGCCCCAATCCATCTGACGGTGCGCTCTATGAAGACACATGGGTAACTCTCGGCTGGTCGCCGGGGGATTTTGCAGTTTCGCACGATGTGTATCTGGGCGACAATTTTGACGATGTGAACGATGGGACCGCCGACGCCTTCCGGGGCAACCAGGCCGACACGTTCATTGTCGCAGGCTTTCCCGGATTTCCCTATCCCGACGGGCTTGTTCCAGGTGCGACTTACTACTGGCGTGTCGATGAAGTCAATGACTCCGAACCCAATAGTCCGTGGAAAGGCGATGTCTGGAGCTTTTCGATTCCTCCCAAGACGGCTTACAGTCCAGATCCGCCGGACGGCGCTGAGTTCGTGGACCCGAATGCGGTCTTTGCGTGGACGCCCGGTTTCGGCGCCAAGCTGCACACCGTTTATCTGGGCACAAATTTCGACGATGTAGACAATGCCGCAGGTGGCGTGCCTATGGGAAGCAGCAGCTACAGCCCGGCTGCGCTGGAATCGGAAAAGGTTTACTACTGGCGGGTCGATGAGTTTGACGCCTTCGAGACGCACAAAGGCGATATCTGGAGCTTCACGACTCCAGGCGCCGTGGGCAATCCACAGCCGGCCAACGGCGAGGTGGATGTGCAGATGATCGCAACGCTGAGCTGGACACCAGCGGAAACGGCCGCTTCACATGAGCTATACTTTGGCACCGATGCCGATGCTGTCAACAAGGCTACCACCGCCTCACCCGAGTATATAGGTCCCAGGGCACTTGGTGCCGAGAGCTATGATCCCGGTGGACTTGCCTGGAACAGCAGCTATGCCTGGCGCGTCGATGAGGTCTATCCGACCGGCACCATCAAAGGTCTGGTCTGGACACTCACGACGGCCGACTTCATTCTGGTGGACGATTTCGAATCGTATGATGACATCGATCCGTTGCCCGGTGAGCCTGGTATCAACAGGATATTCGACAAGTGGCTTGACGGCTTTGGGACCACGACAAACGGCGCTCTGGTCGGTAATGACCTGCCGCCTTACGCTGAGCAGACCGTCGTCCACGACGGCATCCAGTCGATGGGATACCGCTACGACAACAACCTCAAGACGTCCGAGGCGACTTTGACGTTGGTCTATCCGAGAGACTGGACCGTCGAAGGCGTAACCAGGTTGTCGCTGTGGTTCAGAGGTGCCTCGGCCAATGCTGCCGATCGAATGTTCGTTGCTCTAAATGGAAACGCGGTTGTTTACAATGACGACGCGAGCGCGACGCAGATAGCCAGGTGGACCGAATGGGTCATCGACCTGACGCGTTTCGCAGGCGTCGACCTTACGAGTGTGAACACGATCACCGTCGGCATCGGCACCAGGGGCAGCCCGGCCGCGGGCGGTTCAGGTCAGATGTACTTCGACGACATTCAGTTGTATCGTTAGATTCTGTCTGAACCATCGGAGCGGCGCGCAGTTGTGCGGTGACGATGTTGAAGATTCGTCGCCTGTGCAGGCTGGTTCTGTGTGAGCGCCTTTCCAATTGATCGGATCAGATGACAAAGGACCTGTAGATAAAGTGTGACCAACGTGAGGAATTACTGTCAACTATCTTACTAGCTTTAGGGAGGATCATCATGAGGGGAAGACTGATTTGTTTGATTTCCTTTGTTTCCGTGCTCGGCATGGCGGGCATTGCTTCGGCTGAACTTGTAGGACACTGGCAGCTTGATGGGAATCTGGATGACCTGGCGGGCTCGTCGAATGGGTCATTCACAGGTGGGATGCCAGGCTATGGAGCAGGAATGGTCAGTCAGGCTCTGGTATTCGATGGGGCCGACGACTACCTGGAGCTTCCTTCGCCAACGAACCCAACTACCTATACGATTGCCGCCTGGGTGAAACCGGCGCGCACAGACGCGGCGAACATCATTGCGCGAACGAGCAGCTCAGGGCCGACAACCCATTGGTCGCACCAGTTGAGGATTAGTAGCTCAGGGGCGTTCGAGCATTATACCTGGGACGGCAGCGCCCGCACGGTGACGGGAACAACCGCGATTGAAGCTGACAGGTGGTACTTTGTGGTCGCGATTGCCACCAATGGTGGGGATGTGCGCTTATATGTGGATGGCCAGGAGGAAGGCACTGCGACAACCGTTGGGACATTGTGGGGTGCTGGCGATCGTTACCACGTTGGCTCTAACTCAGGCAATGCAATGGGCTGGCTTGACGGCATGGTGGATGACATTCGCGTTTACGACCACATACTGTCGGAGGTCGAGATTCTAGGCGCCATGGCAGGTGAGGTATGGCCTTATGCCTGGGGCCCCGACCCGGCTGACGGCGCTTTGCATGCAGAGACATGGGTGAACCTTGCATGGAGATCGGGAGGTTATGCTCTCTCCCATGACGTGTATTTAGGCGAGAATTTCGACCATGTAAACGACGGCACGGCCGACACATTCCAGGGCAACCAGACTTCGACAATGGTCATTGCCGGGTTTGCCGGATTTGCCTTTCCCGACGGCCTTGTGCCGGGAACGACCTACTACTGGCGTGTCGACGAGGTCAACGATTCCGAGCCCAATAGTCCGTGGAAAGGCGATGTCTGGAGTTTCTCGATTCCGCCTAAAACTGCTTACGGCCCCGACCCGGCTGACGGCGCCGAATTCGTAGACCTGGATGCTACCTTTAGCTGGACGCCCGGTTTCGGCGCCAAGCTGCACACCGTTTATCTGGGCACGAATTTCGACGATGTATACAATGCTGCAGGCGGCATGCCTCTGGGAAGCAGCAGCTACAGTCCGCCTGTGCTGGAATCGGAAAAGGTCTACTACTGGCGGGTCGACGAGTTTGATCCCCCCTTAACTCACAAAGGCGATATCTGGAGCTTCACGACTGAAGGCGCCGTGGGCAATCCACAGCCGGCCAACGGCGCGGTGGATGTGCAGATGATCGCGACGCTGAGCTGGACGCCTGCGGAAACGGCCGCTTCACATGAGCTATACTTTGGCACCGATGCCGATGCAGTCAACAAGGCTACCACCGCCTCGCCCGAGTATGTAGGTCCCAGGGCGCTTGGTGCCGAGAGCTATGATCCCGGAGGCCTTGCCTGGAACAGCAGCTACGCCTGGCGCGTCGATGAGGTCTATCCGACTGAGACGGTCAAGGGTCTTGTCTGGAGCTTTACGACGGCTGATTTTATTACCGTGGATGATTTCGAGTCTTACAATGACATTGACCCGCCTGATGCTGCGAGCAATCGCGTATTCGACAAATGGATCGACGGCTTTGGAACCACGACGAATGGCGCTCTGGTCGGCAATGATCTTCCGCCCTATGCCGAACAAAGCATTGTGCACGGCGGCGCCCAGTCACTTGTTTATCGCTATGACAACAACCTCAAGACCTCAGAGGCAACTCTTACACTGGCTTACCCGCGTGACTGGACCAAAGAAGGCGTTACGAAGCTATCGCTTTGGTTCCGCGGCGCTTCGGGCAATGCCGACGAGCGAATGTTTCTCGCTCTAAACGGCACCGCGGCCGTCTATCATGACGATCCCGCCGCGACGCAGAAGGCCGGGTGGAACGAGTGGGTCATCGACCTGGCGGCCTTTGGCGTGAGCCTGACTAGCGTAGATACGATCACGATCGGTTTCGGCACGAAGAATGCCGCTGCCGCAGGAGGTTCCGGCACGATGTACTTCGACGACGTCCGCCTGCTGCGGTGATTTCCATACGAATTGAACGGAGCAACACATGACCGCTGAGCTGATAAGGTAGATGTTGATCAGTCCGGGGCCTATGCTGACTGACTCAGTATGGGCCCCGTTAATTTTGACAAGTGGCACAATTATTGCCAAGTCCATCTCGGCATTCATTGAGCACCTCATGCACCCTGTATCTTTTTGGAATCAGTGTCGGTACTGACATTTTGGTGACACGTGGTGGCAAGGAATTCAGGTGCTTCGCAGGTCAAAAAGTGACGCCATCTTGGAGCTGTGTCACTCTTTCACAGCTTCTCTTTTCGCCAGTTTTGGTCGCCTCTCGTCGACCCTTTCCGTTTTGTTTTGGGCCTCGTAGAGCTTAATGACTCTAATGTGTGTGGGTGGGTGTCACCCTCTACTACGTTGAACAAGTGGATCACTAATTGGATTAGTCATGATGTGATAATCCTTGGCACGTTTCTTTGCGTTCAGTCCCTCGGAGAAATCGGCCACAAGTCTTTTGCGATAACTACTCAACTTTCGAAATACACACCGCTCTTCACCAGTTTCTCTCGCAAAAGGGCGTAGGAAAGTTCTCGTGTTCCTTTGTTCTTCTGGGCGCAGAGGGCTGCTACGGTGCCGGCGGCCTGGCCTTGGCCCATGCAGTTCACGGTGTTTCTCGTTGACTGGTGGGCCCGCCTGTCGGAAGTGATCATCATCCCGGCCACCAGGAGATTCTCGATTCCCTTTACGCGCAGCGCCCTGTAAGGAATTCCGTAGGTTCCGCCGTGCTTTACTTTGTAGCGGGACATGTCGTGATAGCTGTAGACGAACACATCATCGTCGAAATGTCGGGCTTCTATCACGTCCTCGTGCTTGATGTCGTAGTCACAAGTGATGAGCCTGCCCCGACGGATGTTGAGCCTCGGAGCCGTTCGCGCGATAAATGCCTTCTCGCAGCCGGGAAAGTATTTCTTGAATAGCTCGAGTGTTCTCAACTGCCGCGTTCTTAGTTCCAGTTCCGCTTTCGCCACTACATCGCGATCGGTTGGACTGACGGACAGTCTCAGGTTGGGCTTGACGAACATGAGGTAGTTGTCGTAAACGGTGGTGGTTGCCGACTGCAAACCGATCTTTCCCGCTTCCTCGTGAAAATCATCGGGCATTACCGCCCATTTGCCTTGCACTCGAACGGCCCTGTCGTCTTGACCGCTGCGCCGGCCCTCGGCGTATTCCAAAATGCCGTCACGGTCATCGAGATATCTGAATATCTTGTCTATGTCCACATTACCCATGCCGAAACTGTTGGCTACATCGTAATCGTTCGGTTCGGAGTAATCTGCTCCGGCAAAAGCGGAAAGGTCACCGTAGGCAGTGCAGTCCACAAAGGATTTCGCGTAGAAGACCTCGCGGCCCGCCCGGCTCTCGGCGATTACTCCCTTGACGCGGGAACCGTCCATAATCGCTCCTGCCAAAAGGGTGTTCACGCAAACGTAGACCCCCGCTTCGATGAGCATCTCGAACGTCACGAGCTTGTACAATTCCGTATCGATCACCGTATTCACGGAATCGCGATGTCCGAATTTCATGTCGCCGAATCCGGCCCAGCCGCCGATCTTATCCAGACGTTCGGTTATTTCCTTGGGGATTCCCCTGACGACCTGGCGCTTTTTGACTTCGGGAAAAGGCTTCCAGATATTGAAGAAACTGTGAAGGGTGGTGCCGCCTTCCGTAGCGGTTCCGCCGGGATACCCCTTCATCTCGATCAGTACGGTTTTGGCTCCCTGGCGCGCCGCGGCGGTGGCCGCCAAGACGCCCGCCGTTCCGCCGCCCGCCACGACGACGTCGAATTTCCTGGCGGGCAGTTTCTTCACCGGTTCCTCGTAATAATCCCCTAGTGGGCCCTCGGACCTTGCCGGACCGCCGCTCGCGGAACCGGCCATGAAACCCATACCAAGCATCAAGCCACTCTTTGAAAATTCTCGACGATTCATTTCTTTGCTCCCTACATATTCGGCGTGAAAGATTCGAGAAACCTTATCTTACTTTTCCCACATCAAACGCTTGGATACGCGACCACGCCTTCCAATTCAACGATAATATTCGCTCTGTACGAAAACGCAACTCTAAACCGCGAAGACAAAGCATGCCTAAATGATAGAGCTTTAGGTCTACTCAACCATAATGCAACGCGACGATCATGGCTCTACGTAGCTGTTCTACGTTGAGGATTCCACGAATGAGGAACAGCCAAAGATGCCGTGCAATTGGGCGACAAAACGGGAAGTTATAGTGCTCCCGATTGAAAAATCCCGTTCTTGCGTGGTTAAGCGGTTTTGCAATAACATGTTCCCGACTTAGAATTCCCGCTCTTGCGCGGGTAAGTAGCCTCACAATACCAGGTTATGGTTTTGCTCGCGAGAATTTACTACCCTGAAGGGTATAACATGTTATGGTTTTGCTCGCGGGAGTTTACTACCTTGAAGGGTATATTTCGTGCATGGTCCTACCGTCTCTCAATCTGGACGCGTTTCTTGAAGGCTTCACGGCGCTGATTGAGGGAGCTGGAATGAGCCGCGCAACTGGCGCGCAGCGACGCCAGAACTTCGCTATCGGCGTGTGATTCGATCAGGTTGTTCATTTCTCCCGGATCGGATTCGAGATCAAAGAGCATCTCGAAATCAGGATTCCGATTTGAAAAATCGACGTCGGATTCCTCATATTTCACTTTTCCGTCGTACATCCGGATGTATTTCCATTTGCCGCGCCGAATTCCTTCCTGAAAAGGCGTGTCGCGCCCTGTATAGAGATTCTCCAGAAACAGTTCGTCGCGCCACATTTCAGTCTTTCCCTCCACCAGCGGCCGAAGGCTCCGGCCCGACATGAAGTCGGGAGCCTCGACACCGGCATAGTCGAGGATCGTTCTGGTGATATCCAGGCTGGAAACCAGCTCCTCGACCCGACTCCCCCGGCGGTCCGCAGGCAGGCTGGGATCGTAGAGAAAACAGGGAATCTTGGAGGCCAGGTCGTACAGCAGTGCCTTGCCGCCCATACCGTATTCGCCCATCAGCAGGCCGTGGTCGCTGGCAGAGATAATCACCGTGTTCCTCGCCAATCCCAGGCGGTCCAGTTCGGCCAACATGCCGCCGATCACATGATCGAGACCGGTGATCGTTTGATAATAACGAATGTGATGCTCGATGCAGGTGGCCCGGGTGTAATCGTACGGGTATGTCTGTGTCCGCCGCCCTTTGTCCTGGTCCATGATGAATTTCGGAATGAAACGATAGGGATCAGTGGCCGTCTCAGGCGGTATCCAAATATCCAGATCCCGGTACAGTCTGTCGTAGAATTGGCTGTCCTTTAGTTTCGGGTTCTCGTTGGCCGGCCGGGTCATCAGACGCCAATCCGGATAGTCCGGGTACATGCTGGTGGTCTGCGAGCCGTGCGGAACATTGAAACTCGCCGAAAGACAGAAGGGTTTGTCCTGCGGCAGACTATCGAAAAACTCGGCAATGCTCTCGCCCATGATAAAGGTGATGACGTCTTCCTTCGCTCGGTGATACGGTGTGCACGGGGGACTCTTGAAGTCTTTCGGAAAGAACCTGGTCCATCCATCGTGGGCGCGCCAGAAATCGAACTTTTCTGCCGCCCGGCCTCTGAACGTATAGTACTCCACGCCGAACTTACCGACAAATCCCGTATAGTAACCGCCTTTTCGCACCAAAGCCGGATACGTTCGCTGCCATTGCGATTCCGTCAGCTTGTATGAAGATGTGAATCCCACGCCGTTGACTCGCTCGTGCATCCCGGTGAACAGGGCCGCGCGGCTGGGCGAGCAGGTAGGTTCGGCAACGTAGGTGTTGCTGAACCGAACCGACTTGTCCAGCAGACTGTCGACGTTCGGCGTCTTCACGAACCGGTGGCCCATAGCTGCAAAGCTATTGTCTCGCTGATCGTCCGTCAGCAGGAAGATGATGTTGGGCTGTGGTTTCCCGTACGCGCCGTTTTCTGAACGCCGGGCAGCTTCATTGTCAGCTTCCGCTGACGCCCCTTGGACGAGCAGGGCCAGAACAAGGACTATACAGGCTTTGTTCATGTTCTTTTGGTCTCCCGAGGTGAAAACCTTTGTCGAGCTAACAGGCCGACGGTGGCCGACTGTCGCTCGAACCGACATTTCCTGAGTATTGTCATGAGCAGCACTCCTGTACTCAATTCTATACTACCCAAACTGCCTGCTACCTTTCAAGCCCTGTGGCATTTTGGCCAGGTCAAGATCGGAAAATTGGCGATCATACCCTTCAGGGTAGTAAATTCCCGCGAGTAAGATCATACACTGTTGTTGTAAAGCTACCTACCCACGCAAGAACGCGAATTTTCAATCGGGAGCACTGTAATTGGCTTATGGAGAATTCGCGATCGGTCTTAGGTATTCTTCTTGACTGAGATGCGGCTGATCTGGTATAAGTAGTGTACCAGGAGATCCGTGGACTTGAGGTCATCCGCGCAGGATTCCGTCATCCTTCGGGTTCAACGGAAAGAGGCAGTAACAAGCCTGATGGAACCATCCTCGCCGGACACGGGCAAAACGCA